>NZ_JBFBDP010000033.1:0-93202 GCF_040701585.1 Streptomyces sp. NPDC093801 | reverse complement strand
AGCTTCCTGGGTCCCTGCGGCTTCCGGTCTCCCCGGATCTCGAAGTCCATCGCACCCCTTGAAGTGGGGTGTTGCGACGACTCCTAGAACCCAAGGCGTTCCGGACGGGCCCTCCCCGGGTGGTCCTACTGGGCCGGCGCGCCCAGCTGGATCCCCAGGGCCGCGCTGTACTGGGCGACGGCGAGCTTGCCGAGCGCCGGGTAGGCGCCGAGCACCTCGGCGGTGGCGCAGTCGGCCTCCTTGCAGGCCGTGTCCAGCAGCCCGTCGGCCGCCTCCGGGCCGATCAGGTACGGCGCCAGCGCGAGCTGGACCGCGCCGGCACCGCGCAGCTCCGCGGCGACCGCGGCCACGGAGCCCTCCTGGTCCAGCGCGGCGGCCATCACGGGCACCGCGAGCCGGGCGGCCAGCAGCATGCCGGTGATGCCGGCGGCCTGGACGGCCTCCTCGCCGCCGGTGGTGGCCAGGATGATGCCGTCGGCGGCGGTGGCCACGGTGAACAGGCGGGCGCGGTCGGCGCGGGCCAGGCCGGCCTCGGAGAGGCGCACGTGCAGCCCCTCGGCCAGCAGCGGGTGCGGGCCGAGGACGTCGGCCAGCTCGGCGGCGGCCGAGGAGTCCATCAGCGCCTGGCGCACGCGGCGCAGCAGGTCGGCGTCCGGGCCGGCGAGCAGGGGCACGACCACGGCGTCCGGGCCGGTCGGCGCGGGCACCTCGTGGCCGGCGGCGCGGGCGAACTCCGCACGCACGGTGCGCTCCTCGGCGACGGCGCTCAGCACGCCGGACAGCGAGGGGAACTCGCTGTCCTCGGTGTCCTCGCCCTCCAGGTATCCGATCCGGGCCTCCAGGCCCGGCAGCTCGGAGCGGCCGATGCTGATGATCTCCTCGGCGAGGCCCCGGGAGGCGGCCGAGGGGGCACCGGGCACGGCGAGCACCAGCGCGGGCGCGCCCTCGGGCGCCACCGCGGGCTCGGGCCGGCGGTGCCGTCCGGTCTGGCGGGGTCGCGGCATTCGTACGGGCAGGCCGTTTGCGGGCCCAGTGGGGGAGCTCATGGCGCCGCATGCTACTGGCTTATCGGAAGCAGGTGTTCGGGCAGGGCCCGCCCAGGTGGCATCTGTCCTCATTTATCCGTTGAATGTCATACACGCTTCAACCGGATCAACTGACGGACGGCGAGCGCCGGTCGACGGAACGTGGCGGTAACGCCCTGTCAGCGTGACCCAGTAGAGTGACGCAGCGTGGCACCACGACCCTTGAACGAACTTGTCGAGGCGGGCTGGGCGAAGGCCCTGGAACCCGTCGCGGACCGCATCGCGGGCATGGGGAACTTCCTCCGGACCGAGATAGCGGCCGGCCGGACCTACCTCCCGTCCGGGGCGAACGTCCTGCGCGCGTTCCAGCAGCCCTTCGACGACGTCCGCGTACTGATCGTCGGACAGGACCCCTACCCGACACCCGGCCATGCCATCGGGCTGAGCTTCGCGGTCGCCCCCGAGGTGCAGCCGGTGCCGGGCAGCCTGGAGAACATCTTCCGGGAGATGCACACCGACCTGGGGCTGCCCAGGCCCTCCAACGGGGACCTGACCCCGTGGACGAGGCAGGGAGTGCTGCTGCTCAACCGGGCCCTGACCACCGCGCCGCGCAAGCCCGGATCGCACCGGGGCAAGGGCTGGGAAGAGGTCACCGAGCAGGCCATCCGGGCGCTCGCCGCCCGCGGCAAGCCGCTGGTGTCCATCCTCTGGGGCCGCGACGCCCGCAACTGCCGGCCGCTGCTCGGCAGCCTCCCGGCGATCGAGTCGGCCCACCCCTCGCCCATGTCGGCGGACCGCGGCTTCTTCGGCTCGCGCCCCTTCAGCCGGGCCAACGAGCTGCTCGCCCGGGAGGGCGGCCAGCCAGTGGACTGGCGCCTTCCGTAACACCCCGCGGCCGGCGGCCGGGGCCGCCGGTCAGCGGACGGCGGCCAGGACGTGGCTCGGGCCGACCTGCCAGACGGCCCCCACGTCCGTGAACCCCGCCTCGCGCAGCAGCGCGACCTGGCCGGACACCGTGAGGTCGTTGCCCTCGCACGGGGCCCGCCCGCCCTCCCCGCCGTGGGAGAGCAGGGGGGCCAGCTCCGGGTCGCCGGCCGCTCCCGACCACCAGGACTCCCAGTCCTCCTCGTGTCCGCACACGGCATGGCGTTCGGCGTGGCGGCGCCCGACGTCCCGGGCGAGTTCGGACATCCTCGCCGAGTCCGGGCTGATGTGGTCGCCGTTGACCAGGATCCCGCCCGGCCGCAGCAGCCCGGCGAGCTCCCCGTACACCCGGCGCAGGGTCCGCTCCCCGAGGTAGTGGAGGGCGGTGGTCGACACCACCGCGTCCGCGGGCCGGTCCAGGCCCAGCCGGTCCAGCCAGCCCGGCTCGCCGATCATCGCGTTGACGAAGCGCAGGGCCCGGCCGTAGTGGGCGCTGCCGAGTTCCAGCAGCAGCGGGTCCGCGTCGACCGCGAGCACCTCGGCGCCCGGCAGCCGGGCGGCGAGCCGGGCGGCCAGGCACCCGGGGCCGCTGCCCAGGTCGAGCACCAGCGGAGCCGGCCGGCCGCCCGCGACGTGCTCGACGAGGTCGGCGATGACCGCGAACCTCTCCTCGCGGTCGACCGCGTACAACTGCTGCTGGCGCTCCCAGCGCTCGACCCAGCGCGCCGCCGTCCCCGTGCTCACACCCGCGCCCGCACCCATGCCCGTGCCCATGCCCGTGCCCATGCCTGTGCCCATGCCGCTCGCACTGCCTCCGTCGCCGAAGCCGCAACCCGCTCATGGAAATCATTCCAGACTGGCGAGGGCGGCGAGGAGCCGTTCCACCTCCTCGGGGGTGTTGTGGACGTGCAGGCTGACGCGCACCGAGCCCTCCCGCGCACCGGGTCCGGCCTGGCAGTGGCCGTCCGTCCGCACCATGAACCCGTGACTGAAAAGGATGAACCCGAGATCCCGCGAGTCGATCCCCCGATGGCGGAACGTGACCAGGCTGCGCCGCCGCTGGACCCGTGACCCGGCCGCCAGACTGGTCCGGCAGCCCAGCACCTCGTAGGCGTCCAGCCGGTCCAGCCCGTCGGTGAGCAGCGCGGTCAGCGCCACCGTCCAGCGCTCGATCCGGCCGGTGCCGGCGGCGTCCAGCCAGTCCAGGGCCGCCGCCAGGCTCGCGATCCCGGCCGTGTTCGGGGTCCCGCTCCAGCCGCCGGGCCGCAGCCGCGGGCCGCGCAGTCCGCGGGCCCAGACCGCGCCCGACCCGGGCAGGGCCATCGCCTTGTGGCCGGAGAACACCACGAAGTCCACGTCGAGGCCGGCCACCGAGACCGGCAGGTGGCCGATGCTCTGCGCCGCGTCCAGACAGATCGGCACCTGCGGCCCGACCACCTGGCGGATCCGGTGCACGTTCATGTCGGCCCCGTACACGTGGTGGACGTGGGTGGCGGCCACGAAACGGGTCCGCGGCCCGGTGACCGCCGCGAGCGCCCGCGGATCGTAGTCGCCGGAAGCCGCCTGGTACGGCAGCTCCCGGACCCTCACGCGCACCCCCTGGCGGGCCAGCAGGTCCCGGGCCTCCAGCCACGGCGCCAGGTTCGCCTGGTGGTCGGCGAACGGGACGACGATCTCGTCGCCGTCGACGAGCAGGGCCGGCAGCCAGTCCCGCGCCACCGTCCGCAGCCCCTCCGTGGTCCCGCTGGTGAAGTGGACCGAGGACCGCTCCGGATCCGGATCGCCCAGGAAGCGCTTGACCCGTTCCCGGGCGCCCTCCACCAGCGCCGTCGTCGTGTTGGCCCAGGGGTAGGAGCCGCGCGCCGCGTTGGCGTTGGAGGTGGTCAGGTACGCCTGCA
Organism: Streptomyces sp. NPDC093801; assembly: GCF_040701585.1. Classification (NCBI taxonomy): domain Bacteria; kingdom Bacillati; phylum Actinomycetota; class Actinomycetes; order Kitasatosporales; family Streptomycetaceae; genus Streptomyces; species Streptomyces sp. NPDC093801. Next base: position 89,355 of record NZ_JBFBDP010000033.1, on the reverse strand, counting down.
CCGCGTCCAGGACGGGCTGCGGCTTCTGGGAGGTGGCGGCGCTGTCCAGGTAGACCAGGTCCGGGTTGCCCCCGATGATCGGGAACTGGGCGCGCAGCGGCCGCTGCCAGTCGGCGAGCGCCGCCAGCTCGGCGGCGGGCACGGCCACGTCAGTCACGCACCAGGGGAGCGCCGGCGTCCCGCCAGGCGATGATCCCGCCGGCCAGGCTGCGGACGTCGGGGTGGCCCATGCGGGTCAGCAGGGCCGCGTACAGGGCCGACTTCTCGCCGACCGGGCAGGCCAGCAGCACCGGCCGGCTCCGGCCGAACGGCAGCCCGCCCCGTACGAGTTCGTCGAAGAGCTCGTCCACGATGTTCACCGACCCCTCGATGTGCAGCGCGGCGTAGGCGAACGGGCCGCGCAGGTCCACCACCAGCGGGTCGCGCTCCGCGATCCACGCGCGGGCCTCGTCGACGCCGATGACGGCGGCCGAGGCGGCCTCCGCCCCGGTCAGGGTGGCGACCGAGTTCCTGACGGGCGGCAGCCCGAGGAGGTCCGGGCGGCGCCGGCGGACGTAGCCGGTGTAGCTCTCCACCCGGTCGCAGACGATGAACACCGCCGTCCTGCGCTCCGTCAGCCCGGCGTCGAGCTCCCGCAGATGGCGGACCGCGCCGAAGTAGGCGGCCCCGCCGGTCGGTCCGGCCAGCAGTCCGCAGCGGCGCAGCAGCGTCAGCATCCCCTCGATGGCCTCGTCGGAGGTGACCGGCTCCAGTGCGTCGTAGGTGGCCGGGTCGAAGATGCCGACCTCCTGCACCTCGTCGATGGTGCGGATGCCCGGGATGAAGTCGGCCTTCTCGCCGACCAGGCCGAGGACGCGCACCTTCGGGTCGTGCGCGCGCAGCGCCCGCGCCACGCCGGTGGAGGAACCGGCCGTGCCCACGCAGGCGACGAACCAGTCGGGGGCCCGGCCGTCCAGGTCCGCGATGATCTCCGGGCCGGTCCCGGAGGCGTGGGCCTCGGTGTTGCGGGGGTTGAAGTACTGGTCGGTGTGGAGGTGGGCGCTGCCGGGCAGGTTCAGCTGCCGGTGGAAGAGGGTCAGCGGGTCGTCCTCGTCGGTGGGGTCGAGGCACTCGCTGCGGCCGGGGAGCTCCTCGATCTCGGCGCCGAGCAGCAGGAGCAGGTCCTTGACCTCGGGTATGCGCATCCGGTTGGTGACGCTCTTGAAGGGCAGTCCGTGCAGTCCGGCGATGAGCGCCAGGGCCTTGGCGGTGTTCCCGCTGGACAGTTCGACGACCGTCTCGCCGCGCTCGGCGGCGCCGGCGAGCGCGCCGCGGGTCATGTTCCAGGCGGCCCGGTCCTTGAGCGAGCCGAAGGGGTTGAGCATCTCCAGCTTGGCGTAGAGGTCGATGTGGCGCAGGCCGTGCACGGCCGCGTCGATGCGGACCAGCGGTGTCCCGCCGATCGCTTCGGTGATGCTGTCGTACCTCATCCCTGGGCTTCCCCCGTCCGTGTGAGCGGCCAGTACTGCTCGTCCAGGCACCACTGCCAGCCGCCGTCCTCCTCCCGGTGGACGGCGACCTTGCGCGCGACGGCCTGCCCCTGGGCGCGGGTGGCGCCGAAGTCCATGCAGTAGCCGGCGGTGTTGGCGAAGGCGAGGAGGTCGCCGGGGCGCGGCTGCCGGGGCAGGAACACGGTCCGGCGGGTGATCAGGTCCGATTCCAGGCAGAGGTTGCCCATGAGGTGCACCGCCACCGGCCCCGCCGCGTCGGCCGGGGCCGGGCCGCGGGGCAGGACCACCGGGTCCACGAGGACCCCGTGGTCCTCCAGGCCGACGTCGCCGGCGTTCATCGCGAGGCGCACCAGCTTCTCCCCGCCGTCGGAGTCCCGCACCTCCAGGACCCTGCCGAGGGTGAGCCCGCACTGGTCGGCCAGGGCGCGGCCCGGTTCGGCGTAGAGGTCGTAGAGGCCCTCCAGGAGCAGGGTGCCCAGCGGGCGGCCCAGCCCGGGCGCCGGATGCGCGAGCAGCTCGTCGAGGTATCCGGGGCCGGCGGTGGGCCGGTGGGCCGGGTAGAGGCCGAGCGCGCCGCGCAGGGTCCCGTTCTCGGCGCGCAGGCCGTAGCCGTGGCCGCCCCAGGACAGGGGCGGGCGGGTTCCCATGACGGCGCGGGTGAGCTCGGTGGTGTAGCGCTCCCACTGGGCGGCGCGGGCCAGGTAGCCGACGCCGAAGCCGCCGCCGACGTCGATCGCCGTCGGCCGCAGGCCGCGCGTCCTCAGCTCCTCCATGGCGTGCAGGCAGCCCTCCAGCGCCGTCGCCTTCTCCTCCACGCTGGTGGTGTCGAGGTGGTAGCCGACGCCGACGGGCTCCAGCTCCCCGCGGTGGCGGTCGAGGACGTCGAGCAGGTGGTGCAGGGACTTCACGGAGGTGCCGAAGCGGCTGCGGCGCGAGAGCCGCCGGGCCCCGGCGGCCTCGAACCCGGACAGCCGCAACAGGACGCGCAGGCGCGGCAGTCCGTGCCCGCGCACGAGGGCCGCCGCCCGCTCCAGCTCGCCGGGTCCGTCGGCGTTGACGAGCGTCCCGCTGCGCGCGGCGAGCCAGAGGAACTCGGGGTCCTTGGGACCGGTCGCCATCACGTCGGCTCCGGCGAACCCGGATCCCAGGGCGTGCTGCAACTCCGTGAGCGAGGCGGCGTCGAGGGCCGCTCCGGTGGTGGTGAGCCGGCGGACGAGGGCGCTGGAGCGGTTGGCCTTGTGCGCGAAGAAGACGCGTCCGGCGAGCCGGTGGCGGGCGAACACCGCGCGGAAGCCGCGGACGTTGTCGGCGATCTGGTCGGGCAGGATCACGTTGAGGGGGGATCCGAGGGCGTCGACGAGGGTGTGCAGGAGCGCCGGTGATTCCAGGAGGGCCGCCGCGCGCGGTGCGAGCCTCGGTTCCAGGTACAGGGGGGCGTGGTGCGAAGGGTCGCCGTACGAGGGGTCGTTGCTCATCCCAGCTGTTCCTCTCCGTCGAGGAATGCGTACCGGTGCCGGCGAACGGTCATAAGACCGTAACCCCCGCGGGGCATTTTTGTCAGAGGACGAGGCCCATCAGGATCTCGTCCCGGTCGTCGCCGGGCGCGACCCGCAGCGCGCCCGGCCACCGGCCGACCTCAACCCAGCCGAGCCCGCGGTAGAAGTCCTCCAGGCCGAGGCCGCCCCGGACGGCGATGGCCAGCCGTTCCAGGCCCATCTCCTCCCGGGCGACGTCGGGTACCCGGTTCATCAGGGCGGTGGCGATCCCGCGGCCGCGCAGCCGGGGGAGGGTCTGGACGTGGTTGACCGCCCCGCGGTGCGCGACGAGCGGGTGGCGGTCGCGGCGCACGACCAGCCAGCCGGCGAGCGCGCCGCCGACGGTGGCGACGAGCAGCCTGCCGAGGTCGGGGTCGAGGGAGCGGACGAGCCCCTCGACCACGGGGGCCACGTGGGAGCGGCGTACGGGAGGCAGCGGGAATTCGGCGGCGATGACCGCGCCGCCGGAGTTGACCACCGCCTCCCAGCAGTCGACGAGCTCCTCCCGGAGCTCCGGGGTGACCTCCTCGGGCCGGGTCAACTGCCGCAGTTCCGGGGGTTCGTGCGCGCTCATGCCCGCCAGCCTCCCAGACGCGGGCCCCTTCGCGCGGGAGGTTCAGGGCAGTACGGCGGCCCGGACGCAGAGCACGTCGGGGAGGTGGTCGGCCAGCAGCCGCCAGCTGTCGCCGTCGTCGTCGCTGGCGTACAGCTCGCCGTTGCGGTTGCCGAAGTAGACGCCCGCCGGGTCCGCGTCGTCCGTGCACAGGGCGTCGCGCAGCACCGTGCCGTAGTGGTCCCCGTCGGGCAGCCCCTTGGCCAGCGGCTCCCAGGTGGCGCCGGCGTCGCGGGTGCGGAAGACGCGGCAGCGGCGTCCCGCCGGGACCCGGTCGGAGTCGGCGTTCAGCGGGAAGACGTAGGCCGTGTCCGGGCGGTGCGGATGGGCGGCGACGGCGAAGCCGAAGTCGGACGGCAGGCCGGAGCCGATGTCGGTCCACTCGGCGCCCGCGTCGTCGCTGCGGTAGACCCCCCAGTGGTTCTGGAGGTAGAGCCGGTCCGGGTTCCCGGCGTCCTGGGCGATCTTGTGGACGCACTGGCCGAACTCGGGGTCCGGGTCGGGCAGGAACACCGCCGAGACCCCGTGGTTGGAAGGGCTCCAGCTCGCGCCGCCGTCCCGGGTGCGGAACACCCCGGCGGTGGAGACCGCCACCGTCACCGCGGCCGGGTCGGCGGGGTAGGTGATCACGGTGTGCAGCCCCTCGCCGCCGCCGCCCGGCACCCATGCGGAACGGGTCGGGTGCTCCCACAGCGGCCGGACCAGCTCGAAGGACCCGCCCCGGTCGACCGAGCGGAACAGGGCGGCCGGCTCCGTCCCCGCGTAGACCACGTCCGGGGCCTCCGGGCCGGCCGGGTGCAGCTGCCAGACCCGTTCCAGGGAGGCGCCGGTGTCCTTCGGGAACCTCACGGCGGGCGCGGCGGGCTCCTGCCAGGTGGCACCCAGGTCGTCGGAGGTGAAGACGGACGGCCCCCAGTGCGAGCTGTCCCCGCCGACCAGCAGGCGGGCCGCCGGGCCCCGCGCGTCGATGGCGACCGCCGAGACGGCCTGGGCGTTGAAGTGCGGTCCGTCGAGCTCCCAGGGGCCCGCGCCCCGGCGTCGGCCGATGAACAGCCCCTTGCGGGTCCCAGCGAGCAGCAGCACGTCGGTCATGGCCGACACCTCCGGACGTCCTTGTCCTGATACGGCAGGTTTCCCGCCAGTGTGCACCCCCGCACGGACAGGGCCCGCCGAGGCGGGGCCGGAGGCCGTCGCGGGGCACCCCCGAGCCGCTTGTACGGAAAGTCTCGTACTACGAGAAGTTCCGTAGTACGGTATCTCTCGTACTTAGCGCCGCACCGACCCCGGTGCGCGTCCGGTGACATCTGGAGAACCCCATGAGTGCCGCACCCGCTGCCTTCGCCGCCCTTTTCCAGCCCTACACCCTCCGGTCGGTGACCATCCCGAACCGGATCTGGATGGCGCCGATGTGCCAGTACAGCGCCGAGGCCTTCGGCCCGAACGCCGGCGTGGCCCTGGAGTGGCACTTCGCGCACTACGCGGCCCGCGCGACCGGCGGCACCGGCCTGATCATCCAGGAGGCCACCGCCGTCTCCCCGGAGGGCCGGATCAGCCCGCAGGACCTCGGCATCTGGAACGACACCCAGGTCGAGGCCCTCCGCCGGATCACCTCCTTCGTCAAGTCCCAGGGCTCGGTCCCCGGAATCCAGATCGGCCACGCCGGCCGCAAGGCCTCCACCGACCGGCCCTGGAAGGGCGGCGGCCCGGTCGGCGAGGAGGCGCACGGCTGGCGGCCCAGCGCCCCCAGCGCGGTGGCCTTCGACGAGGGCCACCCCGTGCCGCACGCGGTCACCACCGAGGAGATCCACGAGATCACCGGCCAGTTCGCGGCCGCCGCCGGGCGGGCCCTCGCCGCCGGCTACGAGGTCCTGGAGATCCACGGCGCCCACGGCTACCTCATCGGGGAGTTCCTCTCCCCGCACAGCAACCGGCGCACCGACTCCTACGGCGGCTCCTTCGAGAACCGCACCCGCTTCGCCCTGGAGGTCGTGGACGCGGTGCGGGCGGTGTGGCCCGAGGAGCTCCCGCTCTTCTTCCGGATCTCGGCCACCGACTGGCTGGAGGAGGACGGCTGGACCGCCGACGAGACGGTCCGGCTGGCCGCCCTGCTGGAGGAGCACGGCGTGGACCTGCTCGACGTCTCCACCGGCGGACTCGCCCCCCGCGTGAAGATCCCCACCGGTCCCGGGTACCAGGTGCCCTTCGCCGCCCGGGTCAAGGCCGAGACGACCCTCCCGGTCGCGGCGGTCGGCCTGATCACGGAGCCCGAGCAGGCCGAGAAGATCCTGGCCAACGGCGAGGCCGACGCCGTCCTCCTCGGCCGGGAGCTGCTGCGCGACCCGTTCTGGGCCCGCCGCGCGGCGGCCGGACTGGGCGCGGAGCTCCCGGTCCCCGGCCAGTACCGGCGCGCCTGGTGAACGAGGGGCGGCGCGGGGCGCACCCGCTCCCCGGCGCCGCCCCGGCCCGTTCGTACGAAGGTTCTCGTACGATGGGACCGGGCCCCGAGGCCCCGGCCGGAACCCGGAGGAGTGGAGCAGGACATGACGGAACGTGACGCGCCCCGTGCCCTCGCCCACCCCGAGGCGGACGAGATCCGCCTGGAGGGGGTGCTCCATGCCCTCTCCGACCCGCTGCGGCTCTCCATCGTCCGCGAGCTCGCGGACCGGGAGGTCGAGCTGGCCTGCTCGGACTTCGTCCTTCCGGTCACCAAGTCCACGACGACGCACCACTTCCGCGTCCTGCGCGAGAGCGGCGTCGTCCGCCAGACCTACCGCGGCACGGCGAAGATGAACGGCCTCCGCCGCCAGGACCTCCAGTCCCTCTTCCCCGGCCTCCTCGACACCCTCCTGACGGCGGCTGCCGCCCAGGAAGCCAGGCTGGGCGAGCGCCGGACGGAGACCTCCTGACCGCGACCGTCCGAGCGGTGCGGCAGGGGCGCGGCGGTGGTCGTGGCCGTTGGGCGGCGCGGCGGGTCCGGCCCTACGCCAGACCCGCCGCCGCGCGGAGGCCCGGCCAGTCGGGGATCTTGACCGAGCGCCGGCCCAGGGAGCGGCCCAGTTCCGCCTCGGCCGCCTCGATCGACAGCCAGCCCGGCCATTCCACCGGGCGCAGGCCCGCCGCGCGGAGCGCGTCCAGGGGATCGCCGCAGAGGTCGCGGCGGGCCAGGGCGCCCGCGTCCTGGAGCAGGGAGGAGACCGTCTCCTTGGCGCAGGGGCGGTTGGTGCCGATCACCCCCGTCGGGCCGCGCTTGATCCAGCCCGCCACGTACTCGCCGACCGAGGCGCGCCCGGCGCGGACCACCCGGCCCGCCGCGTGCGGCACGGTGCCGGTGGCCGGGTCGAAGGGCAGGCCGGGCAGGGGGACACCCAGGTAGCCGACCGAGCGGAGCACCAGCTGGGCCTCCACGTCCTCGTGGGCGCCCGTCCCGGTCACCCCGCCCCGGCCGTCCGGCGCGGTCCGCTCGAAGCGCATCCCGCGGACCCGGCCGTCCGGGCCGCCCAGCACCTCCACCGGGCGCAGGTAGAAGCGCAGGGAGACCTCCCGTTCCCGGTCCCCGCCGGGCTCCGGGCCCCCGGCCCAGCCCCGGAGCACCTCCAGGTTGCGCCGGGCCGCCGCGGGCAGGGCCGCCGCCGCGGCCGGGTCGGCGTACGCCGGGTCGAGGGCCAGCTCGGCGGGGTCCGTGCGGGTGCCCACCCCGGGCAGGGTGCCCAGCTCCCGGAGCTCCTTGGTGGTGAACTTCGCCTGTGAGGGGCCGCGCCGGGCCACCATCGCCACCGTCCGCACCCCGCTGTCCGCCAGCGCCCCCAGCGCGGGCTGGGGCATGTCGGTGGGCTCCAGCTCCGGTACGCCCCGGGCGAGGATCCGGGTCACGTCCACCGCGACGTTGCCCGCCCCGACGACCACGGCCGAGCGGACCCCGCCCAGGTCGAAGGAGCCCGCGTCGGGGTGCCCGCTGTACCAGGACACGAAGGCCGTCGCGGAGTGCACCCCGGCCAGCTCCTCGCCCGGGATCCCGAGCGTGCGGTCCCGCGCCGCGCCCACGCAGTACACCACCGCGTGGTACAGCTCCAGCATCCGGGCGGTGGTCAGCGGTCCGTCGCCGACCTCCACGTTCCCGAGGAACCGGATCCGCTCGTCCTCCAACACGGAGCGCAGGTTTCCGGTCAGGGACTTGATCTTCTCGTGGTCGGGGGCCACCCCGTACCGTACGAGGCCGTACGGAGCCGGCAGCCGGTCCAGCACGTCGACCCGTACGCCCGGGACCTCACGTTGCTCGACCAGTGTCTGGGCGGCGTAGACCCCGCTGGGGCCCGAGCCGACGACGGCGACACGAAGCACGGCGGAACTCCCTCCCGCAGGTGCTCCCCAGGATGCCACCGGCCCCGGCGCCCGTCAGCCCATCGCGCGCATCCGGTGGATCTCGGCGCTCTGGACGGCCACCACCTCGTTCGCCATCTCCTCGACGGCGCCGTTGTTCCCTTGGGCCAGCGCCTCGCCGGCCATCGTCACCGCCCCCTGGTGGTGGGCGGTCATCAGGGAGAGGAAGAGCCGGTCGAAGGCGGCGCCACGGGCCTGCGCCAGCTCGCGCAGCTGCTGCTCCGTGGCCATGCCGGGCATCGCGCCGTGGTCGTGGCCGCCGGGGTCGCCGGCCGGCGCGGGGTGGCGGGCCTGCCACTTCTCCATGGCCCCGATCTCGGGCCCCTGCGCGGCCGCGATGCGCTCGGCCAGCCTCCTGACCCCGTCGGCCGAGGCCCGGTCGGGGGCCAGGGCGCTCATCGCCAGGGCCTGCCGGTGGTGTTCGATCATGCGCCGCACATAGGCCCGGTCGGCGGCGTTGGGGCTGTCGTCGGGCCGCTGCCGGGCGGCCTGTTCGGGGGTGAGGGTCCGGGAGTCCTCTCCCGGCCGGCCCGGTGCGACCACCACCGGTGAGCCGTCGGCGGCCCCCCGCGGGGCACCGCCGCCGCCGGTGCAGCCGGCAAGGGGGAGGAGGAGTGAGGCGGCCAGCGCCGCCCCCAGGAATCGGCCGAGTAACGCGTTTGCCATGTCCATGGAAAGGAAGATACTGCCGGGGTCCAGGTTCCGCTCCCCACCCGGGAACGGAGCGCAGGGCCCCCACGGGAGGCACAGTGACCTTGCTGCACACCGTCAGAGTGCGCCACCGGAGTCTGGGGGCGGCCCTGGCGGCCGCCGGACTCCTCACTACGCTCCTCGCCGCCGGACCGGCGGCCGCCAGCCCCGACCCCGGCGACTCGTCCCCGGGCGCGGGCTCCCGGCGGAGCGCGGACCTCGCGCCGGGCCGCGAACTCGCCCCGGGGGAGATCCCCGGCCAGGACGAGGTCGTGCACAGCGCCAACGTCAGACCCCTGGCCAACATCCCCAACGCCGACCTCAAGGGCATCAACTCCGACCTGGCGTTCCAGGGCGACTACGCCTACGCCGGCAACTACGACGGCTTCACGATCTACGACATCGCCGACCCCAAGGCCCCGAAGATCGTCACCCAGGTCCTCTGCCCCGGCGGCCAGAACGACGTCTCGGTCTCGGGCGACCTGCTCTTCCTCTCCACGGACTCCTCGCGCAGCGACGACTCCTGCAACAGCGTCTCGCAGCCCGCCACGGAGAAGTCCTCCTGGGAGGGCATCAAGATCTTCGACATCAAGGACAAGAAGAACCCCAAGTACATCAAGTCCGTCGAGACGGCCTGCGGATCGCACACCCACACGCTGGTGCCGGGCGGCCGCGACATCTACCTCTACGTCTCCTCCTACTCGCCCAGCGAGGCCTTCCCCGACTGCCAGCCCCCGCACGACGGCATCTCCGTGGTCAAGGTCCCCAGGAAGGCCCCGACCCGGGCGGCCGTCGTCGGCTTCCCGGTGCTCTTCCCGGACGGCGGCAACCCCGGAGCGCCCGCCAACCCCGGGGTCTCCAAGACCACCGGCTGCCACGACATCACCGTGCTGCCCTCCGAGGACCTGGCCGCCGGCGCCTGCATGGGCGACGGGATCCTCTTCGACATCAGCGACCCGGAGCAGCCGCGGGTCATCGACCGGGTCCAGGACAACGTGAACTTCGCGTTCTGGCACTCGGCGACCTTCAACGAGAGCGCGGACAAGGTGGTGTTCACCGACGAGCTGGGCGGCGGCGGCGCCGCCACCTGCAACGAGGCCACCGGCCCCAACCGCGGCGCCGACGGGATCTACGACATCACCGGCCGCGGCGACCAGCGCAAACTCGTCTTCCGGGGCTACTTCAAGATCCCGCGCCACCAGGCCGACACCGAGAACTGCGTGGCCCACAACGGCTCGCTGGTCCCGGTCGGCGACGGCCGCGACATCATGGTCCAGGCCTGGTACCAGGGCGGGGTCTCGGTGTGGGACTTCACCGACTCCACCGCCCCCAAGGAGATCGGCTACTTCGAGCGCGGCCCGCTGACCACCGACAAACTGGGCCTCGGCGGCTCCTGGTCGGCGTACTACTACAACGGGCACGTCTACTCGAACGACATCGTCAAGGGCCTGGACGTGCTCAGGCTCGACGACCGGCGCACCGACAGCGCCAAACGGGTCCGGATGGACCGGCTCAACGTCCAGAGCCAGCCCGAGTACCACTGACCGGACTCACGGAGGGAACGTTCCGCCGGGCGGCCCCCCGTCCGGCGGGAACCCCCGCTCCCACTCCAGCCCGTACCGCTGGAACAGCTCCGCCCGCAGCCGGGAGGCCGGCATCGGCGCCCCCGGCAGCAGGACCGCCACCACCGCACCCATCAGCAGCGCGCGCAGCATCGGGTAGTCGGTGTCCACGTCCGCCGAGCCGTACCGCACGACCGTGTCCCGGAGCAGCTCCGCCAGCCGCTGCTGCTCCGGGCAGCGGATGAAGCCCTCCGCCTGGAGGATCCCGGCCATGTGGGTGCGCATCAGCCGGGGCTGGTCGCGGGCCAGGCCCAGGACGGCGTCGACCGCCCGGGCCAGCCGCTCCCGGCCGTCGTCCGTGCGCGGCTCGTGCTCCAGGGCCTCCTCCAGGGTCAGGTGCATCAGCCGGTGCACCGCCGACTGGAGCAGCTGCCGCTTGCCGGGGAAGTAGTACGAGACGAGGCCGCGGGCCGCGCCCGCCCGGTCGGCGATGTCGCCGAGCGTGGTGGCTTCGTAGCCGCGCTCGGCCACCAGTTCGACCGTGGCCTGCAGCAGCCGCTCCCGGGAACGTCTGCGCAATTCTTCATTGACCGATGCGCTGCGCGGGGACATGCTTACTCCTGCGTTGACTGGCTTCGAGCCAATATACTCAGCGCGAAGCCGTCTGCCCGGGGCGACGCGGGGGATCGCCCCGGGCAGGCACGCCCGGGAGCCGGGCCCGGGGCGGCCTACGCCAGCGCCCTGAGCCCCGGTACGAACGCCACCGCCAGCGGTACCGCCGGCAGCAGCGTGGCCAGTGCCGTGAGCCGCAGCCGGCGTCCGGCGGACAGCCGGGGCGTGGCCGACAGGAGGCGCCGTACCCGCTCGGGCACGTGCGCCTGGGCCGAGGCGGGGCCGAAGACGCCCCGGTCCTCGTTCAGTCCGACCAGAGCCAGCGCGATCGTCAGCCGCCCGTAGCGGCGCGAGGCCACGTCGTCGGCGGCCAGCTCCACCAGCCGGTCCATCTCCGCCTCGAACGCCGCGAACACCGGCACCTGCGGGAACCCCCGCGACAGGGCCCGCGAGCAGTGCAGCAGCCAGTCGTGCCGGGCGGCCACGTGCCCCTGCTCGTGCGCCAGCACCGCGTCCAGCTGGCTCCCCTTGAGCCGGCCGAGCGCGGCCGTCGTCACCACCAGGCGCGGCGCCGGCCCGGCCTGCCACCAGGCCTCCGGACGCGGGCCCTCCAGCACCACCAGCCGCGCCGCCGCCGGGTCCTCGCCGGGCAGCAGCGGGGCCCGCAGCCGCAGTTCGGCCCCCCGGGCACGCCGCCGGGCCCGCGCCCGCAGCACCTCCCGCGTCAGCATCGCCCCGGTCCACAGCCCTCCGCAGGCCAGTGCCAGGGCGGTGGCCGCGGCCCAGCGGCCGCCCCCGGGGCCCAGCCCGTACGCGTCCACCACCCCGTGCGGGGCCGCCGCGAACAGCCGCCCCCGTACGGCCTGCCAGGCGGCGGCCGCGCTCAGCAGCATCGACAGCCCCAGGCACAGCAGCGTCGCGCCCACCACGCACTGCCACACCCACAGCGCGACCACGGGTTCCCGATCGGGCCAGGCGGCGCGGGCCAGCAGGCGCGGCGCGAGGAACGCGGTCAGGGCGCCGAGGAGCAGAAGGGCGGCGGGGACCATCATGTCCGCCAGCCTATGAGCGCCGGGCTACCTACGGGTACGGGCCGGGGGGATTGGTGACGCAGGACACGTTCCGGCCCGCGCGGACCTCCGCCCGACGGGCCGTCACATGCTCAGCAGCATCGCCAACATCCCTATCCCCATGGCCAGTCGGCAGGCCCGGACGAGCTCCCCGGCCCCGCCGCCCCCCGTGCCCCCGGGGCCGGCCGCGGCGGACGGCGCGGCGCCGGCGGTCACCAGCCGGGCCCCGCCCAGCAGTACGTAGCCGGAGTAGTAGAGGAGCAGCGCCCCCGTCACCAGGGGGAGCCCCGCCCGGCCGTGCCCGTGCCCGGCGGTCGCCGACAGCGCCATGTACGCCATCGCCAGCGTGCCCACCAGGTGGTGTGCGTGGTGGCTCCCGCCGCGCAGCAGCCACAGCGCGTGCACCGAGGCCCCGCAGCAGACCGCGAGGAGGATCTGCGGCCCCCACGGCCCGGCGCCGGAGGGCACGGCCATCGCCGCCATCCCGAAGCCCATCACCGCCTCCCCGGCCGCCATGCCGCGGGCCCGGCGGTCCGCTCTGCGCGCCCGCAGCAGGCAGTACGCACCGCTGACGGCGCAGAGCAGGACCAGCAGCCAGGCGGAGGCGGAGGAGGCGGAGAGGGGCGTCGCGGATCCGTGCACGGCGGAACCTCCCGGTTCGTCGGCGTCACGGGAAGGGATGCCCTGCTCACACCCCCTTCACGCGGGACCGGGATAGGCTCTCTGCGACCCCGGCGGCATGTCATATGCCGCTGCTCTGCCGCCGTACCGAACGGAGCGCCCGATGTCCACCGCCCAGCCCGCCGCCCTGAGCTTCCGCAGCGCCGTGGAGGAGGACGTGCCCGCCCTGGTGGCCCTCGTCGAGTCCGCCTACCGCGGGGACGCCAGCCGGGCCGGCTGGACGACCGAGGCCGACTACCTGGACGGCCAGCGCACCGACCCGAGTGGGGTCGGCGCGATCATCGCGGACCCGGACAGCACGCTCCTCGTCGTCGAGCGCGGGGACGAGCTCGTCGCCTGCTGCCAGCTCGAACACCGGGGCGACCACGCCTACTTCGGCATGTTCGCCGTACGGCCCGGGCTCCAGGGCGCCGGCCTCGGCAAGGAGGTCATGGCCGAGGCCGAGCGCCGCGCCCGGGAGGACTGGAAGGTCGCCGAGATGCGGATGACCGTGGTCAACGTGCGGGAGGAGCTCATCGCCTACTACGTGCGGCGCGGCTACCGGCGCACCGGCGAGCTGAGCCCCTTCCCCTACGGGGACGAGCGCTTCGGCATCCCGCTCCGCGACGACCTGGCCTTCGAGCTGCTGGTCAAGGCGCTCTGACGGCCGGGGCGCCCCGGAGGCCGGGACCCCGCCACGACGGCGGGCACGGCCCCGGCGGTACGGAGGAGGCTCAGGCCGTGAACCGGCCGGTGCTGCGGATCTCCGGGAAGTCGGTCGCCGCGCCGTCCAGTTGGAGGGCGCGCGCCAGCCGGAGCCGGTCCAGGGTGTTGACCGACCAGCCGGTCACCCGCAGCCCGGCCGCGTGCGCCGCCTCCACCGCCTCCAGGCTGAGCCGGCGGATGTCCACCGCGACGGTCGCGGCCCCCGCCGCCCGGGCCGCCGCCACCAGCTCCCCGGCGTCCGCGCCGGGCCGCTCCACGTGCAGCGCGGTACGGACCCCGGGGGCCCGCCGGGCGACCTCGCCGAGCAGCTCCGCATCGCCCGAGGCCACCTCCATCCGGGCGGTGAGGTCCTCGCGCGCGAGCAGCTCCACGAGGGCCGCGGCGGCGGCAGGATCCTGGACCGACACCTGGAGCGGGATCCGGACGGCGTCCAGCACCTCCTCCAGGACCGGCACCCGTTCGCCCAGGCCGGCATCCAGTTCGCGCAGCTCGGCGAGGGTCAGGTCGGTGACGGCGCCCGCGCCGTCCGTGGTGCGGTCCACCTCGGCGTCGTGCAGGACGACGAGGGCGCCGTCCTTGCTGAGGCGAACGTCCAGCGCGATGGCGTCCATCCCGCAGCGTTCCGCCCGGATGAACGACCGCAGGGTGTTCTCCGGTTCCACACCCATGACCCCGCGGTGACCGATGGTGAGGAAAGTCAAGGTTCTCTCGCTTCCGTCGACGGCGGCTCCCGGCGCGGTCGCGGTGTCCCGACCGGCCGCGCCCGGTGAGGACGCATGCTAGTGCGCACCGCGCGCGTTGGGACCGGGCGTGCAGGGGGCTCGCGGAAGCCGTCCACCCGCTTCCCGCCGGGGCCGTGAGCCCCGCGGCGGGCCCGGGGCGCCCCGCCGCGTCACCCGGGGGTGGGCGCGTCCCCGTCGGCTTGACGTTCCGCCCGCCCGGGGTGCGCCCCCGCACGCCGGCCGGCCTCCGCGAGGTCCTCCAGCAGGGCCCCGCCCAGCTCCAGCTCGGCCAGGTGCTGGCGCTCGCTCCAGCGCAGGGCGAGGGCGGGGAAGGCCCACTCCGGCACGTCCGCCGCGTGCGCCATGGCCTCGCGCACGGCGGCCAGTTCGCCCCGGGTGCGCTCCAGGTGGTCCGCCACCATCGCGCGCAGCCGCTCCGGCTCCGACAGGTGTCCGAGCCAGATCCGCAGCAGCAGCCCGTGCTTGAGCACGGGCGGTCCTGCCTCGGCGGTGTCCGCCGCCCAGCCCGCGAGGGCCTCGCGGCCGGCGTCCGTGATGGCGTAGCGGCGCTTGGCGCGGGCCTCCTCCGGCCCCGAGCGCGCGGAGGAGGCGTACCCGAGCTCCTCCAGCCGCCGCAGTTCGGCGTAGATCTGGCTGATGGCGGGCGACCAGTAGAAGAAGCGGAGGGAGGAGTCCGCCCACTTCTTGAGCTCGTACCCGGTCCGCTCGCCGGGGAAGGACAGCAGGCCCAGAACCGCCCACGCGGTCGGCGGCAGGTCTTGCTTGTTGGCGATATGACTACTAGTCATATTTCTAATCGAAGCAAGACCGGGCACGGGACGCATCTCTGGAGGCATCGTGAAATTCTCCGTGATCTTCGAGGCTCAGCTGGCCGACCCCACCGTGGAGCGGGAGCACCAGGTCATCCGCGACTGCGTCGAGCAGGCGGTCTTCGCCGAACGCATGGGATTCGACCGGATCTGGGCCGTCGAGCACCACTCGCTGAAGTGGTACGCCCACATGAGCGCACCCGAAAAATTTCTAGTGCGCATAGGTTCGAATCGGCGGTCTCCCCGGCTCCAGGGGTGCGGGGGTGTGGGTCGTGAGTCTACTGGGTCGCCTCGTTCAGCAGCCGCAGGGCATCGTCAAGGGCGCTCCGCAGTCGTTCGATCATGAGGATGGACGCCGCGCCGTCGAGGGCCGCGAGGTCGGCGATGCGTGATGAGGCGAGCGCGCGCGAGGCGGCGTCGGCCCGGGCCCGCTGCGTGAGGGACAGGGGGGCGCGGGGTGGTTCGGGGTCCGGCTCGTCGTGCACTTGGTATCACCTTGGATCGTCGTGCGGTCGGTCTGTCAGCAGCACAACTTGTTGAAGCGGCTGACGCAACAGGTTTCGGTCGTCTGGCCGGTATGTGTGTGAGATCGTTAGATTTACCTGCCCAGGTAAAGACAACGGCGCAAGATCATCACAACGTGTACAGGTGTCGAAAGATCCGCCCCCGGCCTGGGTCCTGGCCCGCCGTCGGGCGATCGGCGCGCGTGTACGCGATGCTCGGACAGTCGCCGGCCTCACTCAGGAAGCGCTGGCCCAGCGTGTGG
The DNA here is from genome assembly GCF_040701585.1 of Streptomyces sp. NPDC093801. Lineage (NCBI taxonomy): Bacteria > Bacillati > Actinomycetota > Actinomycetes > Kitasatosporales > Streptomycetaceae > Streptomyces > Streptomyces sp. NPDC093801. The sequence continues at coordinate 73,702 of NZ_JBFBDP010000033.1, read as the reverse complement.
GGATCGACCTCAAAACCGTGCACCGGATCGAGTACGCGATTTCGGACCCCAGCCTGACCGTCCTGCTCCTGATCGCTGCGGCACTCGGCGTGTCGCTGGCCGAGCTGGTACGCGAATAGCCCCGGTCGAATGCGGAGTGCGACCGGGGCTCTGATTCGGCGTTACTCGATCATTACCCCCATCCAACGTCGCTGGTGGTAGCGGTCGGGGTCGGCTGAGGGGTCGCGCCCGGCGCGGATCCCCATCCGACGTCGATCTGTCGCACGTCGCCGCTGACGCTGGGCTCAGGGTCGGCGGACGCGAGCGTCGCGGTGCCGATGAGTGCCGAGGCGGTCAGGAGCGCGGTGGCCGTGACCTGGAAGATCTTTCGCATACCGGTCCTTTCGGTGATGCCGTGGAACATATCGAACACCTCTCCGCAGCGCTACGGGTAGATGTAGCGTGCCACCAGCACATGCCGCGATCCAAGAGATTGACTCCTTCGGGAATCCGAACTTCGGGATCCCGCACACGGCAAATAGGGGGATAGGTGTGCACAGTGACGGACTCTCAGGACCCGCACGACCTCACGACCGAAGACCAGGCCCACTACAAGGCGCTGGCCGCAGGCGAGCACCTGCCGGCCGAGACTGACCTCAGCCGCCTCGCCAGTCTCGGGCTGGTCGATGACGACCCGTACGACGAGGGCTCCCACATCGCCACGGACCCGCGGGCCGCGATTCAGCGGCTCCTGGAGGCCGAGCACGCCCAGCTGACGGCCAGCCTGGAACGCCTGGCCGCCATCCCCGTCCTGGAGGGCCTAGCGCCCGCCTACGAACACAGTCGCCGATTCGACCACATGGGCAGCGAATTCCTCCCCACCCCGAGCCTCATGAACGATCGAATCGGCACCATCACGGGCAAAGCCGCCGTCGAGCTCCTCGCCGCTCAGCCTGCCCTCCCCGCGGACCGGGACCCGGCGATCCGGAAGCTGGGCAATGACCGGTCCCTGGCGGCGCTGGAGCGCGGCGCAACCCTGCGGCTGCTGTACCGGTCCACGGCGGCGGCCGACCGGGCCACGCAGGCATACGTGGCCGCGCTGATCGATGCGGGTGGAGAAGTGCGGGCGGTCGCTGGCCGATTCCCGCGAATGATCATCGTGGACCAGAAGAGCCTGTTCGTCGACGACCACGTCACCCGCAGACCCGATGCCCACAGCGGCTGGCACGTCGCAGACCGGAGCTCCGTGATGTGGGCCCGGAATGTCTTCGACATCTACTGGGAGAACGCCATGCCGTGGGCTCAGGCCGTGGCCGTGGCCGATGAGGTCGTACTGACCGATCGGCAGATGGACATCCTGGAGCAGCTCCACGCAGGCGAATCCCAGGACGGTGCAGGCCGGCGGCTCGGGATCAGCGACAGGTTGGTGAATCGTGGCCTTGCGGAGGCCCGAGAGCGGCTCGGCCTCCGAAGCACCTTCCAGCTGATGATCTGGTACGGGCGGTGGCTGGAGCGGACCGCGCAGCAGTGAGCGGCCCCCGACCGGGAACGGCGCCAGCGGCGTATCCCGTCCGGCCTAGCCCCAGCTGCGGAGTACGACGGTCGGTGCTGCCGTGCTTCGGTGAGGCGGGTGGATGGTACAGACGGACGGGGTCAGGAACTCGTGGTCGGTGAGCAAGTTGGCCCACTGGTACGCCTCCCCCTCCCAGCGGAGCACCGTGCCCGGGCCGGAGCGCGAAGCTGTTGGGCCGTGGGTCTCGAACCGTCCCCCCGGGGCGAGGTGCGCCAGCACAAGCACTCCGCCGGGCTTCAAGCGGGCGCGGACGGCGGGGAGGAGCACGTCCGGGTCCGTGAACCAGTGCGCTCCGAAGACGGAGTACACGGCGTCGTACTCGGCCGCGGTGTGGCGCAGGAAGTGGACGGCGTCAGCCTGGTGGAGCTCCAGCGCCGGCCCCCACCGGGCGCGACCGCCCGCTATCTGCACGGCGGAGATGTCGACGCCGACGGCATGTACGTCCAGCGCGGCCAGGGCGGCGAGACGGTTGCCCTTGCCGCACCCGAGCTCCAGGACGCTGGCGCCGGGGTCGACGTCGAGTAGCTCGGCGCCCGGGCCATGTCCGGGGTGGACGGTCCAGCTGAACGGAGGCGGGGGGCCCTGGCGGCCGGCGGGAGTGAGGCGGGCGTAGTTGTCCCAGCTGGACTCGGTGGTCATGTAGGGGACTCCGCAGGGGAAAGGGGCCCGGCCGCACGAGGCGGCCGGGCCGGGGTCGCGGTCAGTCGTGAGACGGCGGCTGCATGATGAATCCGCGCGCCGGGGGTTCCTCCGGGTCGCGGGATGTCGGCTGCTGCGTTTCACGCCAGACGTCGACGAGCTCGGCGTACCGAGGGTCTGTCCACTCCTGCATGAGTCCTCCCATCGGAGTGGAGCGTAGCGGTCAGGCGGGCTACTCGCTGGGCGGCGGCGGGTCCGGGAGGCACTGCGGGGTGGGCATCGGCTGGATGGGCCCGCAGTTCGGCGCGTGCTGGCAGGACGCGGCCACCTCGACGATCCCGTTGTCCGGGCCACGCCACAGCTCCCGGTCCACCGGGAAGCCGGCCCGCTCGATCGCGGCCATGGTGCGGTCGATGAACGCGGGGTCGTAGCGGCCGGAGTCCGGGGGCTCGGGGTAGTGGTGGACGAAGCCGCCGAGGCGCTCGCACAGGCCGTCGTAGATGGCGGTGTGCAGGATGAGGGCGTGCCAGCCCTCGTCGACGACGCGCGACGGCGCGATGCCGCGCTCCGTGCCGCTGGCCGCGACGGCGACGAACTTGAGACCCTCGACGACGACTCGTTCGGCCATCGTCCAGCCCATGTCGGGGTTGTCCTTGGCGACGGTCGCGGTGACGGCCATGAAGTCATCGGGGTCGAGGAGCCCCCGGGCGTCGCGGACGCCCGGTTCGAGCATCAGGGTCATGGTGCCTCCTGTCTGTGCGGGTGTCGGAGGGGTGGGGGCCTTGCTGCTGCACGGAGGGGGCGGGGCCGGAGTGGACATGCGTCTCCCTTGGTCGTGTGCCATGGGTGGTGGTGTGGGCCCTGCGGGCCGGGACACAGCCCCCCCCGCGGAGCGAGGTCGGCTGGAGGGGGCTGTGCGCCGGCGCGCAGGGATGAGCCTGTCGAACGCCGGAACGGAGCGTGGTCGGTTCTGAGGCGGGCTGAGGCGCTTACGGCTCGGGCTTGGCAAGCGGGCACGGTGGGACAGGTGTCTCCCACGCGTAGAGCTCGGCTGGCCTGGAGGGTGGGCGCGGCCGCGGGCACGCCGCGAGAACCCGCACGACGACCCGATCGTGCCGGTCGACGTAGTGAGCCCACGGCGTCTGATCCTGCTGACGGTGGAGGTACTGGCGGGTGTACAGCGTTGCGTGGACGTACCCGTGAGCGCCCTCCGACCAGGGTGGATACGCGGCGAGTTGCTGCTGCATCCAGGTGGCCGCTTCCTCGGGCTCCAGCAGCGTGGCCACGATCTCCGCGGCTGGCCGCTTCAGCCAGTCGTCCGGATCGAGTGACCACTCCTCATCGTCCGGGGTGACGCCGGGTGGGCTGGTGTAGGCGTAGGCGTGCCAGTGGGGCCCAGTCTGGAGGTTCACGCGGGCTCGATGTTCTCGACGGCGGTGCTGAACTCGCGGCCGGATTTGTTCCGGATGTAGGCCAAGTCCACCCATCGCTCGATGCCGGTGTCCGAAACGTTCTCGGTGATGACGGCCATCAGCGTGCCCTCGACCCCGGACGGAATGTCACGGACCCGCTGTCGAAGCAGGTGGTGAGGTTGGTACTCGTACCGCTCACGCATCGGCCACCTCCGCCTCGGTGCGGAGGAAGCGCTGCCAGCCGGCCAATGCCCGGTCGAGGAGGTCCGCGCTGGGCAAGGCCAGCTCTGCGGTGTCGGCGTCCGAGCCATCGGGGGTGTCGAGGCTCAGCACGCTGCGGGTCGGGCTCATCACGAGGGGCTCCCTACCGTCGTCAGCGGGTGGAGACACCAGCGTGACGGCCCCGGCAGGGAGGAATGCTCACAGATTTGTGAGTGCTACAGCCCGACCCAACGGGCCATCCCGCCCAAGCTGTCCGGCGCCCGGCGAGACAGGTGCACCAGCCCCCGAATCGTGGCCCGGGTCCCGGGTAGGTGCCGGGTCTGCTCGGGCGCTACCTTTCGCGCCTCGGCAAGGAACTTGAGAGACCCCTTCGCGGAGCCGGCCTCCATCTCGACGAGCGCGCGGTCAACGAGGTAGCGGGCCCGGCGGGAGGTCAGCGTCGACTCCGGAAGCTGGATCGTGCGGGCCCGGCCGAGAGCCGTGTCGAAGTCGTTCATCGTGATCGCGGCACCCAGCTCGTGCAACCTGACATTGACCTGGCCGAAGGACAGCCAGTGCACGTCACCAGCCTCGCCGCCGACTCGATCAGCCATTTCCCGCGCCGCAGCAAGGTGAGTCTCCACTGCGGTGGCATCCTCGTTCTTCGCGGCCACCGTCGCGAGGCCGAGGTGCAGCTGCCCGGTCACAGCGAGGGCCTCGCGGCTCGTCTCCCCCGCGAGGAGCGCCTGCCCGGAGGTGATGAGCGGCGCCGAGGTGGCGCACCGCCACAGGATCGCCCGCTTGTACCGCTGCACGGCCTCGATGCACGGATCCGATGCGCGGCCCGCAGCCCAGCCCATGCGGTCCAGGGCGACGCGCGCGAGGTCTGGGTAGTCGAGCTTCAGCGCGACGTCGTGGGCGGTCCGGTAGGCGGAGGCCAGGCCTCGCCACGCATCGGTGGTCGGAGCTGTCCAGACCGTGTGCGTTAGCTCGACGATCAGCGCGGGCAGGGCCTTCGCGGCTGCGCGGAGGTGGGTGGCCCGGACCTGCTGGCACAGGGTGTCCGCCTCGGCGATCAGGTCCGATGTGGGGCGGACTTGGGTGAGGTCGGGGTTCGGGCCGAGGTCGAAGCGATCAAGGGCTTCCCGGATCGGGGCGACCAGGGCGAGCAGCCGGTCGGCGGGGAGTGCGGTCACTGCGGGGGGTCCTGTCAGCTTGGACGAGTCCACCCGCAGTGCGTGGGCCACAGCTGCCACGAAGCCAGGAGTCGCGGGGCGCGCTCCGCACTCGACCTGGTTTAGGAGGCTGAGGCTGTACGGGATCCGGTCGGCCAACTCGCGTTGTGTCAGGCGGGCGAGGCGCCGTTGTTCCCGGATCCGGGAACCGGTGTGGTCATCGTCAGGTAGAGGCATACTGGTCTCCGTCCAAGACTCGTCATCATGGACGGTACCGTCGATCGCCCCCGACTCCACCCGGATCGGGGGCGGTTGCGTAGGGTCAGGATCATGACGACGAGGACTCTGTACCTGCTCTGCTCGGCGGCACCGCCCGTCTTCGAAATCGCCAGTGTGGTTGAGGATGCGCAGGCTCGCGGCTGGGATGTGTGCCTCGGGCTGACGCCGACGGCCGCCGAGTGGCTGGAGGACAACATCGACGGGCTGGCCGCTCTGACCGGGCACCCGGTGCGCTCCCGGTACAAGCGGCCCGGCCACCCGGACGTGTGGCCGCCAGCGGACGCGGTCCTCGTGGCTCCGGCGACAATGAACACCATCAACTCGTGGGCGCTCGGAATCACCGGCACGTGGCTGGTCGGGTTCGTCTCGGAGGCCATCGGCAAGGGGATCCCGCTCACGGCGATGCCGTGCGTGAACAGCGCCTACACCCAGCACCCGCAGTTTCCGCTGTCCCTGGAGACGCTGCGCGAGGCCGGAGTCCGGGTGCTGTTCGGCCTGGACGGGTTCGAGCCGAACGCCCCTGGCGAGAAGAAGCCTTACCCCTGGGGTGCTGCGCTGAATGCGGTCGACGAGCACCGCCAGTAGATGGCTGGCCTGGACGCGCAAAATCGCCCCCTCCCGCCCGTAGGCGAGAGGGGGCATGTCGTTCAGGAGACGCCGTACCACTGGCTGGCCCAACCCGTGTTGATGATGGAGGTCGACTGCGAGGCCAGCGTCAGCGAAGCCGGCAGCGACGTCTGTCCGGTGAGCATGTTCGAGTAGCGCAGGCTCGGCGCCGTGAGCCCCGCGTTCACTGAGATGCCCGCGCCGCTCGACTTGAAGGTGAGGCTGTTCGTGGCCCAGGTGCCGTTCAGCAGCATCGCGATGTAGTAGAAACCCGGGGCCGCCATGAACGGCGTGGCCAGCGGCAGCGCCTTCGCCGTCGCCCCCGACATGAGCAAGGACGAGATGTCTGCGGTGACGCCGCGAAGCGTGCCCGTGGTGTCGTACACCCCGAGGTAGCAGTTCGACAGGACCGCCGCCGCGTCGACCCCCGCCAGCCCAATCCAGATGGAGGACCACGTGATCGTGTTCCGAATCGGGATCCGCACCAGCGTGACCCGCCCGGCGACGCCGGCGGACGACTGGGCGGTGACGTGCCCGGCCATCGCCGGATCGTAGGTCCACGCCAACAGGTTCTGTTCGCTGGGCTGGTCGGTGATGCCGTCGCCCGGGGTACTGCTGTCCGTGATCAGGCCGACCGTGGAGAGGCCGGAGAGGAGGCTGGCCAGGGCCGAGCCGTCGCTCCGGGATCCGGTGACGGTCCGCCGGGTGACCGGGCTCGCGCCGTAGAGACCGATGGTGTTCGCGGCGCCGTCGAGGACGTGCCGCGTCGTCCCGTACAGGGCGTCGACGTGCTCGACCTTGCCCGCGATCTGGAGGTTCTGCGCGTCCGCGGACAGACGCAGGTAGGAGCGCTGTGTCCCGTCGAAGTTGGGCCCCGACCAGTTGGAGACGATCAGGTCTGAGCCGGTCGCCTCCAGATCGAGGCTGGCTCCGCCGCGCCGCAGCCGGTATCCCCGCCCGGTGCCGCTGATCGCGAGGTCTGCGCCGGAGATGGTGACCCCGCCGGTGAAGGTCGCCCCGGCCAGCGGGGCGAGCGCGGCGAGGGCGGATGCCAGGCCCATGACCTGTGCCTGGGTGAGGGTGACCGGGTCCGACCCGGCGGCCGCGTGCGAGGCTGCGTGCGCGGTCGGCGTCCTCGCGTTGGTCGTCGTCGGGTCGGTACTGCGCAGTGCGACCGCGGCGCCGGCGCCCGCCGCGCCAAGCGGCGGTTGCGGCCCCTGCGGGCCGACGTCGCCAGTGTCGCCCTTCGGACCCTGCGCCCCGGCCGCGCCCCGCACGTAGCCGGGCAACCCCGGATCCGCGACGACCAGCGAGAGGACCGAGACGGGACTGCCGTCGCCCTTCGGCAACTCGAACACGCGCCGGCGTACGGGCACGCCCGCGATGGACTCCTCCAGCTCGTAGTAGCGGCCGACGCTCGGCTCGATCCCCGGCTCATCGGTGGGGACCAGGGCCACGGACCAGGCCCCGGCCACAACCGGAACGGGATGGTCGGGGGCGACGAGCAGCTGGCCGCCGGCCTCGTCGGTCCAGCGGCGAGGCAGTGCGCGGAGGACCACTGTGGCGATCTGCCCGGCGCCAGTGAAGAGATCGGCAACGCTGCCGGTCACGGTGCGCCTGCTCGGCATGGTGGCCTCCTACCTGGCGACGAGGGCGATCGCGCCCGTGATCGCCCCGCCAAGGCCGGCGAGGACTCCGATGGTGGGAAGCGGCCAGCGGGCCCGCTCCAGCCCGCGGAGCCTGGTCTCGTGGTCGTCGACGTCCTTGCGGAGGTCGCCGGTGGTGTCCAAGATCCCGTCCAGCTTGTTCTCGATCCGGGACACCGTCTCGGACAGCCCCCTCACCTCCTGGTACATCTGGCCCGTACTGATGTAGATGCCGGCGGGCTCGGGGGCTGTCGTCACGGCTACACCCCCCGGGCGGTGGACGCGCTGTTGGGGTCGCCGACGAGACGGGCAGCGAGGCCCTTGAGGAACGTGCCCGCAGCGATGAGGCCAGCCGTGCCCACGGACTGCCAGAACGAGCCGTGGAGCATGTCGGCCGGGCCGGACGCGACGAGGAGGCCGCCGGTGGCCGCGGCGAACGTCCAGACGGTGCGCTCGGCAACGTCCTTGGCGTAGGTCTTGCCGGTCTTGACGATGACGTCGACGGGCGGGAACGAGTTGGTCATGTGGTTCTCCTTGGTGGGGGTCAGACGTTGGGGACCTGGAGCCGAGCCCAGGACGTAGGGCCGGGGATGCCGTCGGCGTCGGAGCCGGAGTAGCCGAGATGACGCTGCCACGCGGCGTAGCTGGCCTTATCCCCGGAGCCCCAGACGTCGAGGTTCGTGTTGGTCTGGTAGCGGTTGCAGCCGACGGCGACGAGCCGGGCGTGCATCGCGGCGATGATCGGCGAGCGCCGGCCCGTCACGAACCACCCGGCGCCGGGGAACGGCTCGTAGGCGGGGGCGGGGGGCTGCGTGCCCCCGCCACCGGCCCCCGCGGAGCCCCCGGAGGCCAGCTCCCTGGCGTACTGGACGACCAGGTCCATCCGCATGTTGCCGGGGTCGCCGTGGTCGTTCCCGTCGGGCACGTGCTGGTGGCCGCAGTGCCCCCTGAACGAGGCCCACTCGTCCAGCGTCATCCGCTGGCCGTTGCTGCTGCCGTAGCTGTCCGGGTAGGGCAGCCACGGCCGCGTGGTCAGGACGAGGGGAACGCCGTGCTCTGTGTACAGCCAGGCGATGTACCGGGCGTACTCCCGCAGCGCCCAGTCCGGGGCCTCGGGCCAGTAGATGTAGTCCACGCCGGCGCGCAGGCTGCCCCAGCTGGTGCGCCGCTTCGGGTCGCAGGAGCCGACCAGTTCGACCTGGTGGCAGTTGTTGCGGTTGGTCCGGACCGTGGTGGCGGAGGAGTCGACGAGGGCGCGTGCGCTCATGTCCGCGGGGAAGTGGGCGTAGGCCCGGAGTCTCTGGTTCGGGATGTCCGGCAGCAGCGTGGTGTTGGGCGCCATGGCGCCGTCGTCGTAGTCGGGGAGGGTGGTGCCCTCGGTGGTGTGGGTGACGCAGCAGTTGATCTCCTGCATCAGACCCTCGTAGGTACCGTCATACCGGTAGGCGGTCGACGCCCCCGGGTAGAACTGCGCACCAGCGGACATGGGGCCTCCAAGGCATGAAGAACGCCCCGGCCAACTGGCACGGGGCGGTGAGGTTGGCGTACGGGCTACCAGCCCGGCGGCAGCAGCCCGGCGGGCCGCTGCTCCTCGGCGGGGTCGAACGGGAACTCGGGCTCCGCCAGCGGGCAGCCGCACGCGCCGCCGCCCTTCCCGGGGCCGGCGCACGCCGCCTCGTGGACCTGCGAGGCGATCCCCGGCGGCAGCGCATGGGAGGCGCAGGCGTACACCGGCACCGTTGCGTCCGCCCCGGGGGCCGGCGTGTCCTCGTCGAGAACCGCCCCCAACGCCCGCGCGGCCGCGCGCCGGGTCTCCTCGGCCCGCACGATCCGGTCCAGCTCGGCCTCCGTCGGCCGCCGGCGCCACTGCACCACCGCGGCCGCGCCGCACGCGCAGGCGGTCATGACCTGATCCACTCGACGTACATCATCGAGGCGGCCTCGTTCGCGAACGCCGTGGACAGGGCACCGCCGGAGTTCTGACCGCCCGCGACCTCGACGTAGTCGCCGACGGCCAGGGACAGGATGTGACTGACCTCGGAGATCCCGTTCAGCGTGCCCGCAGCCGCCAAGTTCGCGGCCCCTTGGATGAAGGACCCGTTCTTGTGGATGCGGGCCCCCCGGGAGCCGGTGGAGTTGGTGGCGAACGCGGCGCGGCCGGTGATGCGATACCAGCCCGCGTACTGGCAGGTGTAGCGGCTGGTGTTGCTGCTGGTGGAGTGGCCGTTGTTGGGGTCGGTGATCTCGCTGTCGAAGGTGATGACCGCCCATGCCCCGTTGGCCACGGACTGTGTGACGGTCTGCTGAAGGATCGCGATCGGTTTTGCGTCGATCAGCTGGAGGATGGCGGAGGTGATCGTGCCCCCGGCCGGGATCGGCATTGGGCCTCCTCTCTCTACAGGGCGGCGATGGCGGGCTGTGCGAGGGTCACCGCGTCGCCCGCAATGTGGGCGCCGGCGAACCCGTTCACGCCGCGGGTCACGGTCATGGTCTGGGGGCTGCTGCTGCCGGACACGGCGGTGACGGTCATGACCTCGCCGCCGATCTCGATGCTGATCGGCCAGTCCCCGGCGCTGGTGGACCACAGGGGGCCGCTGGTCGTGGCCACGGACAGGCTCGTCGCGGAGGCCGAGACGGGCGAGGCGAGGGTGGAGCCAGACGTCTCCGCCTTGGAGAGGTCGGCGATGGCCACCACCCAGGGGCTCGCGGGGCTGCACACCAGGGACAGCTCCCACGTCTCCGAGCCGATGTGCTCCGTGAGCCCCTCGACGAGCAGGTCCAGCGGCCCGGGCGGCAGATGCGAGGGCAGCCCGGTCACGCGGATGACCGAGCCGACGTCCAGGCGGGTCACGGCGTCGATGTACTGCGGGTATTTGTGCAGGTAGAGCCTGATCTCCGGGTAGCGGGCCTCGTCGACGGTGCCGAGGTGCACCAGCCACTCGGCGATCGGCTGGCACTGGGAGTCATCCGACAGGCTGAGGGTCACCTCGTCGTCGTAGATGCCCACGCCAGTCGGGAATGCCGCGGTGGAGAGAGGGCCGGTGGCCTGCTGCGCACGACCATAACCGCCATCCTGCCGGCGGACGGTGCGGTCGTTGCGGATCCGGGAGTCATCGTCCCGGGGCGGCCCGAACTCCGCCAGATGCCCGTACGGGATGGTCAGGATCGGGTTCTGGGCGTACATGGTGCTGCGCGCGCGGTAGACCAGTCCGAGCCGGTCGCGGTCCTCCAGCAGGATCCCGCCGTCCGCGGCCTCCGCCTCGGCGAGGACGTCGAGCAATTTGCCAGGCCGCTGGTAGCCCAGGGCCTGCTGACCGGCGGTGACGCCCCACACGTCCACCGGCACGGACTCCTCCCGGCACAGGCGGGTAGCCCGGGCGCCGGCGAGCTCTCCATGCCAGGCGAGGTCGTAGTTCTCGTAGCCGTAGACCTGGTTGGAGAAGATCGCGATGTGCCCGATGGAGACCTTCCCATCGAGGGCGGCGAAGTAGTCGGTGGCCACGTTGGTGATCCGACCCATGGTCGTGCCGGTGAGCGTGTTGGAGCCGAGGTTGCCGACGACGGTCAGATCAGGGCCGGAGGGGAGGACCCAGATGACCATCCGGTTCCAGGTCCCGTCGAACAGGCCCGTCATGCTGCTGCTGACCACAAGGGTGGTCGCGCCGGCCCCGTCATCGACGCTCAGGTAGGCGAGGTTGTTCCCGAAATACAACGTCCAGATCTTCCACGGGCTGCCTGTGGTCGTCCACCGCAGCACCGGGCCCGAGGAACTCGGCACCGTCGAGACGCGATACACCAGGTGAACCGTCCACGCCGAGGGCGTGTGCACCGGCACGGGCCCGTTCAAGGATGCGCCCGTCGCCAGAGTCGGCAGGGGATCCGACGCCGGGTTCGTGGCATCGGCCCCCATCCGCAGACCGGAGACGGCCAGCGGCGCCACGCCGGGGATCGGACTGTAGGCGAGGGTGGCGTCACTGCCGTCCTCCAGCGGCCAGTACGCCACCGGGCCCAGGCTCGGCATGCCGCGCGTCAGCGTCGACCGCAGCGGCTTGCGGCCCTGGTTGAGGCGGTGCATGATCCCGGACGCCGTCAGCGGGGCGCGGACGTCGTTGCCGGAGATGTGCCAGCGCGGCGCCCATTCGGACACCTCCGCCACGGCTCGGTAGCGGCGGGACGTGATGACGGCCGTGCCCTCGGTGGCCCACGGCCTGCCGGCGGAGTCGGTGAAGGAGGTCGTGCCACTGGCCAGGCTGGTGAAGGAGGGGTTCGCGACGATCGTGCCGCCGATGCCGTTGCGGACCTGCACGGCGTGGACGAGACGGCCGATGGCCTGTGTGTCGATGTCGGGCATGTCGCCGACCCGCAGCGGCGACGACCCCGCCCAGATGCTCGTCGTCCCGGCCTGGACGATCGGGTCGCCGAGCTGCGCCCAGGTTCCGGAGATGCTGCTGGAGGTGTAGAACGTGACCGTTCTACCGCCCGCGCCGTTGTTGACGTCCAGGGTCGCCCGGATCGCCGCCCGCTCCCCGGGCGCGAACCGCACGGACGCGTTGCTGTCCACCTCCAGAAGGGTGCTGCCGTCCGCCGACCAGCCGAGGCTCAGCGTGCCGTCGTCGTTGACGACCAGGTACCAGCTGGCGTCGGCGTAGGTGTAGCGGCCGCACACCTCCCAGGCCTGGTTGAGGCGGATCCCGGTCCAGGCGACCGGGGTGATCTCGGCACGGACGTCGAGGTCGGTGACGGCGAACGACGCGTGGTTGGCGGTGGCGGCCCGGCCGACCGTCCCGGGGGGGATGGACAGGGCGACGGCCGCCCCGTCCACCGAGTACCGCAGGGGAACGTTGCGGCCGAGGAGCCCGTAGTAGGGGCTGCGCGGGTTGCGTGAGTTGTAGCGGCCGGTCGGGTCGTTGAGGGTGAGGCTGGTCTGGGAGGCGTCGACGCGGGCGCCCTCGGAGCCGCGCCCGCGCCGATGCCGGAGTCCGTCCTCCATGCGGACGGGGGCGGTGACGTTCGTCCACACGCCCCCGATCTGGAGCTCGACCTGGGGGTTGTGCACTCCCACTGTGGGAGCCTCCTCTCTGGTCAGACGGGCTGACCCAGGACGGTCTGGACGTTGCCGCCGTCGTTGGCGACGATCCGCCTGATCAACTGCTTCATCTCCTGCGGGCCAGCCAGCTCCACCGTGATCCGCGGTGCGGACCCGCCAGCGGTACCGCCGGCTGCGGCCATGCCCCCCACCGGAGCCAGGGTCATGCCGGGCAGGCTGCCGGTCAGGCCGGACAGCTGGTCTTCCAGGCCGGGCGTCGCGAGGCTGATACCGCGCTGGAACCCCTCGATCACGGAGCGGCCGGCGGGGGTGAGGAGCCGGGCATCCAGGGTCTCCGGTCCCTTCCAGCTGGGGATCATGGAGGTGATCCAGCCCAGGTGATCGCGCAGGGACGGGATCATCGCCCGCAGGCCGTTGATGAAACCGATCATGGCCGATGCGCCCGCGTTGTAGAGGACGCTACCGATGTTGCCGAACGCGTCCCTGACCAGCTGCGGCAGCTCGGTGAAGCGGAGGACCGCATCCCTGACAAGGCCCCGCAGCGCCTGCTTGGCGTAGTCGGCGGCTCCGGAGAGGTCGCCGCGCATCAGCGCTCCGAGGGACTGGAGCAGGGGGACCGCCACGTCCCGGATCGAACGGGCGAAGTCACTGATCAGGTAGGCGGCGATCTTGACGAACAGATCCAGCACCGGCTGAAGCGCCGGGAGCAGGTGCTGGAGCAACTCGGTGGACATCTGCGCCCACATCGCAATCAGCGGCGACAGCGCCACCATCAGCTGCCCCAGCGACTGACCCAGAGTGACCAGACTGGGAGACAGCTGCACCAGGATGTCCCCGATAACCCCCAGCCACAAGGCGAGCTGGTCGCCCAGCATTTTCGCCAGCGGCCCGATGATGCCCGGCAGGGCAGCGAGGACCGGTTGAAGGGCGGCGACGAGTGTGTCCGCCACCTGCCGCACGACCGGTGCCAGCGCATCGAACACGACCACCAGGGCATCGAACAGCGGGGTGACTGCGGGCAGCAGTGCCGCCACGAGCGTGCCAACCGTGGTCAGCAGTGGTGCGGCGGCCGTGATCAGCGACCCGAACGCGCGTGCCGCGGCCACCAGGACCGGGCCCAGGGCCTTGATAACCGGCTGGAGTCCGGCGCCCAGGGCGCGGATCACGATCTGGATCGGCGGCCCGAGCGCGGTGAACACAGGGGCGATGGCCTGGAGAGCGTCCGCGAGGAGCGGGCCCACCGTCTGCCCCAGGACGGACATCGTCTCGTAGATCGACTTCAGCCCGGCCTGCACGGCGGGCGTATCGAACGCGTCCGCCATGGCCTTCGTGACCTGCTGGAGAACCCCGAGGAACCCGCCGCCCGAGGCCTGAGCTGCCCCGAACAGGGACCCGAGCATCGACCCGACGTTGCCGATGACGTCGAAAAGCTGCCCGACAAGAGTGATCGCCTGCTCGATCGCCTTTTGCATCCGGCCGCTGGCGAAGCTGTCGGCCATCTTCGCGGCCAGCCGGTCCAGGGCACCGCCCGCGGCCGCCGTGAGCCGCTCGAAAGCGGGCCCAGCCGCCGCCGCAACCTGCCCCAGACCGGTCACGATCTGGCCCGGCGCCCGAGAGAGGTTACGCAGCCCGGCAGAGGCCGAGGCCATCGCCCGGCCCAGCGTCCCCGAGTCCGCGAGATTCCGCGCGGCGTCCAGGACGCCGCGGCCCATCAGGTTGAGCGCGCCGGCCGAGTCGACCAGCTCACGCCGCAGCACGGGCAGGACACTGCTCGCGGTCCGGGTCATCTCCCCGGCCAGGCCCTGCATAAGGGTTTGCTGCACGTCCAGGCGCAAGCCCTCCCACGCGGGCTTGAGGTCCAGCAGCGCCTGGACAAACGCCTTCGCGGCTGGCGCCAGCTTGCCCATGGCCTCGGCGAACGGATCGGCCTGGCCGCCGGTCGCCTCGGCGAGCGCGGCCTGAGCGCGCCGTACCTGCTCGATGCCGTCCGCCGCGGTACGGGCAGCCTCCTGGCGGGCGTCCGCCAAGTCCCGCTCGCGGTCAGCGACGGTGCGCTGGGTGTCCGCGATCCGCTCCTGGGCCTGCCGGACTGCGTTCGTTCCCTCCACTCCGTCCGCGTTAGCCTTCGCGGTCTCCTGCCGGAGCCGGGCGGTTTCGGTCGTCTGCTCCTTCAGGCGCTGGACGGCCCGGTCGTAGGCCAGCTCGGCGCGGGCGATCTCCTTCGGGTCGCCGCTGGCGCGGGCCTTGGCCAGCGCCTCCTGAGCGTCGGCGACGTCCAGGACAGCGTCACGCTGCGACAGCTCGGCGTCCACCAGCCGGTTGTTCAAGTCCTCCAGGTCCCGGGCGCCCTGCTCGCGCGCGTCATTCAGCGCCATCTGGGCCGCCCGCGCCTCGCGCTGCGCTTCGGCCAGCCCGCGCTCCGCGGTGGCAACCTGCTTGGCCGCCTGCTCGTTGGCCCGGGCCGCCGACTTGACCGCGTCCGATAGAGACTGCTGCGCGGACGCTGCTGCCTTGGCGCCGCTCGCTGCCGTCGCCGCCGCCTTTCCGGCCGCGCCTAGTGCCTCGGCGATCCCCGAAGTGCCGAGCTTGACCGCCCCGAATGCCTGTCCAAGGGCGAACACGGCCGTGGCGCCGAGCCCAGCGGCCGGGAGGATGTTCTGAAGCGCGGCCACCAGGCCAGCCGCCGCCGGGAGAGCGGAGGCGATCCCCACGCCCATCAGGGCGCCCTTGGACGCGACGGCGGACCCCACAGCCCCGGCGACTGAGCCCAGGTGCCCTAGCGTGAGAGAGAACCGGCGGCCCTCGCGGTCGCCCGTGCTCAGGCCGAGCGCGGCCCGCTCGCCCGCGGCAATGAACCGGCCATCCAGACCGCGCAGGCGCCCGGAGGCGTCCGTGGTGTAGCCCGCGACGGATGTCTGGGCGTCCCGGACCGCGCGCCGTACGCCGCTGCTGTCCCCACCGATGCTGAGGCGGACGGGGTGGCTGAGGTCGGCGAGGCGGCCGTCGAGGGTCCGGAGGGAGCCGTCTGCGGCCTCCACGAAACCGTGGACGCGCAGCTCAGCCTCCCGCAGGTTCCCCACGGACTGGAACCGCCCGTTGAGCGCCCGCAGCCGCCCGTCCGTGCTCCGCTGGAAGCCGCGCATCTCCAGCTCGGCGCGGGACAGCCCGCGCGCGAACCCGGCGTCGTCAGCGTCGATCCGGGCGACGAGTTCACCGATGGTCAGCGCCATGCGCGGCCTCCCTGTCAGGTAGCGAGAGAGGCCAGCGCGGCCCTGATTTGGTCGGGGTCGTCGACCACGTTGATCTCGTCGCCCGCCATCCGCCGCCACATGGCATCAGCGGACAGACCAGCCACGAGGACCCAGAACCGGCGGCGGGTCAGGTGTGGGATCTGCTGCGCCCCGATGCCGTACTCGCGCTGGAAATCGGCTTCGAGCGCCCACCAGTAGCGGCGGAGCGCTGCCTCCGTGCGGCTCGGTTCGGCGCGGCTTTTCCCGCCGGGTCGCCCTGCTCGACCAGGGCGAGGGCGTCGGCGAAGGACAGGTCGCGGCCGCTCGCGCGGGCGAGGCCCCAGGTGAGTACGGTTTGGAACTCCTTCAGCCCCATGCGGGCCTTCCGCCACTCCTCGATGCAGTCGGTGCCGAAGATCAGCGCCACGAGTTCGGCGACGTCTTCCAGCTCGGTGGAGTCCTGGAGTTCCTGGATTCGCTTCTCGACGCCGAGGGGCATGTCCGTGGGCACCTGCACCATGACGCCTCGGATCTCGACCTGCTCGCGCGGGGCCGCTTCGGCCCAGAACGCGTCCCAGGACTGCATCTTACTGACGCGGCCCGTCACGGCTTGGCCGCCGTGGTCGACAGGCCGGACCGGGTGAACGTGGCGCTCCACGACACCTCGTCGTTGTTGCCGCCGCCCTGGTCCCCGAGGGTGATGCGGGTCTGCGCCCATACCGTCCAGGTGGTGTCGGTGGTGTGCGCCCACCGGAACCCGGTCAGGCTCTGGACGCCGAGCCGGTCGTTCATCGCTTCGACGATGGCCTGGCCGGGGTCCAGGGCGCCCGTCGCCGGGTCGCGGAGCCGGAAGCCCTCCAGCTGGAGGGACTTGCCGATCTGCATCTTCATCGACTCGGCCTGACCCGCGCTGCCGAACGTCGTGGTGTCGGTGGTCTCCTCGTCCTCACTCTTCGTGAAGGTGTTGATGGCGAGGGGAGAGATCGGCACCCACGTGCCGGGGCTGGCGTAGTTCTCGATCTGGAACACGATGTCCCTCGCGTTGTACTTCTGAACTGCCATGGCTCCTCCAGGGCATGACGAAATGCCCGGCGCGGCGGAGCCGGCGGGCTGAAGATTTGGGTGGATCAGACGCGGTGCGCGGTCACAGAGCGGACCTGCACCCGCAGGTTCACGACATGCTCGTGACGGCGGTTCTCGTCGGTGCCGAGTCCGGACACGTTCCGGGCGACGGCCAGCAGCAGGTCCGTGCCGTCGGGGAGAACCACTGGACCCAGGCCGTGGAGCTCGGCGCGGATCGCGAGCGCCCGGGCGCGGGAAATCCGCGGGTCGGTCGTGCCCCGTACGCGGATCTGGACGGCCACGGTGTCGTAGCCGATGCGGGAGTCCTGTTCGGCGCCGTCGTCGTAGACCCCGAGGACGACGCACACATCCGGGGTGCTGGGCAGGGACTCGATGAACAGGTCCCCGCCGCGGCCAGCGGGGTCGTACGTAGCCAGGCCTCGGGCAGCGAGGTGACGGGCGAGGCCGTCGAGGAGGTCAGCCACGCAGCCACCGCCTCAGGGACACCTGCATGAGCCGCAGCAGCACTTCCCGGTCCCGGTTGAGTGGGATCTCCAGGTACTTCGCCGACCGGCCCGGCAGGTGCTTCCAGGTCAGCTCTTCGTGCTGCCGCTTGGCGTACACGGTGTCGTAGGTGACGGCCCCATCGAGGCCGTCGCGGACGACGCGCCCGGAGCGCTCCAGGGTGCCCTCACGCAGCGGCACCAGCTTCCGAGACTCGGCGAGGAGATGCTCCAGCGCCCGCTGGAGCCCTTCCTCCGCGCCCCGGCGGCCGCGTGTGCTCGCTCCCAGGCGGCCGCCCTCCCAGCGCAGTTCGGTGTACTGCCTCACGTGAGGGTCACCTCCCTGTGATCGGGTGTGCCGAGGCCCGGCGCGGAGTGCAGCGCCGAGGTGATGACGGACGCCGTCCGGCCGGAGGGAGTGGTGACCAGGGACTCCGGCGGGCAAGCCTGGTCCGGGAAGAGGTAGACCGTGGTGGAGGCTGTCACCTCCTCGCCTCGCTCGTCGCGGACGGTCCGGATCTGCTCCTCGACCCGGGCCCGCGCAGTAACGGGGGCGGCGTACTGCGGTCCGTACGCGCTGTCGCCCAAGTAGGCCTGGATCGTCACGGTCTGCATGAGCAGCCAGCCGGGGATCACCAGGCCACCATCCCGATCCGGAGCCTGTCCGGGGCGAGGTCCGGGCTGCGGAGCGCGTCCCACACCGCCGGGGCGACCTGTCGGCCGGGGGAGTCGGCGCCGGACACCGCGGTGACCGACCGGGACAGGCGGACCGACCCGATCTCGACCGAGCCCCACCCGGCCCCGGCCGCCCCGGTGACGTCACCGACCTCGACGCCCCACTCGGCCTGGGCGCACACGGCGGCCGCGAATGCGGCGGCCACGACCTGATCGGTGGGAAGGCCGCTGGCCGCATCGGCGGCGTAGGTGCACAGCCGGAACACCTGGCTGTCCAGGAACCGACTGGCGCGGGCGAGGCGGGCGTCGATGTCGGGCGGCGCGGCCGCCCCGGTGTAGGTCTCGTACTGCTCGGCGGTGGCGTAGACGCGGGCCATCGCCACCACCTCCTACGCGGAGCAGCCGACGATGACCACGTCGTAGGTGACGCTGGTCGACCCGGCGCTGTTGGTGACCTTGAGGATGTCGCCGGTCGCCGCCGTGACCGGCCAGCCCACCGCGTCACCTGCGCCCGCGCCGAAGCCGCACCACCCGCCCGGCTTGAGCGTCACGGTCCCGGTCGAGTTCAGCAGGGTGGCCCACGGGTTGGTGCCAGCCCCGATCACCACGTTGTTGGTGTTGGAGGAGGACGCGGCGATGAACAGACCCTTCACTCTCACGAAGGTGATCGTCGCGCCGTAGACGTCGGTGAGGATTCCCGCCAGGTCGAGATCCTCGGTCGCGCTGGCGGCCAGCGTGCGCTGGTCGTGGAACGCCTTGTCGGCCTGGCCGGCGCTAGTGCCGGATTCCAGGTGGGTGCTCCAGATCCTGGAGAGGGGGTCGGATGTGAGGGTGAAGTCTTGCGCCTTGGTCTGGAGGACGGAGGCAGTCAGGCTGAAGTCGCTGATCATGGGCATGTCTGCCCCCTACTTTCGTCGTCGGGCTGCGGGCGGCGCCGAACCGGTCTCGGCCGGTTCGTCCTCGGCCGGGCCCGCCCCCGGGGGCACCGGAGCCGGCGGCCCGTCGGACTCGGCGGCCGGGGCGGGCTGCTCCAAAGCGTCAACCCGGTAGCCGGGCTCGGCCCGGAACCAGGCCAGCGCCCGCGCGTGCTGCGGGTCGTCCTCGAACAGGGCCTGACCGTTGGCGAAGGCGACGCCCATGACGCCGCCGGTGACCGGCCCGGGTGCCGCCACGCGGTACCGAGCCGGCGGTACGGGCGGTGGCGTGGCCTGGCCGTCGGCGTCCTCGATGGGAGCCATGTCGCCCGCCTCAGGTGAGGACGACGTACGGCACGAAGCTCTTCGCCGTGACGCTCGTGATCGTGGCCGGAGCCGTCGCGGTCAGCGACGAGCCGGACGACTGGGAGAGGTTGCGCTCGCCAGTCACGATGGCCGGGGCCGCGCACCCGCCGAGCAGGGTCGGTGGGGTCGTCGCCGCCACCATGATCCCCACCCAGTAGATCCCCGACCTGGTGATCGTCACCGGGGCGGACAGGGTCAGGCTCTTCGTGGTGTTCGCCGCCCACGCCGTGCTGGTCTGGTCAGCGGACTGCGCCAGCAGGGCCGGGGTGGCCGAGCTGTCGTAGAGCGCCACCCAGTAGTTCGTGGGCGTGCCGGCCGCCGTGCCGCCGGAGCGCACCGACACGGTGGTGATGACGTCACCCGAGCGGAGGTGGACCGGCACGGACGTCATTACACCGGTGGCCAGGGCGACCTGACCGGAGTCGCTGGCCGAGTCGTACAGGCCGATGCGCGGGAGGTTGCGGCGGAAGAACGTGTCCGGGCTGGCGGGGTCGCCCGCGTTGGCGTGTGCGAGGTAGTCACGGACGTTGCGGGTGTACCCGCCGAGCTGCTCACTCACTGGGCTGGCCCTTCTTCAGGATGGTGGCGCGGGCATCGCCCGCTTCTTCGGCGGCGAGCACGCGGGCCCGCTCGTCCTCGTCGGCGTCGGCGAGGTAGGCCAGGACGTCAGCCACGTTGTGCTCGGACGGGTCGAAGTCGGCGGCGGCCGCCGCCGGGGCGGCCGGGCTGCTCGCATCCGTGGGGGCGTCGTCGACGACGCGGTAGCCGCAGCGCCGGAAGTAGGCCAGCGCGGCCCGCGCGCTGGGCGCTTGCGGGTCGACGGTCGCGGCGCCGCCGGTGAAGGAGACGCCGCCGACCTCGCCGGAGAACCCAGGCTCGGGGCTGTGAACGGTCAGCACGTGATCACGCGACCTTGATGTTACGGAGGACACCACAGGAGCGTGTGTTGCGGAGCACCGCAGCGACCGGGCCCATCTCGATTTCGCCGGTCTTGACCGCGCCGGGCTGGGTGAAGTCCGGCATGTAGGTGTTGACCAGCGGCTGGCCGGCGACAGCGGCGCCGTGCAGGGCGTCCAGGCCGAAGCTGACGGCGTACAGGTCGGTCAGGTTGGTGACGTTGCCGCCACCGCCCGCACCATCGGGGTCGCGGGTCTCGACCGGGATGATCGGGGCCGAGCCGATGGCGTTGTCTCCGAGGTCGACGAGGACCCACGGGCCGTACATCTCGATCTGCCGGCCGAGGTCGTCGCGGGTCGCGGTGTAGATCGCAGCCCACCGGGCGAGCGCCCGCATGCGGGTGATGCTCTTGGTGTTGCCGAGGATCGCCTTCACCCCGGGCGGGAGCGCACCCGGGGCGCCCGCGTCGCCGCCGCCCGTGTGGGACGGCACGATCCGGGAGAGGAAGTCGTCGACGACGTCGAGCTGGGCCATGGCCTCGGGCTGCGTGTCGATGGTGCCCCGGGTCCAGTCGAGGTAGCCGGAGGTGACGCCCTCGTTGACCGGCAGGTACTCGGTCGACTGGCCCGTCAGGCTCTTGTCGAGGCCGTCGAAGCCATCGGCGTTGACCGCGGTGTCGCCCCGGATCAGTTCGTACTGGAAGGACGTGCGGACGCCCGTCAGCAGCTGCTGCATCTGGAAGCTGATCTCGTTGGTCTGCGACGCGCCGAGCCGGGACAGGACCCGGTCGATGGTGAACGCGCCGCCCAGCGGCTTGAGGTCCACGCTGTAGCGCTGCCGGTTCGCCTGCGCCGGGGTGTACTCCGAGTTCATCGCGCGGAACTGGGCGCCGCGGCCGGCGGTGAGGCGGGTGTAGCCGTAGGTGAGGCTGGCGCCGCCGGTGCCGGGGGTGACGGTGTCGTCGAACGCGATCTGGTCGAGGAGCCAGCTGTAGCGGCGGAGGTTGTCAATGACGGCGTAGTCGATGTCAGCCTGGCTGTTGATCTGGGCCTGGGCGAGGGTGACGGGCACGGGGTGCTCCTAGGGGGTCAGGTGCCGAAGGCGCCGCGTACGGCGGCGTGGAGTGAAGTGGGGCGCTGCCGGGTGCTGCCTTCGCCGGTCCCGCCGGAGAGGTCACCGCCGGACGCGGTGGCGGCCGGGGTGGCGGCGAGGCTGGGGTTGTCCTTGACGGCGGTCTTGATGGCGTCGTCGAGGGCCGCAGCGAAGCCCTTGTCCGTCGGATCGAGGCCGCTGGCCGCCTTCATGAAGGCGCGGGAGTCCAGGAGCGCGTCCGCCTTGGCGCCGGCCTTGGCGGCGCGGGCCCAGACGGCAAGTTCGACGTCGCGGGCTCGGAGCTGGGCGTCTCGCTCGGCAAGTACGCCCTCCTTCTCCTGGATGGCCTTCGCGAGCGCGGCCGGGTCCGGCGGGGCCTCGTCGGCGACGAGACCGAGCGCCTTGCCGAGCTTCTCGGTCAGGGCCTTCACGGCGTCGTCGGCGGCCTGCTGCTTGGCGGCGGTGCGGTCCTTGCCGGCTTCCGAGCGGGCGGTGCGCAGCTCGCGTTCGAGGCGCTTCACGGTGGCCGCGAGGTCCTCGGCGTCCGTCCCCTGGCCGCCGCCGGTCTCGACCGTCGTCGCGGCCGATCCGGAGAGCTGTCCGGAGGATCCGGACGGGTCTCCGCCCTGGTCAGAGGCCTGGCCTCCGGTGCCGTTGTCGGCGGATCCGGATGCGTCTCCGGCCCCGCCGTCGGCGTACAGGTACGGGTCGAAAGGGCCGGTGCGGTAGGGGTGGGACCAGCCGGCGCCCGCGTGGGGTGTCGGGCGGGCGAGGGTGTGTCGCGGCATGGGTGCGCCCTCCGGGGCGTGCGGGCGGCCCGCTCCCGGCGGTCCGCGGTCGGGGTGGGGTTGGCGCCGCGCCTGGCGGTCGCCGGGGGTGGCCGCTCGGCGGCCGTGGTGCGGATGGCCCGCTCCTGGCGGGCCGGCGTTCCCGGCCCGCTCCAGGCAGGCCGAAGTTCAGTGGGCGCGGCCGATCTGCTCGCGCGCAGACTGGCGGACGATGTGCTCGTGCGCGGCTACGTGCTCGCGGGCGGCTGTCTGCCATGCGCGGACCTTCGCCCGGGCGCGTGTGCGGGCGGCGTCGTCCATCGCAGCGGCTTCGGCGCGTTTCCAGCGGCGGATATGCCGCTCGATGGCCCGCTGGCGCTGGGTGTCCTCGTAGGTGGTGCCCGGCGTTGCGTGCTGCGGGGGCCGGGTCGTCACGCCGGGCAGGTACAGGGACAGGGAGTGCCTGCAATTCGGGTGGAACAGGCCAGCTGCTCGGGCCTCAGGGAGGCTTCCGGCGATGTGCACCGCGACCGTGCGGGGCGGCGCGAGCAGGCCCCGGAGGCCGGTCGGTTGTACCGCGTGCTCCGTGCGGACCGTGCGCGGTCCGGGCGGCCCGGTCAGGGCGAGGACTTCGCCCTCCCACGGCGCGCACAGCGGGCATTCCAGCGGCGCGTCAGACACGATCACCAGGCCCTGGCCGACCTCGGCCATGGCGTCGATGTGCCCGTCGATCGCGGCGCGGGCGGTGACCGAGCGGACGGCCATCTCCGCGTAGGCGGCCAGCTCCCAGCTGCGCCCGGCCCGGTCCACGAACCCGCTGACACCGCGGGCCGCGAACTCGTCCAGTGCGCGCTGGGCGGCGGCCCGGCGGGTGATCCCGGTAAGGAGCTGCGTCCCGGCCGCCCGGGCGGTTACCCCGCGGAAGGTGTCGAGGACGGCGCGCGTGATGCGCTGGTACAGCGGCCGGGTGTCACGGGCGTACGACGCGGCGAGCCGGTCGACGGCCGGGGCCCCGGGCAGGATGCGGCGGGCCTGGAGCTCACGGCCGATGTCGAGCGCGCCGAGCTCGGCCACGGCCGCCTGCCGGCCGCGCCCGTACGCCGTCGTAAGCGCGGCCGCGACGGCCCCGTTGGCGTCGTCCTGGAGAGCCGCGGTGACGGTCTCGACGGCCTCGCGGAGGTTCCCGAGGGACCTCAGCTTCAGCTCGGCCCACCGGGGGCTGTCGATGCCCTCGGCGAGCGCGTCGCGGAGGATCGCGATCAGGGCGAGCTCGGCGTCCGCGTACAGCATGGCGACGGCGGCGGCGAGATCCTCGGCGAGGGCGGGGGAGACGGGCATTGGACCGCCTCCCCACGGCTACTCGGCGCCGGTGGCCGTCGGGTCGGCGACGTCCCGGCCTGACTCGCGGAGGATCCGGCGAACCTCTTCGGCCTGCCAGTCCGCGTCACGGTCCGGGTTGGCCAGGGCCACGATCGTCTCCGTCGAGGCGCCCTCTGCGCGGCGCAGCAGCTCGGCGGTCTCCGCCAGCGTCTTGACGTCGTCCTGGACGGAGTCCCGGAACTGGACCGTCGGCCGCTCGACGGCGACGGTCGGCAAGCCCGGGAACATCGGGGACGCCTCCAGGATGAGGAGGGTCTCGACGATCTCCGCGATGCCGACGGCCTCCAGCTCGCACTTGCGCGCGCGGGTGCTCATGCTGCGCGCCGTACGGGCCTTGATCTCCGTCGCGGTGGCAGCAGTAGCGCCCTCGGTGTCCCCGAAGGTGCCGCCGGAGTAGCCGGCGGTGCGGATGACCTTGCTGGACAGGTCGGCGATCGTCTCGCGGTGTGAGAGGTGGCGGATCTCGAACTGGTTGAGGGTGATGCCGTGTTCGGAGGTCGGCGGAATGTTCATCGGGGCGAACACCTCCCGGTCCTCCCACGAAACGCCCTGGCCGAGTCCCCCGGACTGGAGGTAGCCGGCCGGGACGATGATGCGGGAGCGGGCGAGGCGGACGTCCCGCATCCAGCTGGTGTACACCTCGTCGATGCTGCTCAGGAACGTCTCGCTGCCCTGGTAGTCGGACGTGCCGAGGCCTGCGGCGCCCGGAAGGTCGTGCCAGTCGGGGGCGGAGACGGTGTTCGGGATGTAGGTGCTGGCGAGCCGGTTGCCGATGGGGAGGGCCTGCTCCGGCAGGAAGGACCGGGTCTCCTCGAAGGCTCCGAGGTCGAGGGGCTTGCCGAGGTTGTCCTCTCTGCCCTCGTACACGCCGTGCAGGATCCTCCCGGGTTCGTGCTGCTCCAAGTGCCGGATGACCTTCTGGCCGTCGACGCCGAGCACAGTCCAGTACGTGACCGCGCGGAGCCGGCCGTGGACGAACTTCGGGGCGGCGCCGTCGGCCCGGACGAGGCTGATCCAGGGCCGGTCGCTGATGGTGAGGTCCCAGACGATGCGCAGGTACGCCCCGCCGAGCGCGGCGGACATCTCGGCCTGGGCGAGGAGGGTTCGGCGGAGGCCGTCCTCCATGAGCTGCTCCAGGCGCTCCCGGGTGCCGAGGTCGTCGGTAAGGAGGTTGGGGGGCTCGCTGAACAGCAGGTCGCTGGAGGTGCGGGCGAGGTCGCGGGCCAAGGGCAGGTGGAGGTTCGCCCGCTTCTCGCCGAGCGGGGTCGGCACGCCCCAGAACCACCGGGCCATGGTGCCGACGAGGCCGCCGCGGTACTGCGAGGGCCGGTTGGCCGGGGTGCCGTACCGGCTGGTGCTGCGGTGCCGGTTGGAGTAGCGGTAGGCGAGCCGGTCAGGGTTCGCGGAGTACCAGGCGGACCAGTCCTCAATGTCAGAGCGGATGGCCGGGTCGATGGGCGGCCACGGGGCGCCGGCCTCAGGGAGCGGCATGGGGCACCTCCTCGCCGGCCGGGTCCGGATGTTCGTAGGCGTCGGCGGCGGCCCGGAGCATGTCCGCGATGGCGCGGCGGGCGTTGGTGGCCCATCCGCCGCCGGACGCGGGCAGGTCGAGGGTCGCGATCTCGGCCTCGATGTCCCCGATCCGAAGCACGACAGGCAGGCTGACAGTCTCGATCACGCGGCCACCTCCAGCGTCGGGCGGATCAGGCCCCGCCACTCGTGCGCGCTGGAGTGCAGGGCGTAACGGAGGGCGTCGACCGAGTGGTCATCGATCTTCAAGGGCTTGTCCTCGCCCTTCTCGGCGGCCTTCGGATCCCAGGCGTACGAGGGGAGTTCGGACAGCAGGCCCTTGCAGGAGCGGTGCACGGACAGGGCGTTGGAGCCGAGCGCCACGGACACGGACCGGATCCCGTCCGTGACGTCGTTGTTGGCCTTCGCCACCCCAGGGACGCCGTCGGCCCACAGCTGGGTCATGAAGGAGGCTGCGCTCGGGTCCACAAAGATCCACTGCGGGGTCACGCCTCGCGTGCCGCCGTGCTCGTAGTTGCCGAGCCATTCCCGGAACGCCTCGCTGTACGCGGCGTCCGTGAGCTGCCGGCGCGCAGTGCGGGAGTCGTGCCGGTACTCGCTGGCCACATACAGCCGGCCGTCCGTCCCGGCGCCGACGAGGAGTGCGGACAGGGGGTTGATGGTGCCGTAGTCGACGCCCACGCACATCCACCGGTCGATGGCGGGGACGATGTCGACGACGTGGCGGGCCTCGTCCCACATGTCGTAGACGACGCCCTCGGCCAGGCACCACTCACCGAGTACGTACCGGCGGTAGAAGAGTCCCTGATATTCGATCTTGAGGTCGGCGACGTACTTCGCGGGCAGGTACGGGTTGTCGTCGAGGCTGAAGGAGAACCGGTGTAGGTCGATCGCGTCGGCGGCCTGCGACTCGGCGATTGAGCCGTCCCGGCGCAGGTGGAGCCGGGCCCTGTCCAGGAACTTCTTCTTCAGCCAGTGGTTGGGGCCCTCGGGGTTGGTCGTGCCGAACCACTGCGCGCCCTCGATGGAGAGGCGGGTGCCGAGCATCGAGAAGAACGTCTCAGGGAAGGTCGTGACCTCGTCCAGGTAGGCGCCCGCGAGCGTGAGTCCCTTGATCTTCTCGGCGGCGCGCTCGTCGTTGGCGCCCGCGGTGTAGATCGTCCGCCCGAGGAGCACCAGCTCGCCCGCCCCGGACTTGTACACGCAGCGTTTCGGCCCGAGCATCTCGACCATCGGGTCGATGATGTTCCGTTTCAGGGTCCGCTCCGTCTTGCCGACCATGAGGAGCGGGCCGGCGGGGCCGGTGCGGACGTACCGCAGCCACATCAGGATCGAAGAGATGGTCTTGGACGAGCGGACCGCGCCTTCCCAGAGGTTCCCGCGGGCGGTCGCCAACTGGGTGCTGCGGAGCTGCTTCCCGGCGAGGGCCTGGTACACGGCGGGCCCCCTCCCGGTCGGCTACTCCGGTGCCGGGGTGCCGCCCATCATCCCCCTCAGCCACTGGTCCACGGCGGCCATGCCCTCGGTCTCAGCCTCGGGGGGTACCAGCCGCATGGCGGCGGCGTTCGCGGCGGCGGCGGCCGCCATCAGGGCCCGCTTGTCGGCGGCCGGGGGTTCGTCGACGAGGGCGCTGGCGTAGGTGTGGTCCTTGCCGCCGAAGCTGTGGATGGCGGAGGGCTCCCACATCTGCTCGGAGAGGCGGAGCGCGTCGTCGGTGAGGGCGTCGGCGAGGATCGCGCGCTTCTCGGCGAGCTGGAGCATGCGCACGCGGGTGCCCTCGGCGGTCTGGGAGCCGTCGAACTCAAGCCCGAGGCGGGCGGCGTGAACGCTGATGGTGCGCGAGCCGCGCCCCATGCGGCGGGCGATCTCGTTGCGGCCAAGCCCTTCGGCGTGGAGGCGGCGTATCTCGTCCTGTTCGGCCAGGGTGACGGGTCCGTCGGCCATGGCGGCCACCTCCAGGGGTGAGGGGCCCGCCGTCCGGGGGCTCGACCGCGCGCCCTCGTGCGCGGGAGCTGGCCGGACGGCGGGAGCTGGGGGTTAGGGGATGGTCCACTCTCCGGTCTGGGAGGCGAACCCGCTGTTCATCGCAAACTGGACCTTGACGATCTTCGAGTCCTTCGGGACCTCGTAGGTGATCCAGCCGAGCACCTTGGCGCCAGGCGACACCTTGGCCGCGCTGGTCATCGCCGGTCCGGCGGTGGTCTCCGCGAACGTCGTCTGGAACTGCTGTCCTTCGGCATCGGCGACCTGGGTGCCGTTGCTCGGGCTGTCGTTGTAGACGGCGGTGCCGGTGTTGACCAGCTCGAACTGGGCGGCCACCCAGCGCTTTCCGTCCTGTGGCTTCATGAAGTCGTCGGCGGGCTGCGCCGGGTCGGCCCACTTCTTGATGGTGACGGCCAGTTGCTCGCCGTTGCTGTTCCCCTTCAGGGTCACGGTGTCGCCCACGGCTGCGGCCTTGCCGGGCGCCGGCTTGCTGGGGGCTGCCTCGGCAGGGACGGTGGGGGACGGCGGGGCACCCTTGGGGTCGGGCTTGGTGGTGATCTCGTCGGCGGGCCCGCACGCGGTGAGGGCGAGGAGCGCGATGGCGGCGGTGGCGGTGAGGCGGTGTGTACGCATCGCGCCATGGTCGCCGGGTTCAGATGCCTGTGTGGTGACTGTGATCGGTCTGTGACACGCGAAAGCCCCGCACATTGGCGGGGCTTCGGGGGCTGTTGTTTCCGGGCACGCCGGAGTTGCGACCAGGATGCGGCACAGCGACCGGTTTTGCAACTGGGTGCAAAAAGAGCCCCGCCGTACGGGGGGACGGCCGGCGGGGCCCTTCTGCAGTGCGCGCTGGCAGGCGCTGTCCGGGAGGGCCAGCGTGCCCCCTCCAGGTGGTGCGCTCACGCTACGCCCGGGATGGCTGGAACAACACCCCCTAGATGCGGCTGGATTTCACCCGTCGGTCTTGGCGGCGATCTCGTTGCGGACCAGGTTGCGGTGCGCCTCGTACGCAAGGCGCGCATCGCCGCTCGGGACCGCGCCGGTATCTAGTCCGCAGGCGCACGTCACCGTGGTCTCACCGGTAGGCACCCGCACGGAGTACATCGATCCGGGCTCCCAGTCGAGCACCTTGCTGTGATTTTCGAAGCGGAGGTTGTGGCGGAAGACGGGCGTGCGCGGTTCGCGCGGGGTGAATGCGGAGCCGCTGTTGTCGAGGGTGAAGCGCTGCTCGCTCATGCCGCCATCATCCCTGCTGCGGCTGGCCGGCGGGGTCTGCTCCTGCTGCTGCCGCTCGGCCTGCTGCTGCGCGGCGAGCGTCTCGTTGTGGCGGCGGATCAGCTCGGCCTCGGAGATCGCGGCCTGGAACGGGTGCTGGGCCATGATGGCGGTCCTGTCTCTCGTGAGGGGATGGGGTCCGGGGCGGCCGGTAGCTGCTAGGCGGCGGCCGCCCCGGGATCAGACGGTGTATTCGCGGCGCTCGGACGGATCGGTGATGATCGTCATCCCCGCTTCCTCCCGAACCCCGATGGCGTCGTTGTTGCTGTTGTTGGCGCCCTGACCTGCACCGACAACGCCAACAACCTCTTCGGGAGAGGGGTGGGAAAAGGGGGGGATATCCGAGCCGCGTACGCCGGTACTGGTGCCGCGGCCGTGCATCCGCACGTCGGCGATGGGGATCCCAGCCGCAGCGAGGAGCCGTCGGGCGGTGCCCTGCGGGGCACCGAGGTACTCCTCAATCGCGGCGAGGTGGACGTGGGGGGTGCCGAGCGTGCGGGCGACGGCGACGACGTCGTCGATGCCGGGCCCCGCGACGGCGTGCTCCTTGGCCAGTGAGACGGGCTCCGGTTCGGCTTCGGGCTCCGGCTCTTGGACGGCCGGGGCCGGGCAGGGGTTCCAGTCGGGGTGGCCGACCCGCCAAGCCGCGATCAGCCACAGGCCGAGGGCCGGCCACAGCAGCGCGGAGGAGGTCTGGAGGCGGCGGGCGCCCCACCCGGCGACGCCGAGCCCGACCTTGCGGAGGATCCAGGCCGCGCCGAGGAGCACGGCGAGGCGGAGCGCCCAGGCGATGCCGGAGGCCTCGCCCAGCCACCTTGTGGTGCGCTGCCAGACGCCGCGGACCCAGTCGGTGACGCGGCGGGCGAGGTGCGCGGTGAGGCGCTGCGAGCCGAGGGTGAGTCGGGCGGCGGCGGCCCGGATCCACTCGTGGGACGTCGGGGCGTTCACAGGAGCGTTCCGTGGACGGCGCTTCCGATGAGCTGCGCGCCGATCGAGTTCACGGCCGGGACCACGGCGTTGCCGATGACGGCGAACACGCCGGTGCCGATGGCGAGCAGGGTGCCCGCGGCGACGCCGGTTTTGAACCCGGATTTCGCGACCTTGGCGAAGGCCTTGCGGAGGAGGAACAGGGTGATGACGAGGGCGGTGACGACGAGGGCGCCGTTCCCGTCGAGGCTGGGGGTGGCGGCCGAGGCGACGATGTTGGACCGCTGGCCGGTCATGGTTGACATGACGAAGTCTCCAAGGGAGTTACCTCCCCAGCGGATGAATCCGGACGCCGTGCCGAGGAGGCCTGCGGGGCAGGCGACCATGAGGGTGCCAAAGCCCACTCCGAACCAGAGGGGGATGAGGGCTTTGGGGTCGCGGCTGCCGCCGCTGGCCGGGCCTCCCCCGGCGCCAGCGGTCTTCCACCACCGGTAGTGCTGGGCGGCGAGGATTGCGACGCCGACGACCAGGCCGGAGCCGGTCAGGGCGGTGGAGACGAACTCGTTGCTCATGTGCGGACTCCGGTGATGGCGTAGACGAGGGTGGTGACCGGGAGGGTGGTGGCGGTCGCGATGAGGGCGGCGTCGAGGAGGATCCGGGCCCTGATGGCGCGCAGTTTCGGTGCCCACAGGTCGGGGTGGGCGGCGGCGGCCTCGACCCGCCGTGCGTTGTCCAGGAGCGCGAGCACGGCCGCCGGGATGGCGGCGAGGGTCCAGGCCCCGGCGAGGCCCTGACTGTCTCGGGCGGAGGCGAGGACCCAGGCCCAGGGGGTGGAGACCGGCATGGCGCAGAGGAGGCAGCCCGCGTTGTAGCCCCAGCGGATCCGGCGCCACCACGGAGGCCGTTCGGGTTCGGGGGCGGCCCAGGACAGGGTGACGTGGACGTCGACCGGGGCGGGCGGCGGTGGGGTGTACGGCGGCGGGACCGGGGGCCGCGGGACGAGGGGCGGGGGCGGGGCCTGCCACCAGTCGTCGGGGTGCGGTGGCCGGGGCGGCGCCGGCGGCCGCTGGGGGAGCGGCGCGCCGGGCGGAATGATCTGCGTGATGCGGGCCTCGGTCATGATGCCTTCCGGGCCATCCGGAGCGTCCGGAGGACGGATTCCTCCTTCGCGTTGGCGTCGTGCACCTTGCGGACGTAGCGGACGACGGCGTCCGGGTCGGTGATGTTGCAGGAGACGGCCGTCCGGACGGCATCCGCCATGGTCATAGGCCCGGACATCAGGAGCTGCCGCCCATCCTCCGGAGCCTCAACCCGCCCCTCCGGAGGCTCCGGGGTGTGGTCCGGAAGCGTGTGTCCGGCCGCCCGCGCCTCGATGGCGGCGAGGTGGCGCAGCTGCGCGGACAGGGCGAGCCGGGCAAAGATCTTCGCCTGGCGGCGGACCAGCCACTGCTGGGTGCGGGCGTCGAGCGGCCGGGCGTGGGCGCGCATGACCAGCGTCCAGGCGGCCTTGGCGAGCGCGGACACGGCGGCCGCAACGATGCCGACCTTGAGGGACTCGGCGAGGTAGCCGTGGAGACAGATGGCCGCCATGGCGATGGCGAGTCCGGTGTGGCCGGCCCGCCGGAACACGGCGGCGCGCTCGGGGTCGTAGCGGAAGACCCATTCCAAGATCATGCAGTTGATCCAGAGCAGGTCGAAGACGCTGGCGGCGGAGTAGGCGGCGACGCTCGGGGCGACCAGGTCGAGGAGGTCCCCGATGCCGGCGGTGGACCAGCCGACGGAGGCAAGGACGATCGCGGCGGTGGTGGTGGTGACGGCGGTGAGCGCGATCCGGTCCCAGTCGAGCGGCGAGCCGGGGATCTTGTACTTCTCGGGGATCAGCTCGGTCTCGCCGTCGACGGTGTGCTGGACGTAGCGGATTGCGGTGCGGCTGCGCACGGGTGCTCCGGGGTGTGCGGGGCCGGGGCCGCGCGGGTGGTCAGCGCGGGCCCGGCCGGTCTGGGATTGAGTCAGTCGTCGCAGGCGTTGACGAGGTTGCGCAGCGCGTACTGAAGGTCGCTGGCCGCGAAGTACATGGCGGTCTGCTCGCGGATGTCGGCGTTCTCGTGTTTGGCCAGGGCCTCACGGGCGAGTTGGAGCGCGACGTCGAAGGGGAGAGCGCCCGGGGGGAGCTCGTGTGCCAGATCGCGGAGCGACATGGGGGTGGGCGGTGTGGTCATGCTCGCCCCTGCTTGCTGAGGGTGGCGCGTACGTCGGCGGCGTCGGCGTAGTCGCGGGCGCAGGCGTCGACCGTGGCGGGCTCGGAGAGGACGCTGTTCTCGCGCGGGGTCCGGTCCGGCTCGATGGTGCTCGGCGTGTAGTCCTGCATCAGACGGTCCTCGCGGCCTGGCGGAGCCGGAGCGCGTACTCGCCGCCGGTGATGCCCTGGGCGATGACGTCCTGGTCCGTGATGGGCTCGACGGCGAGAGCCTTGAGGAGCGCGTGGTCGCGGACGGCGCGGGGGTACGGGGCGAGGATGTCGGCGCCGGCCGCGCTGAAGGCGAGTCCGAGGGCCATGGTGCTGATGGGCTGCTCGGGCTGGTGGTCGCTGATGAGGTCGGCGACGGCGTGGAGGAGCTGCGCGGCGACGGTCAGGCCTTCGCGGGCGCGGCGGAGGTGTTCCTCGGCCTGGGTGAGCTGGGTAAGGTCCATGGCGGACCGCTCCTTCGTGAGGTTGTGGGTGGTCCTGGCCCTGGCTGGAGGTGCGAACTCCGGCCGGGGCCGCTCTGCTACAGGTTGGCGATGCCGAAGACCTGTGTGTGCCGCGGCAGGGTCTCCGTGAGACCGTCGGTGAAGGTGACGCGGCGGTCGCTGAACGGGCCGCCGTCGACGCTAGCGACCTCGCGGAGGATGCCGTCGTGCCCCTTGAGGCGCCAGCCGGGGACGATCAGGTTCGTTGTCAGCCAGCCGAGTCGCTCGTCTTCCATGGGATTCCTCCGTGGCGGTCTGGTCAGTCGATGTGCTCGGGTAGGTCGATGCAGGTGTGCGGGTCGAAGTCCGGCATGAACGGGTCGGGCCCCGCGGTCACCGCTGGCGCCCGCAGCAGCGCGCCCATCGGGATGCGGCTGCCGAGACGGAGGTCGGCCCCGTCCGGGCCGAGGGTGAACCACGACAGCGGGGCCTTGTCGGGGTGGGCCTCGGCGTAGGTCCGGTGGAGGGTGGCACCCTCCGGGATGCCCAACTCCGGCAGGTCTCGCCGGAGCCGGGCAACGAGCCGGTCGGAGGTCCGCCCGGTCACGCCCGGTTCCCGGCGAGGCGGGCTTCCCGGCGGCGCGCGTACTCCAGGCACGTGGCGCAGGTGAGCGGCGCGGCGACGACGCGGTAGCGGGTGCCCTGGTTGGTGCTGGCGCCGGTGCGGCAGAGCGGCCACGGGTCGCCCTTGCTGCCGTCGTGCAGGGTGCCGGGGTGGCTGGTGTGGATCTTGCCGCCCGCCATCGGCGTGCAGTGCTCGGGCTCGGCGGCCGACGCCTTCTCGGCGGGGGCGTCGACCAAGATGAGGTGGACCGAGCGGCCGTCCTTGTAGTCGATGGCGTAGTCCGTGCGGCTGATGCTCGACATGGTCCGGACGGTCTTCTTCGCGTCACCGATCATGGCCGCGTTGATCTCGTCCAGGCCGGCCTTCCGGTCGACGGTGGTGGTGACGCCGTTCTCGGTGCGCTCGTAGACCTTGTTCACGGTGGCTCCCTCTCGTCGGCCTTACGTCAACCAGCTTGGCCAACCGCCTTGGCGTTGTCAAGCGAGTTGGCCAAGCGTGTTGGCCTATTCGGTTGGCTGATCGCGTGGCATCATGGCCGCATGGACACCACCGCCCTTGACGCAGCCGCCCAGCGCTACCGGCGCGCCGAGGCAGCCCTCGACAAGGCGCGCGCCGAACTCACCGCCGAAGCAGTCGCCTGCCTGCGCTCCACCGATGAGCGCGGCGCCCAAGCCGAGGTGGCCCGGCGTATCGGGTGGTCGCGGGAGCGGGTCCGCCAGATCATGGCCGCGGCCGACGCTGAGGCCATGGCGCCGGCCGCCGAGTAGTCGCACGGCAGAGCCCCGGTCCCCGGCGGGTCGGCGCTTCCTGCCTGCGCGAAGCCGGGCCCCGTGTGGTGAGCGGTAGGCTGCGGCTCCCCGAACCGAGGAGCATCACGATGGCTAAGCGCGGCCTCTCCCACTCTGATCATCTGCGGCTGGGGCAGATCCTCGCCGGCCTTCAAGTTGCGTTGTTGCAGGCGGAAGTGGATTTGGAGAACGCCTACCCGCGGTCAGGGGAGAGGGCCTTCCCGGCGAAGCGGCTTGGCGCCGCGGGTGATGCATTGCGTGAGGCGCGAAGGGCTCTGGAAAGCGCCGTGTTTGACGAGCACCCGACCGTGGCCGCGACGGAGGACTACTTCCCGTATTCGGAGCATGAGGCGAGGGTCGAGGTGCCGCCGAAGCCGGGCAGTAGCAGAGTTCGCTTTGGGTGGCAGAGCTGAAAGTGGGCTCGCCAGGTATGACAGGGCAGCCCCCGATCCCTGCGGATCGGGGGCTGCGCGCTGTCCGGATGCGTCCGGAGCCGTCCGGACGCACCGTAGAGGCATGCCCGACCGTGCTCGGATCGTCGTCCACCCTCCCACCTCGACCGGCGGCCGGCGGGTCGTCGCGCACATTCACGCGGAGGACTCGATCCTAGGCACCGCGTACTCGCTGGCGGACGTGTCCGAGTTCCTCCGGAGGGTCGGCGTGGACGATCCGGACGCTGTCCTCGCGGCCGGGGACCCGCTGATGGAGTG
The DNA here is from genome assembly GCF_040701585.1 of Streptomyces sp. NPDC093801. Classification (NCBI taxonomy): domain Bacteria; kingdom Bacillati; phylum Actinomycetota; class Actinomycetes; order Kitasatosporales; family Streptomycetaceae; genus Streptomyces; species Streptomyces sp. NPDC093801. The sequence goes on along the minus strand of NZ_JBFBDP010000033.1, from coordinate 39,751 downwards.
GCGCGGCGGCGGGCCCGAGGTGTGGGCCGCGAGCCCCGACGAGGCTCCGGGCGCCGGACCGTAGGATCGCGCGGTGGCAATCGAACTCCCCAGCGAACTGATCAATCTCCAGCGCGAGGCCAACCTCGCTCGCCAGCAGGCGACCAGCAGCGAGTACAGCCCGGCCGGGTGGAAACCCTGGCTGGACGCGGTGGACGCGGTGCATGCCGCAGTGACGAAGTACGCGAAGGAGAAGGATCTCTCGCGGCATGAGGTAGAGAAGGCGCTCAAGACTGCGGCGAAGGCCTCGGAGGCCCCGCCCGACGCGTCCTCGGGCGGAGCTGGGGACGAGTAGCGGGCTACCGGGCGCCCTGGCCATACCGGCGGTGTGCCAGCTTCGAACGACCACACCGGATCCAGCGTGTGTCACGGTGGGATGGCGTCCGGACCCGTTCGGAGAGGACCCGGAGGGGTCTGGACGGCTGCCCCGGGCAGCGCGCAGCTCTTGCGCCACGCGGCCGGGGTCTGACCAGTGCTGGTGGTGACGACTGGGCGGCCTGCGTCGCTGGGGTGCGGCCGGCCGCGTTTTACAACAAAGCGACTTCCCCGAACGTCCGGATGTCCGAGGGCTGGACACCCCAGCGCGCTTCTTGGCCGACGCGCCGGTACTGGCCTGCTGGAAGTTCGGCGGCCTCGGTGAGTAGGTGCCAGGGCAGGCGCCGCGGTTCGCGGACGATGATCAGCTCTGGGCGGGATCCGCAGTTCAAGGCGACGTACAGCCACCAGTCCTCGCCGAGTGCGTTCATTGCGGCCCGCTGACGCTCGACGATGGGAACGCTGGTCCTGTCGCCGTTCTTGCCTTTCACCTCGATGATCCGGGCGGGTACTCCGTCGGTGCCCAGCGACACCAGGTCGCACCCAGGGCGGGAAGGGGCCTGCGGGTGCCGTGCGGAAGCCCAGGCCATGACCGAGGGCAGGAATCCGGGCGCCGCCCCGTGACTCACGTCTACGGGGTGCCGGCCCTGCGAAAGCTCGTACTGGATCGCAAGATCCATGGCTGCGCGCTCTGTCGGGTTCACGGTGCCCTCCTTCGCCAGCCGAGTATCGCAGGCAGGGAATCATGAGGCGGCTGATCGGGAAACGGGGGGCGCCCGACACCGAAGAGTCGGACGCCCGGGTCGAGGTGCTATTCGGGGCAGGCGACGGGCTCGCCCGCGACCTGGAAGTGTCGGGGCTCGTTGGGAAGCTCCCCGGCGAGGTGAGGGTCGGTCTTCACCGGACGGCCGCAGCCGCAGATGGAGATGATCGGGTCAGTGTTCTCAGGCATGGTTCGCCTTTCGTCGGGCAAGTGGTGAGCCCAGTGGACAGGCTCGGCCACCGCCGTACAACTCCCCAAGGATCCTTGGGGAGTCGTGCCTCAGCCGACTGTCACAGGTAGAGCGTCAACGTCCTCCGGAGGCAGTCGAACCCCGTACTCGTCGTAGGCCCATGCGCTGAACCTCCAGCGGGCGATCAGTCGAAGTGCCTCCCGATCCGCCTCGGACACTCCGTCCCAGCACTGGCGGGGGTACGGCATCGACACGTTGCAGAGCTGGCCGGCCACGGTGCCGGAGACGGTGAGGCGAACGCTGGCGTCCATGGGGATCCTTCCGGCGGAGGTGCCCAGTGTGGCCCGCGGTTCGGCCTCGCTTCGGCTATGCGGCCGTCGTGTCGGGCAGGGTCCAGCCGCGCGCGCAGCCCTCGCACCGGGCGGCCGGGGCCTGGCCGGCGCCGGTGGTGACGACCAACCGCCCGGCGCAGTCCGGGCACGGCCGGATCGCGGTCTCCTCGCGGACGGTGAGGTCGAGGACGGCGGCGATCCGGTCGGCGCAGCCGGCGGCGACCTGCTCGACGTGATCGAGCTGGGTGGCGGTGAGCGGCCGGAAGGGCCCGTCCTCGCCCTGGACGCGGGCATGCAGCCACCCGGCCGCGTACTCGGCGGTGCGCAGGCCGGTGTACCGCCAGCGGGCCGGGTCGGCCTGCTCGTCGTCGGCGCACTGGTTGCGGAGCGCCCGGTCGACGGGGGTCCAGCCGCGGGCCTCCCAGTCGGCCGGGGCGTGGGAGAGGGCGGGCCGGGTGATCTGGGGAGCGAGGGTGTCGGCAAGGTGGATGAGGGTGGCCTCGACGAGGCGGGCAGTGTCGAGGATCCGCAGGTTCACCGGGGCCGGCGTCTCGCCGATCTGCTGCGGGTCTCGCTCCAGGGCGCGGAGGGCCGCGGCTTCTTCGGCGTCGGCCTGGTCGAGGACGCGGAAGAGGTCGGCCTTGGTGGCGAGCCAGTTGGTTCCGCGCTGGTCGAGGGCGTCGTCGAGGTGGGGCCAGAGGGTGGCGATGCGGATGAGGTGTGCGGCGGCGGGGTGGGTGGTCATCGCGGTACTCCTGGGGCGTGGTGCGGGTACGGTGGTGGCCACCTGGGGGCGCGCCCTGGTCTGTGGCGGACGGTGGGCGCGCCCCTCGCGCATGCTCAGGCGGGGAAGTCGGGGACGGCTCCCTGGAACGCGTGGATTTGCCGCTCGCGGATGGGTTCACCGGTGTGGGGGTCACAGCGGATACGGCCGGACTCCAGGACGTAGCCGTCGTAGGTGAGCAGGCAGGAAAGGCCGTCATCGGTCGGTACGAAGTCGAGGACGGCGTCAACGGGTACGGTGCGCGGGTCGATGCCCTGGTCTGTGAGCCACGCAGCGATGGCTTGGCGGCGGGCGTCGCTCATGTCGAGGTGGACCATGGCTACTTCTCCTTGTGCTGGTTGATGCGGACGGCGGCCCAGATGAGGGTGAGGCCGAGGGCGGTGACGCAGATGATCAGCAGGTGCCAGGTGCTCACTGGGCGGGCTCCTTGGGCTCGGTGAGGCCGCGGACGGCGGCTCGGTAGCGGCGGGCCTTGGCGATGGTGGCCTCGTCCCAGCCGTGCATCTCGGCTGTCTCCTCCAACGCGCCGTGCGTGCAGGAGCCGTCATGCACGGTCTCCTCGCAGTCCCAGCCGAGGATCACGGCGTACAACCAGGCGTCGACGGGGTAGGGCTGCCAGTCGCGGGAGCTGGTGGCGAGGAGCCGGCCGAAGCCGTCGAAGATGAGGGCCAGGGTGGCGCGGTCCTCTTTCGCCTCCTCCAGTTCCATGACCTTGGCGTTGAACGCGGTGCACGCCTTGTCGCGTTCGGCCTCTGCTTGCTCGGCACGGGCGAGGGCGTTCTCCAGGTCTGGGACGATGAACTGCACGTGCCGCTTGTTGCCAGCGGCCACGGCTTCCAGGGTCTCGATGCGGGCGTACAGCTCGTCGAGGGCGTCGTCGGTGATCGTGTCGGCGGTGTGCCGGCCGCCGTTGGGGTGCTGTTCGCGGGCGGCGACTGCGCGGCGTGCGGCGCCGATCGGGCCGGGCGGGTAGTCGGTCACCGGGGGCTCCTGGGGTGGCTGGTGAGGTGCCAGGCGAGGCAGTGCGGGCACGGGTAGAGGGCGATCTCGCTGCGGCCCCGGGCGCGGAGGTTTCGGAGGTTCCGGCGGGCGGCGCCTTGGGTGCGGTAGGTGAACTTGCCGGTGGGGCAGGTCACTGGTCGCTCCCGTCGGCCTCCAGGACGTAGCCGCTGCGCCGGGGCTGGCCGGTCTTCGTTGTCGGGGTGGCGTGGAGGCTTCGGAGCGAGATGGTGCGGGGCCGCAGGCCGGTGAGGGGGTCGCACACCCAGGCGAAGTCGAGGCCCTCGGGGCAGGACACGATGAGGATGCGCCGGCCTTCGTCGAGGGGGTTGGCGGCGCGGTAGGTCTGGCGGGCCTTGATGGTCATCGGTGTTCTCCGTGACGGTCGTTGCGGACCCAGGAAGGGCCCTGAGGGCGGCTGTGGCGGGCGTTGCGGGTGTGGCTGGCCTGGTTCTCGCCGTGGCGAATGAGACGGCCGCAGAGGAGCGCGACGGGGATCGAGATGAGCAGCCAGACGCCGAGCGAGTACAGGAAGATCACGGCTGCTCCTCGGTGAGCCTGCGGATGCGGGGCGCGGGGCTGCGCGGCGGCTGCGGTTCGTTGCGGGTCCGCCAGGCGTGGACGGTCGCGCGGGGGCGGGTGGCGAGGAGGACGGCGATCTCAACGGCGAAGACGGGCTGAGCCGCCCACCAGCGCCACGACGAGCGGGGCGCCCGGCGGCGGTCGATCTGCAACCAGGCCCAGTCGGAGGCGCGGGGGGCGGGCCGGGCCCGGCCGGCGAGGTAGCCGACCGAGACCGCGGCGACGAGGAGGAGGGCCGTCACTGGGAGCCCCGTCCGTCGCGGCGAACGATCTCCTTGATCATGGCCTGCGTCGCCTCGGCGTCCACGAACGTCAGCTGTACAGTCACCGGCCCCGGGGCGGACGCGGCGGCGAGCTGCCGCAGTCGGGCGAGGGCGGCGTCGTCCTCGTCGGTGAACTCGTCGCCGCGTACGGCCATGTGGTCGGCGGCGAGGTCGAGGGCGAAGCGGAGGAACTGGCGCTCGGCGGTGGTGAGGGGGCTCATGCTCCGGCCTCCTCGTCAGCGTCGCTCATGGCGTTGAGCAGCGCCTTGACCGTGATCTGGTGGTAGCCCGGACGGCCGGAAGCGAGGCGCTCGACGGCGGCGAGGCGGCGATGAGCGCGGCGCGCGGCTTCTTGGTACGGCTCGGTCTCGTCGGTGATGGGCGCACCCGCCGGCTCGCTGCCGGGCGGGTCGATGCCCAGCGCGTGCAGGACCGCGGCGAGCACGGTCCCCGGGTCGGCGCCGTCCTCGGCCGCGCCCTCGATCGCATGCCAGGCACGGTCGTGCTCCAGCTCGGTCAGGGTCCGACGCCGGTCGGGGCGGACACCAGACAGGGCGGCGGCGCGCATCGCGGGCGAGTCGCCCGGAAACCGGCAGGGCCGGTGGTACGCGGCGGTGTAGGCCGCCTGGCGGGCCATATCGCGGATGCCCGCAACGACCTCCTCGACGCGGTCGAGCGGCACGTCGATCGTGGCGGCGTCCGTGGTGCTGTCCTGCATGGCGATCAAAGCGACGGCCGGGGTGCTGTCGGCGAGGAGGGCAGGCTCGATCGCGAGCCTGTCGCCGTCGGGATCGGTGTACTCAAAGCGGCTCACAGCGTGGCCCTTTCGGGGTGATGGATGCTGGTGGGGTCGGTCGCCCCGCACCCGCGGGGCGGCCGGCGGGTGGGTCAGATGCGGTCGGGGTGCGAGGCGATGTCCTCGTCAGCCATGGCGCGTAGGCACGCGGCCTCCAGTTCCTCCTCGGGCTGGGCCTCCGCCGCCTCCTCCCGTGACGCGGCGGCGATCACCTGGAGCTGTGCGAGCAGCCTTTCCAGGTCCGTCAGCGGCAGCCCGGACCCGTTCGGGTCGGTGCGGAAGTAGATGCCGGGCGTCCCGTCGTCGAAGACGGCCGTGCTGATGAGGAGCCGGTCGCCGTCGGGGTCGGTGTGGGTGAAGCGGCTGGGGTGGGGGATGACGCCGGTCGGGGTGAGGGCGATGTGGATGTCGGGCATGAGGGCTTCTCCTTGCGCGCGAGAGGGCGGGAACCGGGTCAGGCCGGACTGGTCAGTCCTGGTTGTCGATGCGGTGCTATTCGGGGTTGGCACCAGCGATGTGCGCCGGTCAGACGGGCAGTGCGAGTTGAGACAGGCGTGTCGCCGCCGCGGCGCAGTAGGCCTCGTTGGCTTCGATGCCGATTGCGCGGCGTCTGGCCCGTCTGGCGGCATCAAGGGTGCTGCCGCTACCGGCGAACGGGTCGACGACGAGGCCGCCGGGCGGGCAGGCGTACCGGATGAGGAGGTCCAGGACGGGGAGGGGCTTTTCTGTGGGGTGGAGGCGGCCGCGTGCGCTGGGGCCGTGGAGGACGGAGAGGGCGTAGCGGGTGCCGTCGTCGGTCCAGGTGCCAGCGGGCCGATGGGTGTATGTGTCTCCACGCCCGCCTCGTTTGCGTGTGGCCGGAGACTGGAGCGGCTTGCCGCTAGGAAGTCGGGGCGTCTTGTGGTGGATGTCGCGCCAGGACCCGCGGTACCAGTGGATGGCGTGTTCGTGTGCACGCCGGAATCGGTCGGAGGTGATGCCGGTTCCGTGAGGTTTGGCCCAGATGACGTCTTGGGACATGCGCCAGCCGGCGTCCGTGAACTCGGTGTGGTGGTCGAGGTAGGTGCGGAAGGTGCCGAAGGCCCACATGGAGGAGGTGATGGTGGCGGCGATGTTCGTCCAACTGGTCGGCCAGGTGTCCCAGGGCATGGAGCCGGTCTTGGACATGACGCCGTAGGGCGGGTCGGTGACGATGCAGTTGGCCTGCACGCCAAGCGCGGGGAGGAGTTCGCGCATGTCGCCGTGGTAGAGGCTGACGGTGCCGTCGTCGTAGTAGGGGGTGGCGGGCATGGGGCTCCTTCAGGCGGCGTTGGGGTGGCTGTGGCGGGCGGCGTCTACACGTGAGGGGTGGGGGGCCCGGCCGCCCTGCCGCTTGCTTTCGGGGTCGCGGCCGGGGGTGACTCGGCGGCCGCGGCAGGCCTGGTTGATGGCGGCTCCGCACCAGGGGCAGGCCACGGCGAGGGGGTCGAGTTGGCCGGCGCGGATGAGGCGTTCACGGGCGGCGCGGACCGGGCGGTACGAGGCGAGGGCGTCCCGGGCGTGGTCCGGGATGTACCGGCCGATCTGCTGGAGCCGCTCCTGGACCTCGTCGGGGGCGGCGGTGAGTTCGCGGGCCTCGACGGGGGCGGTGTGTCCGTGCGCGACGGCCCGGCGGCGGGCGGCGAGCTGGGTCCGGTAGGCCTGTTCGTCGTCGGGGTCGACGCCGAGGGGCTCTGGGTCGGCGTCGCGGTTCATGCGGTCGCGGACGATCGCCGCCCACCGGGTCGCGATATCCGCGGGGAGGACCGGCCACACCTTCTCCGCGTAGTGCTGCTGCGCGGCGCGGATGGCGAAGTCGTACGGGACGTCGGCGAGGATGCCGGCCCACATGAGGATCTGGGCGCGCCGCTCGACTTTGTCGTCCCGCTTCACGCGGGGGTCGGCGAGGGCGATCTGGGCGATCAGCTCGGGGATCTGCTCGGGTTCCATCAGGCGCCTCCGGTCTTTCGCTGGCGGAGCTCGTCGGCGATGGCCGCCATGTCTTCGAGGTACTCGGACGTCTTGCTCGGGCCGCCGACGGCGCGGAGGTTGGGACGGCCGTCGGGTGTGGGCTCGGGGGTGGGAACGGCGTGCCAGCTGTCGTAGAAGAACCGCGACGAGATGACGGGTGTCCGGGCGGACTGCCAGCCCCGCCGGGCCTGTTCGACCATCAGCGGGATGCCGAGCCGACGGATGTCGTTGTGGATGCGGATCAAGTCGTCGCCCTTGAACTTCCACGGCACGTGCATGCCGGCCTGGCCCATGGCGCTGATGAGCGGCTGGAGCCAGGCGGGTGCTCCCGCTACCGCCGCCTCGCCTGCATCACGGACGGCGGGGAGACGGTCGCTGGCGTGCGGGGGGTAGGGGGGAGGTTCCTCCGCAGGAGGAACCTCGGATTGGAGTGGATGGGATTGGACACCCGTAGCACCCTGGAGGGTGTCACGCTGTGACGCGCCGTCCTGACCTGCGGGTTCATCCCTAAACAGGGGTTCATTTTCGTGCGAGTTCGGCGCGGAACTCGGCGCATTCTCACGCGAGTTTGCGCCGAGATTCGCGTCGGAATCACTCGCGTTTCGCTCGTCGCGCGCCCGGTCGCGGCCCTTCTGCTGCCGCTTCCGGCCGTTCTCGCGGGCCGCCTCGATCTGCTTCCTCGACCGGTTGTAGTCGAGGTAGTCGTGCATGACGTATCCGCCGTCCATCGGCTGCTCGCACTTTTCGCAGCCGTGGCCGACCGGATGGAGCATGCCGACCGTGACGAGCTTCCGCACCGTGGCGGGTGTCCCGTAGTCGCGGACGACGTCGGCGTCGAGCTGGCCCTCGGTGAGGTGCCGGGCGGAGTAGGAGCCCAGGCGGCAGAACAGGCCCGCCGCGGCGTTGCCGGCCTTGCGCACCTTCGGGTGCGTGTCGAACCCGTCGTCCACGTTGAACCAGGGCATCTCGGGTGATCTCCGTTCGGTGGAGCAGGGGGTGGGTCTGGCGCCCGCCCGCGGCGTCGAACCGCGGGCGCCGGCCGGGATCCAGGCGGGCTGTGGGAGGGCTAGGGCTGGATCGCGTCGTTCCGGTAGGCGGCAGCAACGCGGGCGGCCTGCTGCTGGAGCGCGTCCTCGGCGCACACCTTGTCGGCGGGGCGGCCATCGTCGTCACGGAGGAAGGTGGGGCGCTGGCAGTACCGGCAGGGCGCCTGGGTGCGGGCCCAGTGGGATTTGTCGGACCAGTCCAGGACGCCGGAGGCGGGGAGCGCGGTGGGGGTCCGGCGCGGACGGCGGCCGCTCACCCGAACAGCCCGAGCTGTTGCGGGGGCTCCGGCGGGTGGCAGGAGCGGCAGGTGCACTGGGCCCGGCATGTCGGGCCTGTGGTCCAGACGCCGGCGCGCGGGGGCCAGGCGAGCCCGGGCCCGTAGAGGCTCTTCTCGCGGTCCTCCAGGTAGCCGCCGCACTGGTAGTGGCTGCCGACCTGGCACGCCGCGCAGGGGCGACGGGCGTCGCACGGGCACGGGCCGCCAGCTCGCGGGCCGACGAGTTCTGCGGACTGGACGAGGACGGTGTCGCGGATCCAGGCCGCGGCCGCCGCGTTCACGCCGCCTCCTCGTGGCGGCGGAGCGCGAGGCGTTCCCTTTCGGACAGGCCGCCCCAGATCCCGAACCGTTCGCGGCGGGCAAGGGCGGCCTCCAGGCACTCGTCGCGGACCTCGCAGGCCATGCAGACCGTTCGCGCCGCCCGGGTGGTTCCGCCCTTCTCGGGGAAGAACTCCTCAGGGTCGGTCTCGGCACACAGAGCTTGGCTTTCCCAGGTCACTTGGCACCTCCGAACAGGGCCGCGTACACGGCGTCGGTCCGGTCACGGCCGGCCTGGTCGTCCACGTGGTCGGGCGCGACGCAGTGGGGGTAGCCGCAAACCGGGCGGACCGCACCGACGGGGCGCCGGCCGTACCGGGCGACGAACGCTGCCCGGTAGGCCGTGACCCGGATTCCGTTGAAGCGGAAGACGGGACAGCTGCGGCTGAACGTCCCCAGCCACTCCCAGTGGCCGCCCGCGACCTCCCGCGCACGGTCGCGCAAGCCCTTCTCCAAGCTCTCCTGGGGGCGCTGGCCGCCCCGGCACTTGGGGATCCCCATCGCGGCGCGCGCGGCCGAGATCCGGACGTGGTTGACGCCGGCCTGCTTCTCGATCTGCCGGTCGGTGAGGCCGTCGCGGAGCATCTCGGCGATGTCGGCTCGGATCTTCATCGGGACACCGCCTTGTCGAACCCGGACCAGTCGCAGCCGTCCAGCGCCCGGGAGTGCGTGGCGGGTACCTCGGCGAGCGGGTGCCCGAGGTGGGCGTAGCCCATGGCGAGGAGGACGTAGGCGTCAGCCTCGTCGTACCGGCACGGGCCCTCGGTGTGGATGCCGTACCGCTCCTCGACCGCCGACCGGACGAGCCCCTTGAGCGCGGGGCCCTTGAGCCGGACACCGTGCTCGTCCTTGTGGACGGTGCTGCCGGTGGCGTAGGTGATGCGCTTGCTGGGCGTGATGACGGCGTAGGGGATGCGCCGCTTCCACAGGTCGTGGCGGACCATCCACCGCATCGCGGCGAGGACGTCGGCGCCCCGGGTGTCGCCGCGGGAGAATGCGGCGCCCTCGATGACGACGTAGTCCGCGCTGCGGTAGAACTCGGCGAGTCTGTCGAGTTGGTAGGAAAGGCGGGCGTGCCGGCTCGGGCTGGTGCACCGCACGTGGTCGGTCCAGCCGTCGCCAGCGACTCCGGAGGCGCTGAGGGCCACGTCGAGGCCGATGACGAGCGGGCGGTTGGTGCCCGCGGCCGGGAGGGTGAGCGGCATCCCGGTCGCGGGGGTCACGGTGAGGCTCACGCGGTCACCTGCCGGGCGGCCTTGGCCAGGTCGTACGCCTCGCGGGCCGCGCCCTCGTTCGCGGCCTGGAGGATGTCGAGCTGCTCGGCGAGCTGCCGGCGCGCGTCCTCGGACTGGCGGAGCTGGCGGAAGATGACGGTCTCACCGGCGGTGAGCGGGCGGGTGATCAGCTCGCGGTGGCGCTCGGACAGGCTCCGCACGACCTCGCGGGCGGCGTCCCGCTCAGCGGTCACGTCGGTGAGCTCCCGCTCCAGGCGGAGGATGTCGGCACGCTGCTCGGCGGTCTGCTGCTGGAGGGCGCGGTATCGGCGTCCGGATACGGGCATCACAGGTCTCCGTCCTGCTGGTGGGGGATGAGGGGCCAAGAGCCGTCGATGACCTTGTGGGGGTCGCCGCCCTGCTCCGGAGTGGCCTTCGTGCGGAACCAGTCCTGCAAGCCGGCCTGCTGCTCGGCTCGCCATGAGCGCTGCGCGGCGAACAGCTGCTCCGGGCCCATCTCGTTCAAGTGCGGGTACCGCTCGAACTGGGCCTCGGCGATCAGGAGCGCGGCGAGGGCGTCGGCTTCGGCGGTGTGCCAGTCGGTGAGCTCGACCCCGTACCGCTCGCAGGTGGGCTTCAGCTTCCGCATGCCAGAGCCCTTGACGTACCGGTCGACCTGCTTGTCGATGACGTGCGGGTCCACCAGGCCGGGTATCAAGCCCTCGGGCAGGCGCTCGGCGAGCAGCTTCAGCCCGTGCCGCTCCAAGTCCCGGGCGAGGATTGTCCAGTCGAACGACAGGTTGAAGGCGACCACCGGCATGCCGTAGGCCAGGGCCCGGGCGAGGTGGTCCGCGATGTCGTCGAGAGCTTCGGCCGGCGCGGCGCCGGTGGCGGCCGTCGCGTCGTCAATCCCGTGCACCTCGGTGGCCTCGGCCGGGATCGGGATCCCCGGGTTGATCAGCCAGGACACGGCCCGGTCGGGGAGGCCGCCGCCGCGGGCGATGAGAGCGGCGGTGACGATGCGGTCCTCGGCCGGGTTGGGGCCGGTGGTCTCGGTGTCGAACGCGAGTCGGCGGGCGTCAGCGAACTTCACTGCGCACCCCCGGCGGCGCGCTCCTTGCCGATGCGGACGACCATCTCGCCGATCGGCTCCTCGTCGCCCACCTCGTTGGTAACGAGCGTCCCGAGCTGGTTGGTCTGCCGCAGCTCGTAGTGGATCTGACGCAGGCGCCCGGTGCTGGTACCCGGGTTGCACACCTCGTCCAGGTACGACAGCGCCGAACGGACCGGCGCCTCCCCCCGCTCGACGTTGCTGGAATCCGGGTCGGCGTCGTCGGTCGGCACGAGACCGCCGAGCAACAGGAGGGACCGCAGGGACGTGGACAGCGCCTTCGCGGTTCCCTTGTCGGCCGAGTCCATCGACTCACCCACGGACTGCACTTCGAGGAAGTCGCCAGCGGGGCCCACGATCCGGTACGTCACCGTGACGGTGCACTCACGGGAGTTCTTTCCCGTGGACGTCTTCACGTCCCGGTACGCGGCCTCGGTGCGCACCGGGAGGACGAGTACCCCGTGCAGGCGGCAGGCCGGACCGAAGGCGTTGAGGGCGGCGTCGACGCCACGGAACTGGTAGCTGCCGGTGGTGTTGGGCTTGCCGTACCAGCCGTTTTTGGCGATTCCCCGGACCGTGCCCATGACGCGGGACCAGGCGGTCCACACCGGCACTCGCTCCGGGCCCTCCGGGCCCGGCTCGGGGATGTCCGGGTCGGCCAGCGGCGCCGGGACGTGGGCGCTTTCGGCGGCCGCCGGTGCGGCTGCGGATTCGGTGCGGCCTGCGGCGGCTGCGGCGCGCTCTTCGAGCGTGCTCATGCGCTGTACTCCTCACGGACGGGGCGGGGGATGTTCAGGCGGGTCGTCGGCCGGTCCTCGACGCAGTCGGCGTAGGCGTCCGGCCAGCGCTCGGCGAGGCGGGCCACGTCGCAGTGCTGCCGGGCGCCGGTGTCGAGGCTGTAGACGACGCGGTCGAGGACGGTCGCCGTGTCGGCGTCGCCGAGGGCGCCGACCATGCGGGCCTGGGCGTCCTTCTTCCTGCGCCGGGCTGCCGTCAGATCGGCGTGCGCGGCGAGGTAATCGGCCAGGGCGTCCTGGGCGTCGCCGTCGCGGGTGACGTCCACGACCCCGGCCCGGGACGGGTGGAGCTGCTCGTACAGGTCGAGGAGGACGTCCGGGTCGGCGTCGGCGGCGAGGACCGGCGGCCGCCGGGTGGTGATCTGTTTCCAGGCCCGGGCGCCGGCCGCCCGCAGGTCGGCAACGAGCTGGGCGTGGTCGGCCGTGCGGATCACGTACTGCCGGTAGTCGTTGCCACCGATCAGGCACGCGACGTGCATGTGCTCGTAGCCGCAGGTGTCGGCCTGCCACAGCGTCTGGGCGAGGACGTCGTCCGGGACGCCACGCCGCCACTGGTCCGCCTTCATCCGGTCGCGGCACTTGATCTCGACGGCGCAGCGTTCCGCGGCGTCGGCCAGGGGGCACTGCATGACGCGCCGGTCCAGGGTGCACATCTGCCAGGGCCGGTCCACGTTCGCGACGAGCCCGACCCGGCGGACAACGGAGCGGTTGCGGCGGGCCCACTCGCGGGCGACGGTTTCCTCCATGAGCCGCCCCCAAAGGGCCGGTTCCGAGTCGTCGCCTTCCAGCGGGAGTCCGCCGGTCTTGTCGTGGTAGACGGAGAGGGCGTTGCCGTAGCGGCTGATGCCGAGGACGGCGGCCATGTCGGAGGATCCGAGGCCGGAGCGGCGGGCGGTGAGCCAGTCGGTGCGGTCGGCGTCGGCGGAGAGGATGAGTCGGCCGGTGGGGGTGACCCGGCGGCCGGCGGCCGGGGCCGAAGCCCCGGCCAGCACGGTGTCGGTCATCGGGCACCGCCGATCGCCCGCAGCCACCAGCGGCGGTCGTCCGTCGGCCCCGTCGCGTAGATCAACCCCAGACGCTCCAGTGTCTTCAGGTCGGCGCGGGCCGTCGTCCGGCACGGCTCCAGACCCTGGGCCAGGTAGAACTTGCAGACCTGGCCGGTACGGATCGGTCCCGGCTGCTCGGTGAACCGGCGGCGGAGCAGCGCCCGCCGGTCGCTGGCGGTCATCGGGACCCCCCGACGAAGCGCACGACGAGAGCCGTGCCGTTGTCGACCATCTCGACCGTCGCCTCGTACGAGCCAGCCGGGTGGTAGGCCGAGTTGGTCAGGCGCGGCCTCCGGACAAGGCGGGCCATCCCGACGGCCGTGTAACGGCTCGGGTAGACCTGCACCGTCCGCCACTCGCCGGGCATGGCTCGGAGCTGGTCAGCGACCACCGCGTGGTCGACCCGGGTACGTTTCATCTGAACGCTCACGACGCCCTCCGGTCCTGCCGCCGAGGAAGCGCGACGGGCCGGGCGACGGCCGCCGGGTTGAACCGGCCGAGGGTCTCGATCACCGCGTCCAGCTCCGCTCGCAGCCGCAGCGCGGCCGCCAGGTCGATACGGACCTCGGCGTCGTCCATCGCCGCCGCGTCCTCGACGGCCCCGATCAGGTGGTCCAGCTCGCCCTCCCTCGGCGAGGCCACGGCCTCGGCGAGCGCGTCGAGCTGAAGGAGGATGTCCTCGCGGGCTTCGTCGTCGCCCCACGTCGCGACGAGGGATACGAGGGTGTCGCGGCGGATCTGGTCGGCGCGGAGGATCCCGGCCAGCCACATCGTGTCGGGCCTGATCGAGAGGCCGGGCTCCCGGCTCGGGTTGGTGCTCACTGGCCCTCCTTGCGGGCGAGGCGGCGGCGCATCTGCATGCGGGCGAGGATCTGGCGGTCGGTCGGGGACTCCCAGGCGTGCCAGCCGGCGGGCTGCTTCCAGCGCCGGGCGTGTTCGCCCCTGGGGATGCCGCAGTGCCGGCAGCCGGACGGGGTGATCGGGAGGTCAGCCACGGGGCACCTCCGGCAGCTCACGGCCGAGCCGGTAGTCGTGGTGGAGCGGGGAGTCGTACGGGTCCTCGGTGGGCCGGATCCCGCCGCGCGCCACCTTGGAAGCCATGCGCTCCAGCACCTCGGCCTGAACGGCGTGCTCCCGGTTGCGCGTCGACCGGTACTCGCGCGCCTTCTTGTACAGCCACGCGGAGACCTCCGCGTAGCGGTCAGCTTCCAGCTGCGCGACCCGGGCCCGCAGCCGGGCCAGCTCGGCCGCCGACTCCGGCGACTGGAGCAGCCCCGCCGCCTCCAGGTCGTACGCCAACTCCGCCGGCGTCGCCGCGCCCCGTTCCATCGCCGCGTGCAGTGCACCGGCCGCCGCCCGCACCTGGTGCGCGTTCACGCGGCACGCTCCGGGGCCGTCGCCACCAGCTCCAGGAACGCCACCGCACTGGCCGTGTCCACGCCGTCGGACCACTCCTCGACGTGCAGCTCCAGGGACAGCACGTCCCGCCACACCGGCCCCCCGTCGATCGACAAGGCCAGGAACCCGACGGCCTGATCAGCGAGCGTGCTCATGCGCTGCGGGGACCCGGTCGCCGCGTAACGGATCGCGCCGACCACGGACATCGGACGGGAGTAGAGGGGGACCTCCAGGGCTCCGTGGTTGAGGGCGTCGGCCACGTAGTCCTCGTGGTGCAGACCCACCCGGGCGATCGTCCGCGCCGCCGACAGGAGCACCTGCTCGACCGTCGTGGGCTCGGGACTCGGCCGGTGGGGAAGGGCGACCAGGACCGTACGGCGGGCGCCGTGCGGCAGGTCGGTCGGGCTAGGCTTGTGAATCACGGTGTACCTCGATCTCTGGGTGTGAGGTGTGCCGAGGGGCTTGTCCGGATGGCCGTCCGGGCGGCCCCGCTTTTCGTTGGTCAGGCCGCGATCTGCTGTTCGGCGGGCGCCGTGGTCGGCACCTTGGCCGAGGCGGGCTTCGCCGGGTTCGTGAGGATCGGCCGCAGCGACTCGATCAGTGCGTCGCTTGGCGGCGGGGCCGCAGCTACCCGCTCGTGAATCTCGGCGATGGTGGCGGGCCCGAGGATCGCCAGGCGCTCGGCGCGGGTCACGCCGCCGCCTCGGTGGTCTCGACGAGGTCCTCCTGCGTGAGCCCGTAGGTCAGGCCGATCTGGAGAAGCGTTTCGAGCCGGGGCCGAGCCTTGCCCCGGAGCATCCGCGACACGGCGGACTCCGAGATACCGGTACGCCGGGCCATCGCGGTGTTGCTCTGGTCGCCGGCCGCGAGGGCGGCGGCGCGGAGTCGGTCGATGCGCAGGCGGTAGGGCATGTGGGGGCCTCCTTTCTTGCGGGGGAGCCAGAGCTTCTGTCTCGCCCGCAAGAAAGGTAGCCCTATTCCTGTCTTGCGCGCAAGCAAGAAGTTGGGGAGGTGGCATGAAATCTTGACTCGAACATGCTGTCGAGTTAGCTCATTAAGGTGCATGCATGCTTGAAATGGGCCCTGACCTGCAATCTTGCGTGCGAGACAGATTGCTGCAACTTGCTCGCGGGCGAGATACCGTGCCCACATGCGGAGTGAATCGGTACGAGCGCGGTTCGGCAGGCTCGTGGCAGAGGCAGCCTCAAAGGCGGGCTACGACCTCACCAAGCGCGGCACCAAGGCAGTGCTCGCGCGCGATATGGGCATGACGGAGACAGCCGTCGGCCGGATGCTTTCCGGCCAGACGCTCCCCGACCCATGGGCCTACGAGCGCATCGCCCAGGTCGTCCACCTGGAACTGCGAGACCTGCTCATCGAGTCAGGGATCGCGTCACCTGAGTCACTGTCAACCCCCTCACAAACAGGGGCAACAGGGGTAGGCTCAGATTCAATCACCCTCGACGACGTAGCAACCGCCCTCGGCCTGACCGACCCCGTAGCACGCGAGATGGTCGCGGCAGGCCTCGAAAGGCAGCGGCGAATTCAAGACGCCGAACGCGAGGCGGGCGACGCCGGCGGGGGTGCCGCAGCACAGATGTAGCGGGGGTACGAATGCACGACGCAGCCACACGCGCACGGGTCTCGGCCCTGGCGGCCGGCTTCGCACTAGTCCTTGCCGTGGGCGTCGTCGCCTACGGCATCTTCGCGAACGACCTGGCGCGCAGCGTCGGCGGAGGCGTTACGGCCTTCACGGCTGCCCTCCTTCTCTCCCTCGCCAAAATGCGCAGCTGGACCACGGACGCCCGGGCGGAACGAGCCCGCCTCGCAAAGTCCGTGCAGGCCGCCGATGACCAGCGGACCCGCTACGTCGCGGCCCAGGGAGCGCTGATGGAGGAGGAGAGACGGATCATCCGCGACCTGGAAGCGGAGCGCGTTGCCCTTCGCGCCCAAGCGGATGTAGAGCGGGCCCGCCTCCTCCAGGAACTGGAGGATGAGCGGGCCCAGATCAAGATCGACGCCTACCTCACTGGCGTGGACCACGGCCGACGCGGAATCCTCAACGAGACCCCGGTCCAGCCCGGCCGCGTCGTGCAGTTCCCGAGGCCCGGCATGCGCGAGAGGGCTACCGCCCACCCGGCAGACCCAAGTCCCGTTCAGGAGGCGGCGTTTGACCGCGACGCAGGCCACCCATAAAGCCCGGCTCGCCCTCGAAGGCAAGGGTGACCCGCCCGGCCTGGATGGAACGCACCCCGCGAACGGACGCCTTGTGCAACCGCACCGTGAGGCAGAGTCGCAAGACGGAACGTTGCTGCTGAAGATCGTATCGGTCCCACAGAACATCGGGATCCGTCGCCTCCAACAGGTTCAGCAGCACCTCCGGCACGACGGACGGGCGAGCCGCCTGCTTGGCCGCCGCGATCAGCGGTACTAGCCGCAGCTCCGTCGCGTTCAGGGACGCGATACTCAGCCCCGGGACCCCGTTCTCGTCGAACGTCGTGGCCGCGACCCGGGCCTCCTCCAGCTGCCCTTCCAAGGCCCGCAGGCGGATGCGGGCCGCGTCGGCCTCGCGGTCGTCCACCTTCGCCTGAAAGGCCCGCTTGGCCTTGTCCGAGGCGAGGTAGGTCAACAGGTGCTCCTCGGTGTACGCGATCAACTTCTCTTCGTTGATCGACACGTGCGCACTCAGATCGCATTTCAACGACGGGTAGCCCCGGTTCACGAACCCCCTCAGGGTCGGTTCCGAGTTCGTCTTGCGCAGGTCAAAGTGTTCGCCGCACAGACCTATCCCGGCCAGCAGGTGCCTGGGGGTCAGGTCCGTTGCCCAGGCGCGCCCCTCCATGTCGAGAAGCCGCTGCACGGTCTCGAACACCGGCCGGTCTACCAAGGCCGGCCACGTGCCGACCTTGTAGTCCTCGCCGCGGAACTTCCGACGTCCGGCGTACGCGGGATTACGGAGGATGGTGCGAAGGTGCCAGACATGCCACTGCTTCCCCTTCTGCGTCCGGTGGCCGTCGCGGTTCAGACGGGTAGCGATACCGCGGAGCGACTGTCCGGCGGCCGCCTCCTTCCAGATGCGGCGGACCACCGGCCCCTGCACAGGGTGCTCGACCTGCCGGAGGAGGGCACCTGTATCCGGGTCGTACTCCCGCTTGTAGCCGTCCGGCACGATGCCCCAAGGCTTGCCGGCCTCGGCTGTCTGCCGGGCCGTACGCAGGTTGCGGTCCCTGATCCCCTCAGCCTCGTCCTCGGCCTGGAGGGCGTCCATAGCGGTGGCCTTGCGGTCCTCCCGGCGCGACAGGTCGAAGACCTGCCCGTTGTAGCAGAGCAAGACGTCGGCCTCTTGGCACGCGTTCCGGAGCCGGATGTACGCCTCCAGGTCGCGGTAGTACCGACTGGCTTCGAAGGCGACGACGATCCGGCCGCGGCGTCGGGTGATGTCGTCCAGGAGCCGCTCGAAGTCGTCGCGGTCCTTCCTGGCATGGCGGGAGGCCGAGACGCCGACGTCCTTGTACTCGTCGACCACGGGCCAGCCCACCTCGTCGCACAGCTTGTGGCCCTCTCGGAGCTGGGCGCGGACGCTGGTGCCCTTCTGCTTTGGGTCGACGCTGGCACGGCCGTAGAGGAGGGCGGGGAAGGGGCCGGGATAGACCAAGTGCAGGTACTCGGGTGCGACTGGCATGCTTCACCGTAACCAACTACCTATGCGCATTGGAATAATTGCGCCGGAGGTCTTCCTGAGCTGGGTCGCGGCCAGGACGAACACCATACGCATCGGGCACGGCGTCGTGTGCATGCCCTTCGGCTTCAACCATCCGGTGCGCGTCGCCGAGCGCGCCGCGATGCTCGACCTGCTGTCCGGCGGCCGCCTGGACCTCGGGGCCGGGCGCGGCGGCACGCTCCAGGAGACCTCCCTGTGCGGGGTCGACCGCGACCGCGCCGGCGCCGAGGTGGAGGAGGCGCTCCGGATCATCGGGCGGGCCTGGCGGGAGGAGGAGCTGGAGTACCACGGCGAGCTGATCGACATCGACCCGCACCCGATCCTGCCGCGCCCGGCGCAGGCGCCCCATCCGCCGCTGTTCCTCGCGTGCAGCCGGGGCGAGACCCTGGTGAAGGCCGCCGAGCTGGGCGTCGGCGCCCTGGTGATGGGCTTCGCCGGACCGGAGTCCATCGCGGGGATGCGGGCGGTCTACGACGCGGCGCGCGCGGAGCGCGACGGCAGCCGGTTCGTGTCGGACGCCGTCAACGACCACTTCTGCGTGCTCTGCCCCACCGTCGTGCTCGACGATCCCGAGGAGGCCCGCCGGATCGGCATCCGGGGCCAGCGGTTCTTCGCGCAGGCCATCGGGCACTGGTACGGCGGTGCGGGCGTTCCCGACGAGGCGGTGGTCCCGGGCGCCGACGAGGCGGCGGAGCTGCGCCGGGCCGCCGAGCAGGTCGTGGCCCGGCTGCACGAGCAGGACGTCCCCGTCCGGCCGACCTCGACGGCCACCTTCCACGCCGACCACGCCTACGGGAGCGCCGACGAGGCCATCGCGTACGTGGAGCGGCTGCGGGAGGCCGGCGCGGACGAGGTGATGTGCCTGGTCCAGATGGGGACCGTGCCGCAGGAGGCGTGCATGGAGACCCTGCGCCAGTGGGGCGAGAAGGTCATCCCGCACTTCCGGGGAGGGGTGAACGCGCGGTCCGCGGATTAGGCCGAACGCTACGCCGGTTACTAGGCGGAGTGGTGGATTCCACCGTGAGTCACGGGAAGACTTTCGGTGGAGTAGGGGGTGTCACAGAAAAATTTCCCGAGTTTCCTCTTGAGCGGGAGAGCCTCGCATGCATACGCTGTCTTAACGCGAGGTTCTCCTGTGGAGGAAGTGACATGACGGAAACTCTTGTGCCGGGCATCGGCGGGACCGTGATAACCGCCGGGGCGCGGGTGGTGGACCACCCGGCATGGCCCGAGCTCAAGGCCGCCGTGGAGGAGATCCGCCCCTGGCAGGCCAAGGACGGTTCGATCGACTTCGAGGCCGAGGGCGCCCCCGCCCCGCTCGACGTGGAGGCCGCCGTCGAGCGCGCCGTCCAGGCGGTCGAGACCCTGTCCCCGCTGCTGCCGCACGCCGCCGACTACCACAAGGCGCTCGTCGCCGACCTGCGCAAGTGGGTCGCGGACGGCTTCCGCGTGCCGGACTTCCTGGACTCCCTGCTGGCCTTCCAGCCGGCCGCCCACCGCGCCGACGGCCTCCAGCACCTCGTGGTCTTCCCGATGTACACGCAGAACGGCAACCCGGACCGCAACTTCGAGGCCGTCGTGCTGAAGATGGTGTGGCCCGAGTGGCTCTCCGAGCTGGAGCGCACCCGGTACGACAACCCGCTGTTCCTCGGCATCACCCTCGAGGACTTCACCCCGGGCTACGACACCCACTCCGCCGTGCTCTTCCCGGAGACCATCGCCGTGCGCGAGGCCCCCGAGCGCTTCACCTGGGGTGGCATCTTCTGCGACCGCGAGGCCGCGCGCTACCGCAAGGTCACCGGCGCCGCCGTGGACATCCTGGGCATCGAGCTGCCCGAGGACATCGCCCGCATGGTCGAGGACCAGGAGCGCTGCGAGAAGGCCTTCGTCCTGTGGGACATGGTCCACGACCGCACCCACAGCCACGGCGACCTGCCGTTCGACCCGTTCATGATCAAGCAGCGCCAGCCGTTCTGGATGTACGGCCTGGAGGAGCTGCGCTGCGACCTCACCGCCTTCAAGGAGGCCGTGAAGCTCGAGTCCGAGGGCAACGAGCACGGCCGCGACGTGCAGTACGCCGTCCTCTTCGACCGGATGTTCCGCTTCCCGGTCTCCGGCGACCGCAACCGCAACTACGACGGCCTCGGCGGCCAGCTGCTCTTCGCGTACCTCCACAAGCACGACGTCGTGCGCTGGACGGACAACAAGCTGAAGATCGACTGGATGCGTGCCCCGCAGGTCACGAACCAGCTGTGCGCCGAGATCGAGGACCTGTACCGCGCGGGCATCGACCGCCCGAAGCTGGTCCACTGGTTCAAGGCCTACGAGCTGGTCTCCACCTACCTCGCCCCGCACCCGGGCTCCAAGTGGGCCAAGGGCCCCGACGCCCTCGACCTGACGCAGCCGCCGCGCAAGCTGGTGGACGACGTGCTTCCGGACGAGTTTCCGCTCAGCATGTTCTACGAGGCCCTCGCCAAGAAGCTCAAGGGCGTGATCGCCTCGACCAAGGGCATCACCCCGCAGAACGCCGACGACGCCTCGCGGACCGCCGCGTGAGCACTCGCCCTCAGGAGGCTGCACAGATGAACGGCTCCGGGAACGGCCCGCTCCACGGTGCGGTGGTGGCGGTGGCCGGGGCCGGCGGGCCCGCCGGCCGCGCCGCCCTGCTCCGCCTGGCCGAGGCGGGTGCCACCGTGGTGGCGGCCGACGCCGACGCCGCGCGCCTCGCGGAGTCCGTGGACGCCGCCCGCTACGCCCACGGGGGAGCCACCGTCACCGGTGACACCGTCGACCTGCTCGACCTGGAGGCCACCAAGGCCTGGGCCGAGCGCACCGAGAAGGAGTTCGGCCGGATCGACGGCCTGGTCCACCTCGTCGGCGGCTGGCGCGGCAGCAAGACCTTCACGGACGTGGACCTGGCGGACTGGGACCTCCTGGAGAAGCTCCTGGTCCGTACGGTCCAGCACACTTCGCTCGCCTTCCACGACGCCCTGGCGCGCAGCGGCCGCGGCCGCTACGTGCTGATCAGCCAGTCCGGTGCCCACAAGCCGGTCGCCAACAACGCCGCGTACAACGCGGGCAAGGCGGCCGCCGAGGCCTGGACCCTGGCCATGGCGGACTCGTTCCGCAAGGCCGGGGGCGAGGAGGGCCCGGTCGCCGGAGCTGCGATCCTGGTGATCAAGGCACTGGTGCACGACGCGATGCGCGCCGAGCGCCCCAATGCGAAGTTCGCGGGCTTCACCGACGTCAAGGAGCTGGCCGAGGCCATCGCCGGCGTGTGGGAGCGGCCCGCCTCCGATGTGAACGGACAGCGTCTGTGGCTCACTCCGCAACCGTGAGAACCGAAAACGGCAAGACCGACGCCCGCCGCCACCACGACCCGGCCGTGCGCGGTTTCGCCAGCGACAACTACGCCGGGGTCCACCCGGAGGTGCTCGCGGCCATCGCCCTCGCCAACGAAGGCCACCAGGTCTCCTACGGCGAGGACGACTACACCGAGCACCTCCAGAGGGTGTTCCGCAGCCACTTCGGTCCGTACGCCGAAGCCTTCCCGGTCTTCAACGGCACGGGCGCCAACGTCGTCGCCCTCCAGGCCATGACCGACCGGTGGGGTGCGGTGATCTGCGCCAAGAGCGCCCACATCAACGTGGACGAGGGCGGCGCGCCCGAGCGGATGGCCGGCATCAAGCTGCTGGCCGTTCCCACCCCGGACGGGAAGCTCACCCCCGAGCTGATCGACCAGGAGGCCTGGGGCTTCGAGGACGAGCACCGGGCGATGCCCCAGGTCGTCTCGATCACCCAGAACACCGAGCTCGGCACGGTCTACACGCCGGACGAGATCCGGGCGATCTGCGAGCACGCCCACTCCCTGGGCATGAAGGTGCACCTCGACGGGGCCCGGATAGCCAACGCCGCGGCCTCGCTCGACGTGCCGATGCGCACCTTCACCAACGCGGTCGGGGTGGACGTGCTGTCGTACGGCGGCACCAAGAACGGCATGATGTTCGGCGAGGCCGTGGTGGTGCTCAACCCGGACGCCGTCCGGCAGATGAAGCACGTCCGCAAGATGTCGATGCAGCTCGCGTCCAAGATGCGGTTCGTGTCGGTGCAGCTCGAAGCGCTGCTCGCGAAGGACCTGTGGCTGCGCAACGCCCGCCACGGCAACGCGATGGCCCGGCGGCTCGCCGCCGGGGTGCGCGAGACCGACGGGGTGGAGATCCTCTACCCGGTGCAGGCGAACGCGGTCTTCGCCCGGCTGCCGCACGACGTCACGCGGCGGCTCCAGGAGCGGTACCGCTTCTACTTCTGGGACGAGGCCGCCGGCGACGTCCGCTGGATGTGCAGCTTCGACACCCAGGAGGAGGACGTCGACGGCTTCCTCCAGGCACTCAAGGAGGAGCTGGCCCGCTAGCCGGCACTCCGCGGAAATCTGAATAGATATGCCTCCGACCGCAAATTCATTGATCTGCGGTCGGAGGCATGCCTATGCTGCGGATCATGCAGCTCATCCAGCAGAACCCAGACATTCATGCCTATTTGGCCTCAAGTGAGGCCATCGACCACTGGCATCCCCTGGTCCAGGACACGGCCGACGCCCTCTGGTCCGCCACCGGCGATGCATATTCATACGCCAAGGCTGCCTTCGAGTTCGTCCGCGACACCATCCCGCACTCCGCCGACTCCGGCGACCCCCGGGTCTCCTGGCGCGCCTCCGACGTCCTCGCCACCCGCAACGGCATCTGCTACGCCAAGTCCCACGCCCTCGTCGCCCTGCTGCGCGCCCAGGGCATCCCCGCGGGCCTGTGCTACCAGCTGCTCGCCGACGACGGCGGGTCGAACGCCGCCGTCCACGGCCTGGTGGCCCTGCGGCTGCCCGGCGGCGACGGCTGGGCCCGGGTCGACCCGCGCGGCAACAGGCCCGGCGTCGACGCGCGCTTCGACCTCGACCGGGAGCGGCTGGCCTTCCCCGTGCGGCCGGAACTCGGCGAGGCCGACTACCCCGAGCTGTACGCCGCCCCGCACCCCGCCACGCTCAAGGCCCTCCGGGAGTCCGCCGACCGGCCGGAGCTGTGGCGGAACCTGCCGACCTCCCTGTAGCAGGGTCCCGGGTCACCCGCCCGCGCGCCACCACCAGCAGGTGCAGCGCGGCGGCCGCGAGCTGCAGCACGGCGATCCCGAGCAGCAGCGTCCACGGCGGCGCGGCGGCCGTCAGCCCGACCAGGGCGGCCCCCGTCGAAGCGGCCGTCACCTTCAGACCCGCCCCCAGGGTGAACACCTGGGCCCGCACCGCGCCCGGAGCGTGCTCCGAGCGGATCCGCAGCGTGGCCGTCAGCAGCGGGCCGTCGCACACCCCCGCCGCCGCGAAGGCGGCCGCCGCCGGCACGACCGACGGGGCGGACGCCGCCACCGCGAGCGCGGCCCCCGTCCCCGCCATCGCCCAGCGCGCCAGCCGGCCCGGCTCCACCGACGTCATCCGGCCCAGCGTCAGCGACCCCGCCAGCGCGCCGAGCGCGAAGGCCGTCATCAGCACCCCGCCCGCGCCCGGGCTGCCGAGGCCGCTCGCCAGCAGCACGGAGGTGGTGGTGAGCGCGCCGACGCCGACGAACGCCAGGGTCGTCGCCGAGGTGATCGCCCGCAGCTCCCGCACCCGCCACAGCGCGGCCAGACCCGCGCCCGCCCCGGGCCGGGGAGCCGCGCCGCGGCCCCCGTACCCACCCGCACCCGCGTCCGCGTACGGGCTCCCGTGGGGCAGGGTCGCGGCCAGGACCGCGGAGAGGGCCGCCGACAGGGCCAGCACCCCCATCGCGGGCCCCGCCGAGACCGCCGCCCCGGCCAGGCCGACCACCGCCGGGGCCGTGACCGCGGCCGCGTTGTAGGTCGAGGCGTCCCAGCCGTACGCCCGGTCCCGCCGGGGCCCCTCCGACACCAACCCCACCACCAGGCTCGACAGACCGCCCGTCACCACCGGACCGCAGGACCCGCCCAGCACCGCCACCGCCAGCACCACCGGCACCGGGGCCCGGCCCAGCAGCGCGGCCAGCCCCGCCACCGCGGCCGTGAAACCCGCCAGCGCACCCGCGTAGAACAGCCGGGGCCGGCGTGACCGGGCGGCCGCGGCGCCCGCGGCCGGAGCGGCCAGTACGTGCGGGGCCATCCAGGCCGTCAGCACGAACGCCCCGTGCGCGGCGCTGCCCGTCCGCTCCAGGGCCAGCAGGACCACCGCCATGCCCATGCCCTCGGAGGCGAAGCGCGCCGCCAGGGCGGCCGCCAGATACCGTCCGAACCCGCCCACCGGCGAACCCCCTCCACGTTCGGTAACGTGATGTGCCGAAAAGACGTTACGTCAGACGGGTGTACGGCGAAAGGATCGCGTGATGGGGGACCCGCGCAGGGCCGGCGCCACGGCGGGCACGGGAGCCGCGGGCTTCTCGGCGGCGGGGCGCCTGGTCGAACTGGCCGAGGCGGTCCGCGCGGAGCCCGACCTCTCGCGCGACGCGCTCGCCGCGCTGCTCGCCCGGCACGGGGAGCACCCCGCGGACCTCGTCCCGGAGGCCTTCGGGGAGCCGGAGGCGGCCGTCCTGCGCGCCGCGGCGCGGCGGATGGCGCTCGTCCTCGCCGAGACCGACGAGGACCGCGCGGCCCGGGCCCTCAACGGGCTGCTGGAGGAGTGCGGAGGCCGGCCCCGGCTGACCCGGCACGACGGCCACCCCTGGCACCTGCACGCGGACCGGGCCGGAGGAGCGGACTGGGGGGACCGGTTCCTCGCCTCCGGCGCCCTCGCCCTCGCCCAGCTGTTCACCGAGTACGGCCGCATCGCCTGGGGCGCCTGCCCCGCCGCCGGCTGCGGCCGGCTCTTCCTGGGCACCGGACCCGGCAGCGCGCGCCGCTACTGCACGCCCGCCTGCGCCACGCGCGCCCGGGTCGCCGCCCACCGCAGGCGCAGGCGCGAGGGGGCGGCGGGGCCGGAGGCCGCCGGGGGCGGCCCCGGGATCAGCCGGCTTCCTTGACCTGCGCGGCCGTCGGCGCGGTCCCGCCGAGGTGCGCCGGCAGCCACCAGGAGTCCTCGGCGCCCTGGGGCTTGCTCGGGTAGGCGGCCTGCGCCGCCTCCAGCAGCTCCTGCACGCGCTCGCGCAGGCGGCGGGTGATGGCCCCCGCGTACTGGTCCTTCGGCGCCTCGATCGGCTCGCCGACGCGCAGGGTCACCGGGATGTGGCTGCGCTTGAGGTTCTTCGGGCGGCCCTTGGTCCACAGCCGCTGGGTGCCCCACAGCGCCACCGGGATCAGCGGCACCCCGGCCTCCTGCGCCATGCGCGCGGCGCCCGACTTGAAGCTCTTGAGGGTGAACGACTGGGAGATCGTCGCCTCCGGGAACACCCCGATGATCTCGCCGGACCGCAGCGAGTCAAGGGCGTGCTGGTAGGCGGACTCGCCCTGCTGCCGGTCCACGGGGATGTGCTTCATCGCCCGCATCAGCGGACCGGACACCTTGTGCCGGAACACCGACTCCTTGGCCATGAAGCGCACCAGGCGCTTCTGCGGCCGCGCCGTCAGACCGGCGAAGATGAAGTCGAGGTAGCCGATGTGGTTCGACACGAGGACCGCCCCGCCCTTGCGCGGGATGTTCTCGGTGCCCTTCATGTCGATGCGGATGTCGAGCGCGCGGAACAGCGTGTGCGCGGCGCCGATCACCGGGGGGTAGACGAGCTCAGCCATGGGGAGACCCCGCTTTCTGCCTGGGGAGGTGCTCCCGGCCGGAAGTTACGGAAGCGTAGGTACGCGACCATGGGGATCGTGCCCGAAACGCGGCGCGCTGGCCAGCCCAGACGCCCGCGGCCGAGGAGATCCTCGTCACGCGGGGAATGCGGCGCGCGCGGCCGGCGCTCGGACGGGGAGAGCCTCCCGGCCCCGGCCGGGGTGGTGCGTACATGGGGACAGGGTAGACAGGAGCGGGCGTGCCCGGACACGAGGAGGCCGCCCCGGCGGCGGCCGTACAGGGGCGCCTGGGCGCCGCGGAACTGGGCCGGGAGCCGGGGGAGCGGGCCAGCGTGGTGCAGTTCTCCAGCGCCTTCTGCCAGCCCTGCCGGGCCACCCGCAGGATCCTGGCCGAGGTCGCCGAAATGGTGGACGGGGTCGCGCACATCGAGATCGACGCCGAGCGCAACCTCGGGCTGGTGCGCGCCCTGGGCGTGGAGAAGACCCCGACCGTGTTCGTCCTGGACGGCGCGGGCCGGATCGTGCGGCGGGCCGCGGGGATGCCGCGCAAGGCCGATGTGATCGCCGCGCTGGGTGCGGCGGTGGCGCCGGTGCGCCGGTGCGCGCCCCCGCACACAGCGTGACGCGCCTGACATCTGCCCGCTGCGGCTTGACTGTGTACACGGGAGATCGCCAGGCTGGCGGCATGCGGTATGAACTCCTTCTCCACCGGCGGGTCCACGTGGACCTCGTCCGGTGCGCGAGCGCGCGCTGTTGGGATCGCTGAACGCCCCCGACCCCCGATCCCCGACCGCCCCTCCCGCGACCACCGCGGCAGAAGGAAGGCCCCCCATGACGGCCACGACGGCCCCCACGGCCTCGCCCGCATCCCTCGCCCCCGCCCCCCTCGACGACCCCGGACGCGCCCCGCTGCCCGGCTCGCCCGAGCTGCTGCGCTCCGTCTTCCGCCGGCACGCCGCCGGGGTCGCGGTGATCACCGCGGAGAGCGGCGGGCGCCCGGCGGGCTTCACCGCGACCTCGCTCAACTCGGTCTCCGCCGATCCGCCGATGCTCTCGTTCACCATCGGCACGGGGGCCTCCAGCTGGCCGGCCGTGCGGGACGGCGAGTACCTCGGCGTCCACATACTCGGGGAGCACCAGCGGGAGCTGGCCGGGCTCTTCGCGCGCAGCGGGGCCGACCGCTTCGGTCCGGACACCGCCTGGGCGCCGGGCCCGCACGGGGTGCCGCTGCTCGACGGGGTGCTGGCGTGGCTGGTGTGCCGCGTCGTGGCGCGGGTGCCCGCGGGGGCGCACCGTGTGATCATCGCGGAGGCCGTGGCGGGGGACCCCGCCGGGGAGGGCCGGCCCCTGCTGTACCACCAGGGTCGCTTCAACGCGTTGCGCGACTGAATCGTCCCTGCTGGGACGGGTTCGGGTGGCGTTGGCCAGATCACAGTTCAGTGGCCTTGCCACCGGGGGAGACCCACTGTGTACTGACGAGTAACATTCCCTTCGGAGCGGGGCCCGCCCCGACCGGGATCCGCGCCGGAAGGCGCCTATGCTGCCTGCACAAGGCGGTATCAGTAGCGGTATCAGTAAAAGACGATGCGGTAGGAGAGCCGGCGTGAGCCTGAGGATCGTTGTCTGTGTGAAGTACGTGCCCGACGCCACCGGCGACCGGCACTTCGCCGATGACCTGACGGTCGACCGCGACGACGTCGACGGTCTGCTGTCGGAGCTCGACGAGTACGCCGTCGAGCAGGCGCTCCAGATCGCCGACGAGGCCGACGACGCCGAGATCACCGTCCTGACGGTCGGCCCCGAGGACGCCAAGGACGCGCTGCGCAAGGCGCTGTCGATGGGTGCCGACAAGGCCATCCACGTCGAGGACGACGACCTGCACGGCACCGACGTCATCGGCACCTCCCTGGTGCTGGCGAAGGCGGTCGAGAAGGCCGGCTACGACCTGGTCATCACGGGTATGGCCTCGACCGACGGCACCATGGGCGTCCTCCCGGCGATCCTGGCCGAGCGCCTGGGCGTCCCGCAGGTCACCCTGCTCTCCGAGGTCAAGGTCGAGGACGGCACCGTCACGGGCCGCCGCGACGGCGACTCCGCGAGCGAGCAGCTGGAGGCCTCCCTCCCGGCGCTCGTCTCGGTGACGGACCAGTCGGGCGAGGCCCGCTACCCGTCCTTCAAGGGCATCATGGCGGCGAAGAAGAAGCCGGTGGAGTCCTGGGACCTGTCCGACCTGGACCTGGACGCCGAAGAGGTGGGCCTCGAGGGTGCCTACACCGTGGTCGAGTCCGCGGCGCAGCGCCCGGCCCGCACCGCCGGTACCGTCGTCAAGGACGAGGGCGAGGGCGGCAAGCAGCTGGCCGAGTTCCTGGCCGGCCAGAAGTTCATCTAAGGGCTTCGGCCTCCCCAGTAGCCCCCAGACACCTCGCAAAGCAGGAGAGCAGTCCCATGGCTGAAGTTCTCGTCTACGTCGACCACGTGGACGGTGCCGTCCGCAAGCCCACCCTCGAGCTGCTGACGCTGGCCCGCCGCGTCGGCGAGCCCGTCGCCGTCGCCCTGGGCGCCGGTGCCGAGGCCACCGCCGCCGTGCTCGCCGAGCACGGTGCCGTCAAGGTCCTCACCGCCGACGCCCCCGAGTTCGCCGACTACCTCGTCGTCCCGAAGGTCGACGCCCTCCAGGCCGCGTACGACGCCGTCTCCCCGGTCGCCGTGCTCGTCCCGTCCTCCGCCGAGGGCAAGGAGATCGCCGCGCGCCTCGCCGTGCGCATCGGCTCCGGCATCATCACCGACGCCATCGACCTGGAGGCCGGTGACGAGGGTCCGGTCGCGACGCAGTCCGCCTTCGCCGCGTCCTTCACCACCAAGTCCCGCGTGTCCAAGGGCACCCCGGTCATCACCGTGAAGCCGAACTCGGCCGCGGTCGAGGCCGCCCCGGCCGCCGGCGCCGTCGAGGCGCTCGCCGTCACCTTCGGCGCCCTGGCGACCGGCACCAAGGTCGTCTCCCGCACCCCGCGCGAGTCGACGGGCCGCCCCGAGCTGACCGAGGCCGCGATCGTCGTCTCCGGCGGCCGCGGCGTCAACGGCGCGGAGAACTTCCACCTCATCGAGGAGCTCGCGGACTCCCTCGGTGCGGCGGTCGGAGCCTCCCGCGCCGCGGTCGACGCCGGCTGGTACCCGCACACCAACCAGGTCGGCCAGACCGGCAAGTCGGTCTCCCCGCAGCTGTACATCGCGACCGGCATCTCCGGCGCGATCCAGCACCGGGCCGGCATGCAGACGTCGAAGACCATCGTGGCCATCAACAAGGACGCCGAGGCCCCGATCTTCGACCTGGTCGACTACGGCGTGGTCGGCGACCTCTTCGAGGTCGTCCCGCAGCTGACGGGCGAGATCAAGGCGCGCAAGGGCTAGTTCCCGCCGCCGGTCCCTGACCTGCGCATCTCTTGGCCTCCGGGGCCGTGTGGTGAGTCTCACCGCACGGCCCCGAGTCGTTTGTCCCACCCGCTGGAGGGACCATTGACGGAGCGGAAGCCCCGTGACTAAATTCTGCTATGCGGATCTAGGCTTCCGTGAAGTGGAAAAGAGGAGAGTGCACGATGGGTCAGCAGGAGAAGGTGGCGACGAGCCTCGCAGGCGCGGTCAGCGAAGGCATCAGCGCCTCCCTGGCGCCGGTGGACGCGGAACTCGCGCGCCACTACCCGGGCGACCCCGGCACCCGTCAGCCCATCCACACCGTCTACGTACCCGGTGACGTCTTCGCCGCCGACACCATCCGCTCGTGGGGCGACCAGGCCCTCGCGGCCCTGGACGAGCACGCCCCCGACGCCGCCACCTTCGCGAAGGTGCTCGGCATCTCCGACGAGCTGGCCGTCCCGGTCTACGACCGCGTCCGCGCCAAGCTCGCCACCGAGCCGATCGAGGACCTCCGCGTCGACTTCGAGGACGGCTTCGGCGTCCGTTCCGACGAGGAGGAGGACCAGGCCGCGTCCCGCGCCGCCCGCCTCGTCTCGGAGGCCTTCTCCAACGGCACGAACGCCCCGTACATGGGCATCCGCATGAAGTGCATGGAGTCCAACGTCCGCGACCGCGGCATCCGCACCACGGACGTCTTCCTCTCCGGCCTGCTGGAGCACGGCGGCCTGCCCGAGGGCCTCGTCCTGACCCTGCCCAAGGTCACCTACGCCGAGCAGGTCAGCGCCTTCGTCGAGCTCCTGGAGGCCTTCGAGGCCACCCGGGGCCTGCGCCCGGGCCGGATCGGCTTCGAGATCCAGATCGAGACCAGCCAGTCCATCCTGGCCTCCGACGGCACCGCCACCGTGGCCCGGATGATCGAGGCCTCCAAGGGCCGCGCCACCGGCCTGCACTACGGCACCTTCGACTACAGCGCCTGCGTCGGCGTCTCCGCCGCCTACCAGGCCAGCGACCACCCCGCCGCCGACCACGCGAAGGCGATCATGCAGGTGGCGGCCGCCGGCACCGGCGTGCGCGTCTCGGACGGCTCGACCAACGTCAAGCCCGTCGGCACCACCCAGCAGGTCCACGAGGCCTGGCGGCTGCACTACGGCCTGACCCGCCGCGCCCTGGCCCGCGCCTACTACCAGGGCTGGGACATGCACCCGGGACACCTGCCGACCCGCTACGCGGCCGTCTTCACCTTCTACCGCGAGGGCCTGGAGGCCGCCGCGGCCCGCCTGAAGGCGTACGTGGCGAAGATCGAGGGCGACGTGATGGACGAGCCCGCCACCGCCAAGGCCCTGGCCGGCTACCTGGTCCGCGGCCTCGACTGCGGCGCCGTCGGGGCCGACGAGGTCACCGCCCTGACGGGCCTGACCCGCGCCGAACTGGACGCCTTCGCCATTCCCCGCCGCTCGGCGACCCTGACCGCGACGGCCTGACCCCGGGCCGCCCGCGACGGCCCGACCCCGCGGACCCGTACGGCCCGGCCCCGGACCACCGGGGCCGGGGCGCCGGCGTGCGCGGGGACTCAGCCGTCGGCCGGCGGGAGTTCGCCCGAGCCGCGCGGGATCAGGCGGGTCGGCAGGACGATGCGGGACGGGGGGAGGCCGGCGCCCGACAGGCGCTGGAAGAGGCGGTCCGTGGCCGTGCGGCCCAGGGCCGCCGGGTCCTGGGCGACGACCGTGACGCCCGGGCGCAGCAGGTCGGCGAGTTCGAAGTCGTCGAAGCCGACCAGGGCCACGGGCCGGGGCAGCGCCGCGAGGACCCGCACGATGGTGACGGTGACCCGGTTGTTGCCCGCGAAGACGGCGGTGACCGGCTCCGGGCCCGCCAGCATCGCCCGGGCCGCCGCCGTCACCCGCTCCGGGGCCGTCGAGCCGAGGGAGACCCAGGCGCCGGACACCGGCAGGCCCGCCCGCGCCATCGCCTCGCGGTAGCCGCGCAGGCGCTCGGCGGCGGTGTGGATGCGGGCGTGGTCGCCGATGAACCCGATCCGCCGGTGCCCGGCCGCGACCAGGTGCGCCACACCCTCGCGGGCCCCGCCGAAGCTGTCCGAGAGGACGACGTCCGCCTCGATCCCACCCGCCGGACGGTCCACGAACACGGTCGCGACCCCGGCCCGGATCTCCGGCTCCAGGTAGCGGTGGTCGTCGCCGGCCGGGATCACGACCAGCCCGTCCACCCGGCGGGCGCACAGCGCGAGCGCCAACTCCCGCTCCCGGTCCGGGTCCTCGGCGCTGGAGCCGTTGACCAGCAGCGCGCCGTGGGTGCGGGCCACCTCCTCGACCGCCCGGCTGAGCGGACCGTAGAAGGGGTCGGCGAGGTCCTCCAGCACCAGACCGACGGTCGCGGTGCGGCCCTTGCGCAGGACGCGGGCGCTGTCGTTGCGCCGGAAGCCGAGCGCCTCGATGGCCTCCTGGACCCGCTGTTCGGTGTCCCGGGTCACCCCCGGCTCGCCGTTGACGACCCGGGAGACCGTCTTCAGGCCGACGCCCGCCCGGGCCGCCACGTCCTTCATGGTCGGCCGGTTGCCGTAACGGGGTTCGGAGGGGCGGCGGTTCTGCGGCACGGCGGGCAATCCTCCGGAGGTCGGGGCGGGGCGCTCTGACCCCGAGGATATGCACTCGGCCGGAGAGCGGGTTTCCGTGGCAGGGTGGGGCGGGCAAGCCACTGGGGGCTTCGGAGGCGAGCCAATGGGAGAGGGGTAGACGTGATTGTCTGGATCAACGGCGCTTTCGGTGCCGGGAAGACCAGTACGGCCCGCGAACTGGCCGCACTGCTGCCGGACAGCACCCTGTACGACCCGGAGCTCATCGGGGACGCGCTGCGCGGCCTCCTGCCGGGCAAACGCCTCGCCGAGGTCGACGACTACCAGGACCTGCCGAGTTGGCGGCGGCTCGTCGTCGACGCGGCGGCGGCGGTGCTGGCGGAGGTGGGCGGGGTGCTGGTGGTACCGATGACGCTGCTGCGGCAGGAGTACCGGGACGAGATCTTCGGGGCGCTCGCGGCCCGCCGGATCCCCGTGCGGCACGTGCTGCTGGCCCCGGCGGAAACGATCCTGCGCGAGCGCATCGCCCACCGCGGCGGGCCGGGCGACCCGGACGCGTCGGACGAACGGGTCCGGCAGTGGTCCCTCGGCCACATCCCCGCGTACCGGCAGGCGCTGGGCTGGCTGACCGCCGACGCGCACGTCGTCGACAACGGGCACCTGACGGTACGGGAGGCGGCGCAGCGGATCGCCGACGCCGTGCGGACGGACACGGCGGCGGTCTGCGACATCGTGCAGACCCCGGAGCCGACGCGGGAGACGGTGGCGGCGGGGGTCCTGCTCTTCGACGACCGGGACCGGGTGCTCCTGGTGGATCCGACGTACAAGCCGGGCTGGGAGTTCCCCGGCGGGGTCGTCGAGGCGGGCGAGGCGCCGGGCCGGGCGGGCGTGCGCGAGGTCGAGGAGGAGCTGGACCTGACGCTGGAGCGGGTGCCGGAGCTGCTGGTGGTCGACTGGGAGCCGCCGCGGTCCCCGGCCTACGGAGGGCTGCGGCTGCTGTTCGACGGCGGCCGGCTGACGGAGCCGGAGGCCGCGCGGCTGCGGTTGCCCGGGCCGGAGCTGAGGGCCTGGCGGTTCGTCACGGAGGAGGAGGCCGCTGAGATGCTGCCGCCGCAGCGGTACGAGCGGTTGCGGTGGGCGCTGCGGGCGCGGGAGCGGGGGCGGCCCCTGTACCTCGAGGCGGGCCGCCCGACGCCGTAGCCCTGCCGGGCGGTCAGGCGGCGGCCGCCGCCTCGTGGAGGGCCCGCGCGGCATCCTGCGTGACCGGGTCGCCGTGTCCGAAGCAGGCCACCGCGGGGGCCAGCGCGGCCAGGCGGCGGAAGGAGGCGACGGCCCGGCGGCGGTCGGTGTTGAACACGCCCACCATCACCTGGCCCACCCCCGCCACGCAGTCCCCGGTGAACAGCACCCCGTGCTCCGGGAGGTGGACGCCGATGCTGCCCGGGGTGTGCCCGGGGGAGTGGACCACCACCGCCCCGCCGCCGAAGGGCAGCACCTCGCCGTCCTCCAGCTCCCGGTCGACCGGCGTCGGCGGGGCCTCGGGCACCGTCAGGCCGTGCGCGTACAGCGGGACCTCCCAGTCCAGCAGGACCGGTTCGGGCACCGGCTGCTCGCCGCGCACCACCGGCGCGTCCAGCCGGTGGGCCAGCACCTCGGCGCCCCGGCGGGCGGCGAGTTCACCGGCGGAGCCGACGTGGTCGCGGTGGCAGTGGGTCAGGACGATCCGCTCCAGCGCCCCCGGCGCGAGCCCGAGGGAGCGTATCGCCGCCTCGATCGCGTCGGCGGCGCCGGCCGGTCCGGAGTCGACCAGGGTCAGGGACCGCCCGCCGCGATCCTGCCAGAGGTAGGCCTGACCGATGGGGAAGCGCAGCATGTGGAGCCGGTTCGGGAGTACTTCGACGAGATCCATACGGAGAACGTAGGCACCCGGACCCGGCCGGCGCCCGCGGGTTCGCCGGGAGCGCAGTACGCCCGGGGCGCACTGCGCCCCGGGCGTACACCGGACGGCCGGGCGGGTGTCAGGCGCGCCTGGACTCGGCGTAGTTCACCAGGAAGAGGGCCTCGGCCACCGAGAGCCGCTCCAGCTCCTCCGGGGACACGCTCTCGTTCACCGCGTGGATCTGGGCCTCCGGCTCGCTCAGGCCGATCAGCAGCATCTCGGCCTGCGGGTAGAGGGAGGTGAGGGTGTTGCACAGCGGGATCGACCCGCCCATGCCGCTGATCTGCATCTCCT
This sequence comes from Streptomyces sp. NPDC093801, assembly GCF_040701585.1. Classification (NCBI taxonomy): domain Bacteria; kingdom Bacillati; phylum Actinomycetota; class Actinomycetes; order Kitasatosporales; family Streptomycetaceae; genus Streptomyces; species Streptomyces sp. NPDC093801. Next base: position 5,823 of record NZ_JBFBDP010000033.1, on the reverse strand, counting down.
GGCCGTCGTACGCCTCGCGCAGGGCGGCGGCCATCGACGCGTACGCCGGGCTGGTGGTGTCCGCCTGGAACGGCTGGCCCTGGCCCACGACCTCGAGCTCCAGCTTCGCCTTCCACGGGGTGTGCGCCACCAGGTGCGCCTCCAGCAGCTTGATGGCCTCGGCGGTGTCCACGCCCGGCGGCACGCGCAGGCTGATCAGCGCGCCGGCCCCGGCGTGCACCGAGGGCGTGGCGCCGACCACCGGCGGGCAGTCGATGCCGAGCACGGTGACGGCCGGACGGGCCCACAGCCGGTCCGCGATGGTCCCCTCACCGATCAGCTCGACCCCGTCCAGCACCTTGGCGTCGGCGCGGAAGTCCGCCTCGGGGTACTGCAGGCCGTCCCACACCGCGTCGGAGGCCAGGCCGTCGACCGTCGTCGAGCCGTCCGCCGAGCGCAGCGAGTCCAGCAGGCGGATCAGCGCCGCCAGCGCGTCGGGGGCGGCGCCGCCGAACATCCCGGAGTGGAGGTTCCCGCCCAGGGTCTCGATCCGGACCTTGATCAGGGTCATGCCGCGCAGGGTCGCCGTCACCGTCGGCAGGCCCGGACGGAAGTTGCCCGCGTCGCCGATCACGATGGTGTCGGCGGTCAGCAGCTCGGGGTGCGCCTCGGCGTACTGCTGGAGGCCGCCGGTGCCCTGCTCCTCCGAGCCCTCCACGATCACCTTCACGGAGACCGGCACGCCGCCGTTGGCCTTCAGCGCGCGCAGCGCCAGCAGGTGCATGATGAAGCCGCCCTTGCAGTCCGCCGCGCCGCGCCCGTACCAGCGGCCGTCGCGCTCGGTCAGCTTGAAGGCCGGGGAGATCCAGGCGGCGTCGTCCAGCGGCGGCTGCACGTCGTAGTGCGCGTACAGCAGGACGGTCGGGGCGCCCTCGGGGCCGGGCAGGAACCCGTACACCGACTGCGTGCCGTCGGGGGTGTCGAGCAGGGCCACGTCCTGGAAGCCCTCGGCGCGCAGGGCGTCGGCCACCCAGTTGGCCGCGCCCTCGCTCTCGCTGCGGGGGAACTGCGCCCAGTCCGCGACCGACTGGAACGCCACCAATTCGGCCAGCTCCGTCTTGGCGCGGGGCATCAGCGAGGCGACGGTCTCGGCGATCGGATGCTGCGACATGGGCACGCTCCTCTTGGGTGCGACGTTGTACACGGTGTACGCCGGGGTACGGCGGGGTCCGTTCGATCCTCGCACAGCGTGGCGAGGGGGCCGCGCGCCGTAGGATCTTCACGGCATCCGAGCAACGTGTGATCAGGAGCAGCAGCACATCGTGACCAGCGACGACAGCATTGACGGCGGATCCGGCAGGGAAGCGGAGCAGGCGGCCGAGGCCGCGGCCGGCACCGGGGCCGAGGCCCGGGCCGGGGAGGCGGGGGACGCGGCGGACGGCGGCGCCGGAGAGGTGTGGGACGTCGTCGTGGTCGGCGCCGGCCCGGCCGGGGCGATGGCCGCGTACGCGGCGGCGACCGCGGGGCGGCGCGTCCTGCTGCTGGAGAAGGCCGAACTGCCCCGGTACAAGACCTGCGGCGGCGGCATCATCGGGCCCTCGCGCGACGCCCTCCCGCCGGGCTTCGTGCTGCCCTTCAAGGACCGGGTCCACGCGGTCACCTTCTCCCTCGACGGGAAGCTGGCGCGCACCCGGCGCTCGAAGCGCATGCTGTTCGGGCTCATCAACCGGCCCGAGTTCGACGCGGCGCTGGTCGCGGAGGCCGAGAAGGCCGGCGCGACGCTGCGTACGCGGACGGCCGTGAGCCGGGTCGAGCAGCACGGCGCGTCCGTGCCCGACCGGCGCACGGTCGCCGTGGTGCTGGCGGACGGGGAGACCGTGCTGGCCCGGGCCGTGGTCGGCGCGGACGGCAGCGCGAGCCGCATCGGCGCCCACGTCGGGGTGGAGATGGAGCAGGTGGACCTCGGTCTGGAGGCTGAGATCCCGGTCCCGGAGACGGTCGCCGAGGACTGGAAGGGCCGCGTCCTCATCGACTGGGGCCCGATGCCCGGCAGTTACGGCTGGGTCTTCCCCAAGGGCGACACGCTCACGGTCGGGGTCATCTCGGCGAAGGGCGAGGGCGCCGCGACCAAGCGCTACCTGGACGACTTCATCGCCCGGCTGGGCCTGGCCGGCTTCGAACCGGCCGTCTCCTCCGGGCACCTGACCCGCTGCCGCACGCCCGGGTCGCCGCTGTCGCGCGGCCGGGTGCTGGTCGCGGGCGACGCGGCCGGGCTCCTGGAGCCGTGGACCCGCGAGGGGATCTCCTTCGCGCTGCGTTCGGGACGGCTCGCGGGGGAGTGGGCCGCGAAGATCGCCGAGGCGCAGGACGCGGTGGACGCGCGGCGCCAGGCGCTGAACTACGCCTTCGCGGTCAAGGCCGGGCTGGGCGTCGAGATGAGCGTGGGCAAGCGGATGCTGACCCTGTTCGAGTCCCGTCCGGGGCTGATGCACGGGGCGCTGGCGGGTCTGCGGCCCGCCTGGAACTCCTTCGCCCGGATCACGCGGGGGTCGACCACGCTGGCCGAACTGGTCCGTACGCATCCCCTGGCGCGCAGGGCGCTGCACCTGATGGACGCCCGTCTGGCGCGCAGCGGCCGGAGCTGACGCGCGGCGGGGGCGGCCGCGCGGCGGGGGCGGTACGGGGGCACGGCCGTCCGGCGGGGGTCAGCCGGTCACCGCGATGCGGAAGACCGGGTGGTCCCCGGCGGCGGCCCGGAGCTCGGCGTCCGTGGACTTCGCCGTGACGCCCTGGAAGAAGCGGTTGACCTCCCAGCCCCACTTCTCCAGGTAGGCGCGGAGCACGGCCGCCTTCTCCGCCGGGTCGGTGAGCTCCGTGGCGGTGAAGGCGCGGACCTTGCGGCCCACGCGCAGCTCACCGCCACCCGCCGCGCGCATGTTGCGGACCCACTGGGAGTGGCCGCGGGCCGAGACCAGGTACTGGGCGCCCCCGAAGGTGTGCGGGTTGACCGGGATGCGCTGCATCGTGCCGGAGACGCGGCCGCGCACCGACAGCTCGGCGGTGCCGGCCAGGCTGATGCCGATGCGGGCGAGCTTGCCGAAGAGGGAGTTGAAGCGGGTTTCGAGCGGGCCGGCCTGGATGTAGTGCGGGGTGGACGCGTTCACGGTGGCCTCCGGGGCGATGCGGACTGCATTTCCGAGAGCAGTGCTCTCGCTTGAGAACAGTGTGCACGGATCGATGCACCAAAGCAAGAGCAGTGCTCTCGTAAGAGAATGCTGCTCTGGTTTTTGTGCACTGCTCCTCGTGTATGCCACACTGATCCCCATGAGCACCGTGCGAGGGGCCAGGGAACGGGCCCGTATCGAGGTCACCGCCGCCATCAAGGACGAGGCGCGCCGCAGGCTCGCGGAGGAGGGGGCCGCCAAGCTCTCGCTGCGCGCGGTCGCCCGCGAGCTCGGCATGGTCTCCTCGGCCCTCTACCGCTACTTCCCGAGCCGCGACGACCTGCTGACCGCGCTGATCATCGACGCCTACGACAGCGTGGGCGCGGCCGCAGAGGCGGCCGGGGCCGCGGCCCTCGCCGCCGGCGCCCCGCCCCGCGCCCGCTGGACCGCCGTCTGCGAGGCGTTCCGCGCCTGGGCGCTGGCCCACCCGCACGAGTACGCCCTCGTCTACGGCTCGCCCGTCCCGGGCTACAGCGCGCCCCAGGACACCATCGTCCCCGCCTCCCGGGTCGCCAACGTCCTCATCGGCATCCTCCGCTCCGCCCACGAGGGCCACGGCCTGGCCCTTCCGCCCCTGCCCGCGGCCCTGCGCGCCGAGGCCGACCGGATGACGGCCGCATTCGCCGAGGGCCTGCCGCCCGAGGTCTCGGCCGCCCTCGTCGTCGCCTGGGCGCAGCTCGGCGGCCTCGTCTCCTTCGAGCTGTTCGGCCAGTTCGAGAACGTCGTCGTCGAACGCGACGCCCTCTTCGCGCACGCCGCGGGCCAGCTGGCCCAGGCCGTGGGCCTGCCGGCGGTCTGACGGCGTTGCGACGGCGCGCGGAAAGGCGGTCCGACGGCGTTGCGACGGCGCTCGGAAAGGCGGTCTGACGGCGGTCGTCCGGACGCGGATCCACCGCCTGCGGCCCGGCGCGGATTCAGCGGATGAGGTGACGCATCGTCCGCCTGTTCCTCGTACCGATGTCGGCGGTTCGGCCCTCACGGCCGGAAGGCGCCCCTACTGTTCCTCGGGTCGCCCCCTGCCGTCGCCGGAGGAACCGCCATGGCCCTGGTGCCCGCCCGCGCCCTGAAGGCCCTCGGCGCCGTCCTGCTGACCGGGCTGCTCGCCGCACCGGCGCCGGCCGGGACGGCGTCCGCCGGGGCTCAGGCCCCGGGGTCCGGCCCCGGATCCGGCCCGGCCGCGCGCGGGTCGGGCACGCCCCGCGCCCCCGGCGTGCGCGGCCTGGAGATCGCCGTCCCCGCCTACGTCCGGGCCGACGACCCGGTGCTGGACCGGCTGACCGCCACCGGTCCCGCCGCCTCGGTCGTCGTCCTCAACCCCGGCAACGGCGAGGCCCCGTTCGACCCCTCCTGGCGCGCCCGCGCGGACGCCCTGCGTTCCGGCACCACCGCCACGGGCGAGCGGACCAAGGTCCTCGGCTACGTCCACACCGGCGGCGGCGACCGCGACACCGCCGCCGTCCGGGCCTCCGTGGACAACTACCTCAGGACCCCCGACCGCCGGCTCCACGTCGACGGCATCTTCTTCGACGTCGTCAGCCGCGACTGCGGCCCCGGCGACGCCACCCGTGACCACTACGCCGCCCTGCGCCGCTACGTCCAGGAGACCATGCACGCCGTGGACCCGGACGTCCCCGACCTCGTCGTCGACAACCCCGGCACGGCGACGGCCGACTGCTACCTCGAACCCGGGCACCGCACCGCCGACGTCTTCGTCACGTACGAGGGCACGTACGCGGCGTACACCTCCGGCGGCTGGACCGGCGGGAACGTCTTCGACCCGGTCGGCGGCTACCGTCCGGGCGCCGAACTCGACCCGAGCGGCACGGCCTTCTGGCACCTCGTCCACGACGTCCCGGACGCCGCCGCCATGCGCACCACCCTCGCGACCGCCTTCGCACGCGGCGCCGGATACGCCTACGCGACCGGCGCGACGATGCCCAACCCCTGGGACCGGGCCCCCATCTGGACGTTCGGCTCCGAGACCGGCTACGCCGCCACCCTCGGCCAGGCCGGCCCGCCGTGAGATGCCGCGCGACAGGCCGGACGCTAGGATGAAAGACGGCATCAGGCCCCACGGAACGCGCCGGTCAGCCCTACGCATCGCGTGGTCCGGGCGGGGCGACATGCGCACGGCGTGACGGTGCGAAATCCTCCTCCCCTCGGATTCCTGTGCGGCCGCTGCCGCGGGTACCGGAGCCGTCACCCTCCCCACGGCCGCACCGCCAGCGTCCAAGGCAGGTTGAACGATGAACCGGACCCGTCGTCTTGCAGCACTCACGCTCCTGGCAGTCCCCGCGCTCGCGCTGGGCCCCGCGGTCGCCGCGCACGCCTCGGCCGCGGCCGCGCCCGCGGTCCCGTCCGCCGCCACGTGCAAGGTCGAAGCGGACTCGGCAGGCAAGTACCACCTGTGGGGTGTGGGATTCCCCAGCGGCACGGTGACCTACACCGGATCCGTCTCGGGCACCGTCCCGACCAACGGGGGACGGTTCGACGTCGGCGGTCTGACCGGGAGCAAGTACGTCGTCAAGGCGGCCGACGGGTCCACCGTCACCTGCACCGTGATCCGCCACTGAGCCGCGCACACCGGAGGGCCGGGTCGCAGGAGAGCTCCTGCGACCCG
>NZ_JBFBDP010000032.1:0-93487 GCF_040701585.1 Streptomyces sp. NPDC093801 | reverse complement strand
CATGGATACCCACTCGACCAGAGCATGAGGCAGGTCGAGTGCGGCAGGATGGGGAACCAACAGGGCTCCTGTGCCGATGGGTTGAGACTTCGAACGCCTCCCTCAACGGCGCGGGAGCCTTGTGCGTTGCGGTCCTCACCTGACACGGCCTGGGTCACTCGATCAGTGGGCACTCTGAAAGGGCTCACTGGCGCAGATATCCCGAAGAGAGAACCCGGGCCACGACGAATCATCTCGTGACCGGCCGACGGCCCGCTCGGCGACCTGGCCCGCGTCGCTAGGGGCGGACTTCCCACAGCGAGGCGTAGGGGATCTCCGACAGCCCGGAGAGGTACTGGTCGACGCCGTACCTGTCGGCGGACTCGAGGTCGAACGACACGAGGCCCCTGGAATCGAGCGGGCTGATCAGCACTTGCATCTGGCTGCCGGCGGGACCGACCGATCGCCATGCGGTGAGGTAGCGGGGCCGGCGCGTGACGTTGATGATGTTGTTGTTGTGGTGGACCCGTGCATGGTGCGCGACGCAGTCGAGGCAAGCCGCGGGCCGGCAGTCGAAGAACCTGTCGCTCTTCTCCTTCCACGAGAAGATCGGAGTCTCGAACTCGGGGTCGATCCTCGCGCGGTCGCCCCTGATGAAGTACGCCGACATGTTGGCGGTGACCAGGTCGTACGCAGCGTTCCGCGGAATCCGGAGCACTCGCTCGGTGGTGAAGGAGGTTCCCGGCGCCATCCAGACGGGGATCCCCTTCCAGGCCCGCTCGCGCCAGACCGTCCACACCGCCCACAGCGACCAGGCCGTGAGGGCGAGGAACACCGGCAGGTACGGCGTCCACTCCCGCTCCTGGAGCCACAGGGCCAGCAGCAGGCCCTGCGTCGCCACGGTGATGAGCACGCCCAGCAGCACCGCCGCGCCCGAGTACCGCAGGGTCCGCTTCCCCCAGTGGTCGAACACCGCGGCCGCCGCACAGACCTGCGCCGCCCCCGACAGCACGAACAGCATTCCGGCCAGACGCCCCGAGAAGGTCAGTGCCCCCGGGGCGTCCACCATTCCGATGCCGCTGAGGAGGAACGCGGACACGAGCAGTCCAGCGGTCAGCAGCGCGATCGTGGTGCGCCGGCGTCCCGCACGGTCGGGCCAGGTGGCGCCGTCCGCCCCGTGCCAGCTGACGCAGGCCCTGTCGTCCAGGTCCGTTCCGGGCGGCAGCCCCGCGCGGCGCAGTGCCTGCGCAGGTCGCGGAGTGCCTCGGGCCGTCCCGCTTGCTCATGCCGGCCATGCTGCCAAAGGGCACTGACACCCCCGATGGCGGGCGACCGAGCATCGGAACGGTATGCCGGGGGGAGCCGTCGGCCGCGGTGTGCGTCAGGGGTGGGACGGGAGGTATCCCAGTTGTACGGCGCGGACGCCGGCCTGGAAGCGGCTGCGGGCGCCGAGGTGGGTGAGCAGGCCGGTGGTCAGCCGGCGGGCGGTGCGGGTGGAGATGCCCATGCTGTTGGCGATCGACTCGTCGGTGCGGCCCTCCGCCATCAGGCGCACGACCTCGGTCTGCTGGCGGGTCAGTTCGCCGGAGGAGCGCTGGGGCGCGGCGCCGAAGGGTTCGGCGGAGTCCCACACGAGGTCGAACAGGCGGCACATCAGGGAGATCACGCCGGGGTCCGTGATGGCCAGCGCGCCGTCGGCGGTGCTGTCGGAGTCGGAGGCGATCAGGGCCGAGCGCCGGTCGATGATGATCATGCGGTTGGGCAGGGTCGGCACGGTGCGGATGTGCGCTCCCTGCTCGGTGAGCCAGGCCGCGTGGCCGGCGGTGGGGGCGTCGCGGCGGATGCTGTCCAGGTAGACGGTGCGCATCGTGATGCCGCGGGAGAGGAGGCGGCGGTTGAGCGGGCGCGAGGCCTCCATGTTGGCGGGCGTCTGGGGTCCGCCGGGGGCGAAGGTGAGGAACTCCTCCTTGACGTTGTCGTTGAGGGCTTCCAGGTGGTCGCGGATGGCGTCGATGCCGCGGAGGTAGCGGATCCCGGCGCCCATCGACATGGTGTCGTGCTGTGCGTACTGGGCGATCAGCTCGGCCGTCGCCGCGCGGCTCTGTTCCACGTGCTGTTGCTGCTCGGCCAGTTCGGCCTGGCGGCGCGCGAGGAGCTTCATGAGCCCGAGGTCGGGGCTGATGGCGCGCATCGGGGACTCGTCCGCCGAGGACCTGCGGATCAGGGCCAGCTCGAAGAGCTGGTCGAGGGCCTCGCGCACGGCGTCCTCGGACAGCTCCAGCTGGCCGGAGAGCTCGGCCACTCCGAACAGCGGGTGGGCCAGCAGCTCCCGGTAGACCGCTTCGGCTGCGGCGCTGAGGCCGAGTGGACCAAGCATGAACGTTCCCTTGTGGTGCGAGTGGTGCGGGTGGTGCGGGTGGTGCGGGTGGTGCGGGTGGTGCGGGTGGCCCGCGCCCGGATCCGGCGCTGACGTGCTCCGACCTCCGGCGATCGGGTCCGGTATGCGGACGGTCTACGCCGCATTCTATTGCTCCGGGCCGTCCCGGAGCGGCCCGTCCCGGGCGGCGCGTCCGAAAGTGGCCAACTGCAACCCCTGGTACTGGGGCCCCGAATCCCGCATGGTCTAAACCATGTTCCTGATCTGCGCTTCCCTGGTCCCGCGCCCCGGCGTCAGCGGCCCCTTCCCCGTCGACACCGCGGCGGCCGTCGCGTCCGCCGCCGCGGCGGCCGGGGTGCGGGGGGTCGAACACGTCGTCCAGCGCGCCGAACCGGGAACACGACCCGTCCTCGGCATGTACGTCGTCGCCGCCACGCAGCAGGCCGCCGCTTCCGCTTGCGAGCGGGCCTGGCACGCCGCGGTCGCCGCCCGGCCGGAGCTGGAGGGGTGGACGGCCGTCTGGGAGGACGTTCCGCTTCCGCAACCGCCCGTGGCCTAGGGCGGACATGGCCATTTTGACCCTCCCGATCTCCCTTCACCGGGCTCTTGCGCCGGGGCAGACTCGTGGTCGTCCCCCAGGAGAACGAACGAGGAACGGAGCATGAACATGAAGAAGACCCAGGGTCTGGCCATGTCGCTGATCGCGGCCACCACCGTGCTGCTCGGTGCCGGCACCGCGAGCGCCGGCACCGTCACCCCCGAGCACCCCCGCACCCCGATATTCACCCTGCAGCCCGGCACGAGCTGCGCCTCCCCCGGCTTCGGCTGCCCGCGTGACTCCGGCTGGCAGGAGATCAAGCCGCCTGCCGCCAAGTGACGGAGCCCGGGTCGGGCAGGAGCGCCCCGCACCGGGGCGCCGGGGCCCGCCGGCTCACGGCGTTCCTCGACCGGCTGTCCCCCACCTCGACCGTGGAGTCCGTCCCGCTGCGGGACCTCCACACGGCGCACGCGCCGCGCAATGCCGAGGAGGACGAGCAGTACGCACGGACGCTCGCCGCCTCCCGGGAGGACCTCGCGCCGGTCCTCGTGCACCGCTCGACGATGCTCGTCATCGACGGCGTGTGCCGGGCCCGCGCCGCCGCGCTCCGCGGCCGCACCCACATCCGGGCCCGCCTCTTCGACGGCACGGAGGAGGACGGCGACATGCTGTCGGTGCTGGTCGACGTCGCGCACGGCATGGTTCCGCCCGTGGCGGACCGCACCGCCGCGGCCCGGCACGCGCTGCGCGTGCAGCCCGACTGGTCCGACCGGGCGCTGGCCGCTCTCACCGGGCTGCCGGGAAAGCGGGTCGCAGCGCTCCGGCGGGAGAGCGGAGCCGCCACCGCACCGCACGAACGACGGCTCGGCCTCGACGGCCGGGCCCGGCCCCTCGACTCCGCCGCCCGCCGGCAACTCGCCGACGGACTGCTGAGCGACGACCCGCACGCCTCCATGCGGCAGGTCGCCCGCGCGGCCGGACTGTCACCGGCCACGGTGGCCGACGTACGCGAACGCAGGCGCCGCGGCGAGGATCCCGTACCCCGCCGGGGCGCCGGGGTCCGGCCCGGGCGGGCCGGCCTCGTCCCGACGCCCCGGACCGGTGGGGCGCCCCTGCCGGCGACGCCCGTACCACCACCGACACACGTACCACCACCGACACCCGTACCGCCGACGGCCGTCACCGCACTGCGGCCCGCACTGGCATCCCTGACCCAGGACCCCTCCCTGCGCCTCACCGAGAGCGGCCGCGCACTGCTGCGCGCCCTCGACGTCTCCTGTGTGCTCGCGGACGGGATCGAGGGCATCGCCGCGCACGTTCCGCCGCACCGGCTGGACACCGTCGCGCGGCTCGCGGAGTCGCACGCCCGGCTGTGGGAGGAGCTCGCCTCCCACCTCGGGCAGCGGCGCACCGGCCGGGACGGCCGTACCCCGCTGCCGGCGGGCATCGGCGGCGCGGCCGGCTGACGGCGCTCCCCGCGCCCCGGCACCACGGCGTCCGGCACCACGGCGTCCGGCACCACCGCGTCCGGTGGCCGGGGCGGACGGGCACGCCTACTCCGGCGGCACGGCGACGGCGTTCGCCGCCACCGTGTACGCGCCGTGCCGTACCGGCCCGAACCACCAGCACAGCCCATCACCCTTCCGTCGGCGGACCCCGCCGCCGCCCGCCGGAACCCCCGCAATACAAGGAGCAGGAGTGGCACTCGCCGTAGCAGAACGACACGTGGCAGGGTCGGTCGTCCACCTCACCCGGGCCGAGAGCGAGGGGCTGTGGAACCTGTCGCACGAGGCGGTCTCCCGCCTGGAGCACTCCCCGTCCTTCGACCTCTCGGAACTCCTCCCGGACGTCCCCCGCACGCTGCGCACCGCGCTGACCGACTTCCGCGAAGGAACGTCGGACAGCGGCTGCCTGCTGGTCAAGGGCGTGTCCACGGGGGAACTCCCGAGCACACCCGCGGAATACGGGTCACGGGCACTGGCCGGACACCCCACCAACGGAACGCTCGCCCTGGCGGCCGACATCCTCGGCGGCCTCATCGGGTACGCCGACGAGAAGAAGGGCGACCTCTTCCACGACGTCCACCCGGTGCGGGGCGAGGAGCACCGGATGGAGAACAGCGGCTCGGTGGCCTTCGACTTCCACACCGAGAACGTCCACCATCCGCTGCGCCCCGACCACCTCGGCCTGCTGAGCCTGCGCCAAGGGCACGAGCGGACCACCGCCACCCGCGTGGCCTCCGTCCGCCGGGCCCTGACCCGCTTGACGGAGGCCGAGGCCGCCACCCTGCGGGAACTGCGGTTCGAGAGCCTGTTCCCGACCTCGTTCACGCGGGGCACCTCCGGCGAACGGCCCTCCACGGGCCGGCACCGGGTCCTCTTCGGCGCCCCGGGCAGCGAGTTCTTCCGCTACGACTCGTTCAACACCAGGGCGGTGGACCCCGGAGCCGCACAGGCCCTGCGGGCCCTGGCCGAAGCGCTCGAAGCCGTGTGCACCGAAGTCGTCCTGGAACCCGGTGACCTGCTCCTCGTCGACAACCACATCGCCGCCCACGGCCGCTCCGCCTTCACTCCCCGCTACGACGGACGAGACCGCTGGCTGCGCCGCTTCTACTCCCACAGCGCCCTGCCGGGCTGGGCGCGGCGCATGATGGCCGGCGCACGCGTCCTGCCGGCCACCACCGACATCCAGGGCGTCTTCTGAGGCCGCACCCCGGCCTCCCACCCGCCCGCCCGACCACCTGCCTGCCCGCTGCCGCACCCGCGGCACCCCGGGCCGGTCCGTGGTGCCCACGCGCACCCGTCCACGTGCCGGACTCCAGGAGTCCGCACGCCCCTCATCGCCAGCGCACCTCACGCGCGCACCGCCAGAAACCTCCCAAGAAGGGCACACCCATGTCCATCCTCGCTTCCCCCGGTGACCTCGTGCCCGGCGGGATCCCGGACCCCGTCATGAGCGCCGTCGTCTCCGGCGAGACCTCGCCCGAGGCCGTCTACTACCCCGTCAGCGACCAGCGCATGGTCACCGGCGAAGGGGTCTACCTGTACGACTCCGAGGGCCGCGGATACATCGACTGCGCCTCCGCGACGTTCAACCTCAGCCTCGGCTACCGCCACCCGGCCGTCATCAAGGCGATCAAGGACCAGGCCGACGAGCTGATCCACGTCACGTCGAGCTTCCAGACGGAGCCCATCAACCGGCTCTCCAAGCGCCTGGCCGACCTCGCCCCCAAGCGCCTCACCAAGACCCACCTCAAGGTGTCCGGCGGATCGGTCGCCAACGAGGGCGCGATCAAGATGGCGCAGCGGGCCACGGGCAAGCGCGACGTCGTGACGCTGTTCCGCAGCCACGTCGGCCAGACCATGATGATGGCCAGCCTGTCCGGAAACGCCTTCCGCCGGGCGCCGTTCGCCCAGCTGTACCCGGGCGGCATGCAGGTGCCGGACCCGTACTGCCACCGCTGCTTCTACGGCCAGCAGGCCGGCAGCTGCCGCATGATGTGCGTGGACCGCATCAACGACTTCCTGGAGTTCGCGAGCAGCGGCAGCGTCGCGGCCGTCCTCGTGGAGCCCATCTCCGGCAACGGCGGCAACATCGTCCCGCCGGACGGCTACTTCACCAAGCTGCGCGAGCTGTGCGACGCCCACGGCATCAAGCTGATCTTCGACGAGATCCAGACCGGCATCGGCCGCACCGGGCGCATGTTCGCCGCCGAGCACTTCGGCGTCGAGCCGGACGCGATGACGGTCGCCAAGGGCCTCGGCGGTTCCGGCGCGCAGGTGGCCGCGATCATCGCGAGCGACGAGATGGCGGGCCTGCCCACCAACGACCACTCCTTCACCTACGGCTCCAACCTGCTGGCCGCCTCCGCCGCCCTGGCGACGCTCGACGTGATCGACGACCCGCTGTTCCTGGCGAACGTCCGCGCCACCGGCGACCTGATCATGGGCCGGCTGGAGGAGATGAAGAAGCGCCACCGCGTGATCTCCGACGTCCGCGGCGTGGGCCTGATGATCGGCATCGAGATCGTCGACGCGAACGGCACCCCCGACACCGCCCTGACCAACCACCTCGCGGACAAGGCGATGGAGCACGGCCTGATCCTGCGCACCTCGCGCTACGGCAACGGCAACGTGCTCAAGATCCGGCCGCCGCTCACGCTGACCCTGGCCGAGGCCGAGCTGATCTGCGACCGCTTCGACGCGCTGCTGACGGAGCACGCGTGATGGAACCCGACCTCGTCCTGGTGGGCGGCGGGTTCCGCGCCGCCACCTTCCTCGCCTCCGCCCCCGAACTCCTCGCCCACCGGGTCGCCGTGTTCGAGCGCGGCACCGTCTTCGGTCCCGGCGGCTTCGCGGACTACGCGATCACCAGCACCTCGATCGGCTCCCGCTTCCTCAAGGAGCTCTCCGCCACCGGCCCCTTCGCCGCGCTGAGGGACGATCCGCTGGTCGCCCGGGTCGCCGGCGCCGAGTCGCCGGTGCCCATGGCGCACCTGGCCACGGCGCTGGGCCGGGTCGGTACGGCGGTGGCCGCGGCCCTGGGGCCCGGCCGGCTCGCCCTGGGCACGGAGGTGGCCGCCCTCGACGTCGTCGAGGAGGGCTCGGCCGTACTGGTCCGCCTCGCCGACGGGCGGACCGTACGGAGCCGGAACGCGGTCATCGCCACGGGGCGGACCGAGCGGCCGCACGCCGAACTCGCGCCCTGGCGGGCGAAGGTGCGCCGGTCCGCGCAGATCATCAGCCGGAGCGGGCGGGACGCGCTGCGCCGGGAGCTGGCCGCACTCGGACGGCCCGGCGGGGACGGCGGCCGGATCGTCGTCGCCGGCGCCTCGCACAGTGCCATGTCCGTGCTCCGCGTCCTGCTGGAGCTGTTCGACGAGATCCGCACGACCGACCCCGGCTTCCGGCCCCCCGCCGTCGACGTGCTCCAGCGCAGCGCGGCCCGGCTCGTCCACCCCGGCCTCGCCGAGGCACGGCGGGACTACGTCGAGGGCCGGGAACGGGCCGCCGATCCGGCCACCGACGTGTGCCCGGAGACGGGCATCGTCTTCCGCGACTCGGGTCTGCGGCACGAGTCGCGGGACCTGTACTGCGCGCTGTGGGACGGCCGGATCCCGGGTGCCCGGCTGGTCCGCACGGGCCGGCTCGCGGAGGCCGCGGACCTGCTCGACGACGCCGCTCTGGTGGTCCAGGCCCTCGGCTACCACGGCCACGCGCCCGACGTGCTCATCGACGGCCGGCCCGCCCGCCCCAGCGGCTCGCCGGAGCGCTTCGCGCACACGGACGACGGCACGGCACTGATCGCCGGGCGGCCCGTTCCGGCGCTGTCGGTGCTCCGGGTCGAGCCGACGCCGTACGCCCTGCGCGACCACGCGGTCTACGGCAGCGGACTCTACGGCAGGCTCGCCGGCCGGCTCCTCGCCCGGCTCGAAGCGGACGCCGGCCCGCTCGCCGCGGCCGTTCCCCCGGCCGTCGCCGCTTCCCCGCCCCCTTCCCCGCCTTCCTCCCCGTCCCCGTCCCTTCCCCAGGAGATCGCCGTATGACCACCGAGACGACGGCGGCGGCCGCCGTGCCCCGCGTCCGCAGCCGGCAGCAGCTCGTCGAGGAGCTGGCCGATCTCCTCCAGGGCCGCAAGCGGCCGGGCCGGCCGCTGGTGGCCGGGCTGACCGGCATGGACACCTCCGGCAAGTCGCAGCTGGCCACCGCGCTGGCCGCCGAGTTCGAGCGCCGGGGGGCCGGCCACCAGCTCGTCCGGATCGACGACTTCCACCGCCCGCGCGCCGTCCGCTACCGCTCCGACCTGCCGGAGGCCGAGGCGTACTACCACCACAGCATCGACTTCGGCCGGGCCGCCGCGGAAGTGCTGCGGCCGGTGCGGGAGGAGGGCCGGCTGTCGGCGGAACTGACCCTGCTGGACCTGCCCACCGACACGTACACGCTGACCCGGACGTACGAGGTCGGGCCCGAGACGATCGTGCTGGTCGAGGGGGTGTTCCTGTTCCGCGACGAAATCCGGGACCTGATCGACCTGTTCGTGTACCTCGACGTCGCCGAGGACGTCGTCCTGGCCCGCGGCCGGTCGCGGGACGTTCCCTCGCAGGGCGAGGAGGTCATGGGCAAGTACCACACGAAGTACCTCCCGGCGCAGCGGGCGTACCTGGCCGGGCACCCGCCGGCCGAGCACGCGGAGGTGATCGTCGACAACTCGGACTGGGCGGCTCCGGTCGTACGGGTGTGGCCGGCGGGTACGGCTGCGGCCCGCGCAGAGGACGGCGGGCGATGAGCGCCGCGGCCCCCGGCCGGGGTCCCGTGCGCGCGGTGGTCTTCGACCTGTGGAAGACCCTCGTCCCGCTGCCCGACGACGTGAAGCGGCAGGCCTTCACCGAGACGGCGCGGGCTCTGGGCCGGCGGCCGGAGGAACTCTCCGGGCCCTGGGCGCGGACCCGGGTGCGGCGCGAGACCGGCCCCCTGGACGCCTACCTCGACGGCCTGCGCGAGGACCTCGGCGCTCCGTGGGACGACGGGCAGCGGGCCGAGGCCATGCGGGTGCGCCGGAGCGTCCACGGCCGGGGCTTCGCCCGTCCCGCCGACGGCGCCGTCGAGACGCTGACCGCGCTGAAGGCCCTGGGCGTCCCGATCGGCCTGGTGTCGAACTGCAGCTCCGACGTCCGGGACATGCTCGACGCCTCGGACCTGGGGCCGCTGATCGACGTGTCCGTGCTCTCGGCGGAAGCCGGGCTCATGAAGCCGGATCCGGAGATCTTCCTGCTCGCCGCCCGCCGGCTGGGCGTGGACGGCGGTGCGTGCCTGTACGTCGGAGACGGGCACGACGACGAGCTGGACGGCGCGTCGAGCGCCGGGATGACCGCGGTGCTGCTCGACCTCGGCGAGGACCACCCGTGGACCGGCCCCCGGATCCGCGCGCTGCCGGAGGTCCTGGGGCTGGCCGGGTACGTCGGGCGTGCACCGGATGCCGCCTGAGGCGACGGCGCCCGGACCGTTCCCCCGCCCCACTGCGACAGGCCCGTACCGGGCGATCGACCCCCTTTCCCCGTTCCGACAGGAGCTCGTGAACCTCATGAAGCACGTCATCGTCACCAACACCGGCAACACCAGGCAGGCCCGGCAGCTCGCCGAACGGGGCGACCTGCGCATCCTGTTCGTCACCGAGCCGCGGTTCGTCGACCAGTACCCGGAGGGCACCGAGCTCGCCCTGGTGGACGACCTCAACGACCCCGAAGCCGTCACCGCCGCCGTCACCGCGACGCGCCCGCTCGGGGAGTTCACCCACGTGCTGGCGCTCTCGGAGCGCGCCTCCCAGGCGGCCGGCCACCTGCGCAGCCACCTCGGGCTGCCGGGGCCGTCGTTCGACACGGTGGTCAACTGCACCGACAAGCAGGTCATGAAGCAGCGGTTCCGGGAGGCCGGGCTGCCCACCGCACGGCACGCCGTCGCGGCCGACGCGGCCGGGCTCGCCGCCGCGCTCGGGGAAACCGGCTACCCGGCCATCGTCAAGCCGGTCATCGGTGCCGGCGCGGACGCGACCGAGGTCGTCCGCTCCGCCGCCGACCTCGCGACGCCCGCCGCGCAGGCGTACCTCGACCGGCTGGCCAACCCGGCCACCACCTCCGAGAAGGCCTTCCCGGTCGTGGTCGAGCAGTACCTGGACGTCCTCCACGAGTACCACTGCGACGGGCTCGTCACCGACGGCGAGGTGACGTACGTACGGGTGTCGCGCTACCTCAAGCCCGTCCTCGCCTACGGGGAGGGCGGTGTCTTCGGCTCCCACCTGCTGGACCAGGACTCCGCGGAGGCGGCCGCGGTCCGCGCGCTGCACGAGCGGGCCGTCCGCGCGGTGGGCCTGCGCGACGGAGTGACCCACTTCGAGGCGCTGGAGACCGCCGACGGCATCCTCGCCGGCGAGATCGCGTGCCGTCCGGGCGGCGGCGGCATCCGCCGCATGCTCCAGCTCGACAGCGGCTTCGACACCTGGGGCGCGTACATCGCGAGCAGCTTCGGGGAGGCGTACGAGGTCCCGGCCGCCGCCTCGGACCGCAGTGCCGCGGACCCGGGCCTGCTCGTCGAGATGCTGTTCCCGGCCGTCCGCGGCACCGTGACGGCGATCAGCGCGGCGGAGGACTTCACCGCGATTCCCGGCGTCATCGAGGTGGACATGCGGCTGAAGCCGGGCGACACGGTCGGCGGGCTCATGGACTCCTCCACGGTCAGCGGCCTGGTCTTCGCGCGGACCTCGGCCGACCGCGACGTGGCCGCTCTCGTGCGGGAGGTCGAGGCGGCGTTCCGCATGGAGACCGCGGCCCCCGAGGAGGCGGCGGCGTGAAGATCCTCGTCCTGAACCGCTCCAACCTCGCCACCACCCCCTACGCCCAGTGGCTCGGCCCCGCGCACGAGGTCGTGCTCGTCACCTCCACCGGCGCGATCAGCACCGACCCCGATCGCGCGCGGGCGGAGCTGTCCGGCTACCGGGAGGTGGTCACCTTCGACCGCTTCCACGCGAACGCGGCCGTCGAAACCACCGCACTCGACCTGCACCGGCGCCACGGCTTCGACGCGGTCATCGCCATGAACGAGTACGACCTGCTGCGGGCGGCCCGCCTGCGGGGGGCGATGGGCATCGACGGCCAGGGCACGGCCGAGGCGGAGGCGTTCCGCGACAAGCTCCGCATGAAGGAGGTCCTCACCGCCGTCGGCGTCCGCACGGCACCGTTCGCGCCCGTCGCGCACGTCACCGACCTGTACGCGTTCGCCGCCGAGCACGGCTACCCATTCGTGGTGAAGCCGCGGCGCGGCGCCGGTTCGACGGGTGTGGAAGTGCTGCGCGACGCGGACGGGCTGGCGGCCTACGCCGCGGCCCACACCGCGCTCGGGGACGACGACGGAGCCGCGCTGCTGGCGGAGGCGTACGTCGAGCACGAGCTGTTCCACATCGACGGGCTGATCGTGGGGGGCACCACGGTCCTGGTGTGGCCGTCCGCCTGCACCTCCGCCCTCACCTACCGCGAGGGCACCGTGTTCACCAGCACGACGCTCGATGCGCACGACCCGCTGACCGGGCCGCTGCGCGACCTGACCCTCCGCGCGGTGCGCGCCCTGTCGGCCTGGCCCACGCTCACCTTCCACGCGGAGGTCTTCCGCACCGCGGACGGCACGCTCCTGCTCAACGAGATCGCCTCCCGGGTCGGCGGCGGCAAGATCTACGAGACGGTCCGGCTCGCGACGGGCGTGGACCTGGTCCGCGAGTACATCCAGGCCGTCGGCGACGACAGCGTCCACCGCCCGCCGGTGGACCGGCCCGAACGGACCGCCGGGTTCGCCCTGTTCCCCGGCAGCCCGGGCACCCTGGCGGCGGCTCCCGCCGAGGGCACCTGCGACGTGCCCGGCGTGGACCAGTACCGCCTCAACGTGCCGGTGGGCACCTTCCTCGGCGTCGCCGAGCACAGCAGTGCGCGGATCGCGTCGGTGGTCGTCGCCGGCGAGGACCGCGCCGCGGCGGGGGCGGTCCTCGCCGAGGCCGTCGACTGGTTCCGGGCGGCCTGCGAGATCACGCCGCCGGGGCCGGACCCCGCCCCCTGACCCGTCCCCGCCCGCTTCCCTCCCGTACCCCGAAAGGCCCCCCGTGCACGTCAGTCAGACCGTCCTCATCGTGCCGATGCAACCCACCCCCAACGGACGCATGCACATCGGCCACGGCGCCGGAACGTATCTGCGCGCCGACGTCCTCGCCCGTGCGCTGCGCAGCCGCGGCCACCACGTGTCCGTCATCAGCGGCAGCGACGGGTTCGAGGACTGGGTCACCGCCGCGGCCCTGGCGGACGGGCACACCCCCGAGGAGACCGTCGCCCGCTTCCACGCCGGCATCAAGCAGGACCTGGACGGCCTGTCCATCGGCCTCGACGCGTGGATCGACCCGACCTCGGCCGAGCACCACGACGGCTACCGGGCCGTCCACGAGGACACGATCGAACTGCTCCGCTCCACCGGCGCGGCACGCGCCGAGAGCGAGCGGATCCCGTTCTCCGAACAGACCGGGCGGGCCGTCGTCGGCACCTGGATCGCCGGCGACTGCCCGCACTGCGGCAAGCCGTGCGGCGGCGCGACCTGCACGTTCTGCGGCCAGTTCTTCCAGCCCGAGGAGGTCGTCAACCCGCGCTCGCGGCTCGACGACTCCACGCTGGAGTGGCGGGACGAGGAGAACTGGTTCACCTACCCGGCCGATCCGCACGCCATCACCGACCACCACGAACGGGCCGGGGTCCGCCCGCAGTTCCTCGACACCGTGCGCCGCTACCTCGACGCCAGTGCGGGGCGGGTCAACCTCACCGGCCAGGGCACCTGGGGCATCAAGAGCCGTACGCTCCCGCCGGGCAAGGTCATCGCGAACAGCTACTACCTGTACAGCGTGTACTGCGGCGAGGTGCACCGCCGGCTGACCGGCGCCGGCGCCAACCCGTTCGCCGTCGGCAGCGGCGTCACCACGATCGGTGTGTTCGGCAGCGACAACTCCCGTCCGGGCTTCGTGTCCCCGCACGTCATCGCCCAGGGTTCGGGCGGCGCCCTCAAGCCGTTCGACGCGGCCGTCGTCACCGGCATGCTGCACTTCGAGGGCCAGAAGTGCTCCACCAGCAAGGGCCACGGCATCTGGCTGGGCGAGCTGCTCGGCAGCGCCCGCGTCACGGCGGACGAGCTGCGCTTCCACCTGCTCCACGCCCCGCTGGACCACGGCACCGCCGACGTCACCCTGGACGGCCTGGTCGACGACGTGGTGCGGCTGCGCGACTGGCAGCGGAACGTGCTGCTGCCCGCGGTCGACCAGGTGCGGTCGGCGGGCTCCGCGGTGCGGTGCACCCCCGCCGTGCTCGACGCCGTCGAAGCCCAGCACACCGGGCTCAGCCCCTACCACACGGACCTCACCGCGGCGGTCACCGCGCTCGCCGACTGGATGCACCGGGGCCCCGGTCCCGTGCCCGAGGACCGCGGAGCATGGCTGCTCGGCCTCGCCCTGCTCGGCGCGCCCCTGGTGCCCCGCCTCGCCGGTGAGATCTGGGCCCAGCTGGGCTTCGAGGGCGCGCCGGACCTGGCCCGGGCCCGTGCCGGCAGCCCCGCGCCGTGCCCGGAGCCGCGGCTGACGCCGCCGTCCGCGCAGCCGCTGACGGCCGGGGCCCTCCTGCCGTTCGTCCACCGGGCCTGAGGCGCCCGGCCGCCGCCCCGTCCCGCGCCGTCGCCCTCACCCGCCCCTGCTCGTCCCCTCCCCCCTTCTTCCCCCATCGACCGGACACCGGAGTACCCCATGCACATCACCAGCTGGCTCGACCACGAACCCCACCGGCTGCGCGAGCTGGTCCGCAGCGCCGTGGCCCGTACCGCCCCCTGGCGGGTGGCCGTGCTCTACGGCGGGACCTCCGCCGAGGACCGGCTCTACATGGAGAGCAAGCCCGCCGCCGACTGGTCGGTGCACGACGTCCTGGAAGGGCTGAGGCAGCTGGGGACCGAGGCCGACTGGATCGACCCGACCTCCCCCGCCTTCCCGTCCGAGATCACCGCCTACGACGCCGCCTTCCTCAACGTGCACGGCGACTTCGGCGAGGACGGCCACCTCCAGGGCACGCTCGCCTACCTCGGCGTCCCCTACACCGGCAGCTCGGTCGCGACGGGTGTCATCGGAGCCGACAAGCGCCTGACCAAACTGGTCCTGGCCTCCTGCGGCGTCACCGTCCCCGCCCACCGACGGCTCAGCCCCGCCGGGACGCCCGAGGCCGGCCTGCCCTGCCCGGTCATGCTGAAGGCCGTCAACGGCGGCAGCAGCGTGGGCATGGTCCTCGTCACCGAGCCGGACGACCTCGCCCCTGCCCTGCGCGGCCTCGGGGAGGCCGGCTTCACCGACGTCATCGCCGAACCCTTCGTCGACGGCACCACCGTGACGGTCTCCGCGCTGCGCATCGACGGGGACGTGGTCCTGCTGCCGCCGGTCACCTGCGGCACCGAGCGGGAGTACTACGACGAGTACAGCAAGCTGCACGGCGAGCAGGCGGGCACGGTGACCTACCTGGCCCTGACCGACGCCGACGACCCGCGGCTGCACGCCCTGCACCGCGCCACCCGGGACGTCCTGGAGGTCATCGACTTCGAGGGCGCGATCCGGGTGGACTTCATCCTCACGCCGGAGGGCGACCCGGTGCTCCTGGAACTCAACACCATCCCCGGCGTCCAGCACGGCAGCAACCTCGTGCTCGCCGCCGCCGCGGCCGGCATCACGTACCCCGAGCTGCTGGGCGTCGTCCTGGCCAGCGCCGCGAACACCGCCAAGCTCGCGCCGTGGCGGCGGGAGCGGGCCGACCTGGCCTGAGCCCGGCTCCGGCCCGGGCCACGGCCCCGGAGCAGCCGGACTCACCCTCCCTCCGCACAGAACGGACACCCACCCCATGCTCCATGACGGCTACAACACCACCGCGGTAGCCGTGGTCGACGCGCTCGGCACCGGCCACCTCCTCGGCCCCGCCCTCCGCTCCCGCGGCGTCCCCGTCGTCCACGTACGCAACCACACCGCGGCCTTCGAACGGCAGCTCCACACCTTCCACGCGCCGGACTTCACCGCCGCGCTCGACTTCACCGGCGACCCGGCGGCCACCGCAGGGCAGCTGCGCGCACTGGGCGTCCGGCACGTCATGGCCGGCACCGAGAGCGGCAGCGACACCGCCGACCTCCTCGCCACCGAGCTGGACCTGCCCACCGCGAACGCCCCCGGTTTCGCCGCGGCCCGCCGGGACAAGCGCACGATGCACCGCATCCTGCACGAGGCCGGGGTCGCCGTACCGGCCCAGCAGCACCTGGACGGCGAAGGCCGCGTCCACTGGCAGACGGGCCCGCTCGCACCGGCGCAGCCGACCGTGGTCAAGCCGCCCGCCAGCGCCGGGACGGACGGCGTGCACGTCTGCCCCACCGCTGCGGACCGCGACGCCGCCGTCCGCAGCCTGCTGGGCGCCCCCAACCTGTTCGGCCAGCCCAACGACGGCGTCGTGGTCCAGGAACTCCTCACCGGCCCCGAGTACATGGTCAACACCGTGTCCGTGGACGGCTCCCACATGGCCGTCGAGATCTGGCGCTCCGACAAGAAGCTGGTCGACGACGCGCCCGTCTACGACCGGCAGGAGCTGCAGAGCCCCGACGCCCCCGGCATGCCCGCCCTCCTCGCCTACGTCCGCGAGGTCCTCACCGCGCTGGGCGTGCGCTGGGGCGCCACCCACACCGAGGTCATCCTCACCGACCGGGGGCCCCTGCTGCTGGAGACGGGCACCCGGCTGCCCGGCGGCCACGACCCCTCGCTCAGCCTCAAGGCCCTGGGCACCAGCCACCTCGACGAGGTCGTCGACTCCTACCTCGCGCCCGACGCGGTCGCCGACCGCGGCCCGGTACGCCCGCTGCGCCGCCACGCGCTCGGCGTCAGCCTGATCTCCCCGGCCGCCGGGGTCCTCCTGCGGCCGCTCGACCTGGACCCGGTCACCTCGCTCCCGTCGTTCCACGGGATCCGGCTGACCGTCCGCGCCGGATGCGAACTCCCCCGTACGACCGGCCTGCACAGCAAGCCCGGCGGCCTCTACCTCTGCCACGAGGACCCCGCGCAGCTCGAACGCGACTACCTGGCCGTACGGGCCTGGGAGCGGGACGAGTTCACCGACGCCGTGGCCGGCCGCTGAAGGGCGCCGCCCGGCGCCCGCCGACTCCCCCCTCTTCCGCTCCCCTCCCCTCCCCTCCCCTCCCCTTGAGGATGCCGCCATCAACGCCCAAGCGAACGCCACCACGCCCCCGCCGGAACCCGGCACCGCGCTCACCCCCCGCGAGCTGCTCCGCAGCAGACCGCTGCGGCTGCTCTTCCTGGCCCGCGGCACCTCGGTGCTGGGCGACATGGTCACCCCCGTCGCCCTGGTCTTCGCCGTCCTCGCCCTGGGCGGCGGCGCGTCCGGCGTCGGCACGGTGCTGGCGGCCCGGGCGCTGCCGAGCGTGGCACTCGTCCTGATCGGCGGGGTCCTCGGCGACCGCTACCCGCGCCGGTCCGTCATGGTGTGGTCGAACCTCGCGGGATTCGCGGGCCAGACCCTCACCGGCGTCCTCATCCTCCTCCAGCACGCCCCGCTGTGGTGCATCGCCCTGCTGGCCGCCACCCGCGGGGCGACGGGCGCGTTCTTCAACCCGGCCTCCACCGGCGCCATCGCGGAAGTCGCCCCGGAGGGGAACCTCCGGCAGACCTACAGCCTCTTCTCCCTCGTGGGCAATGCCGCGGAAGTCGCCGGACCGCTCCTCGCCGCCGCACTCCTGGCCTGGACCGACCCCGGCTGGCTGCTGGTGGCGGACGGAGCCACCTTCCTGGTCAGCGCCCTCCTCGTCTCCGCCGTCGGCCCCCTCGGCAAGCCGGCCGCCGGCGCCCGGCGCTCGATGGCCGGGGACATCCGCGAGGGCCTGCGCTGCGTGACCGAGCGCCGCTGGCTGACCGCCCTCATCGCCAGCGCCGCCGTCTTCCAGCTGTGCCTGCTGTCCGCCCTGAACGTCCTCGGCCCGGTCGTCGCCGACGAGCACCTCGGCGGCGCCTCCGCCTGGGCCCTCATCGTCGGCGCGCTGGGCGCCGGCGGGCTGTGCGGCACCGCCCTGTCCCTCCGACTGCGCATGCGACGGCCCCTGCTGACCGGGTACGTCGTCATGCTCGCGGGCGCCGGCCCGACCCTGCTCCTCCTCGCCCTGCCCGCGCCCGTGTACGTCCTCGCCGTCTCCGAGTTCGTCTCCGGCATGGCCATCGCGGTCTTCACCGCCGTGGAGTCGGCGGCCATAGCCAAGGAGGTGCCCCGCGAGCTCCTGTCGCGCGTGGACGCCGTCAACCGCTTCGGCTCGATGGGCCTGCGCCCCGTCGGCACGGCCCTGGTCGGCCCGGTCGCCGCCGCCTGCGGAGTGCCCCTCACCCTCGTCTGCGCCGCCGTGCTCTCCCTGCTCGCCATGGTCGTCCCGCTGCTCCTCAGGGACGTGCGGCAGCTGACCGAGTGAGCGGGACGACACCCGAAGCCGGACGGACGCCCCCACGACCACCGAGGAGACTCATATGACGGACCTCACGCCCGCCCCCGTCCTGATGGCCGACCCCCGCGTCGCCGCCATCCCCGTCACCGGCTCCGACGAGCCGCTCGTCGACCTGCGCACCCGCTCCCACCTGCGCGTGGACACCCGCAAGGCCGACCCGGCCGGACACTACGCCCATGTACGGCAGGGCGTGGCCGACCGCCTCGCACGCGCCGCCGGCCTGCTCCCCGCCGGGATCACCTTCCTCTTCGTCGAGGGCTACCGGCCGCCCGACCTCCAGCGGCACTACTTCACCGCGTACCGGGAGCGGCTGCGCGACCTGCGGCCCGACCTGGACGAAGCCGGCCGGCACCTCGCCGCCAGCCGCTACGTGTCACCCCCGGAGATCGCACCCCACTCGGCCGGATCCGCCATCGACCTCACCCTGTGCACCGAGGACGGCCGCGAACTGCCCATGGGTACGAGCGTCAACGCCTCCCCCGAGGACAGCGCGCTGCGCTGCTACACGGCGGCCCCGGACATCGACCCGGAGAGCCGCGCGAACCGGGACCTGCTCGGCAGCGTCCTCACCGCGGCCGGCTTCGTCAACTACCCCACCGAGTGGTGGCACTGGTCGTACGGGGACCGCTACTGGGCCCTGGGCACGGGCCGCGCCGCAGCCCTGTACGGGCCGGTCCACCGCACCGTGGACCCGCCGGTCCCCGGGGGCGCGGGCGCCGCCGACGGGACCGCCCGGTGATTCCGGAGCGGTCCCACCTCGCCCCGCCGCACCCCGTCGCACCCCACTGCGCGTACCGGCCCGTCCGCCACGAGGTGCCGTACTTCGCGCAGTGGGAGTCGACCGAGCTGGTCTCGGAGATCGTCACGGGCCGCCTGGACGCCGCCGACGACCCCCGCTGGCGGGACTCCGGCGCCGACTCCCGCGAGGAGTACGCCTTCTGGTCCTGGCGGGTGTGCGGCATGGCCTGCCTGCGGATGGCTCTGGCCCACTGGGGCCTCGACGCGCCCCCGAGCGTGACCCTCGGCAAGGAGTACCTCGAAGCGGGCGCGTACGTGCCGAAGGAGGGCGGACTGCACGGGCTGATCTACGAGCCCTTCGCCCGCCACACCCGGGACCGCTTCGGCCTCCACGCCGAATCCCGCCCCTGGCTCCCGCTGCACGAGGTGGCGTACCAGCTGCACGCCGGCCGCCTCGTCATGCTGTCGGTCCACCCGGGGGTCCGCAGCGGGGACACCGAGCCGCCCCACCGCGGCGGGCACCTGGTGCTGGCCGTGGGCGCGGACCGGAACACCGTCACGATCCACAACCCGTCGGGCTGGCACGGCACCTCGCAGGAGTTCGCCGAGGTCCCGTGGCCGGTGATGCACCGCTACTACGCCCGTCGCGGCGTCCTGCTCGGCCGCCCGCCCGGCCGGGAGGGTCAGCGCGTGGTGTAGCCGCCGTTGGCGAAGAGGGTCTGGCCGGTGATCCACCCGCCCTCGGTGGCCAGGAAGGTGACGATCGGCGCGATGTCCTCGATCTTCGTCAGCCGGCCGCCCATCGCCTGGGACTCGTGGAACGCGACCCGCTCGGGGGTCTCCTGGCCGTAGAAGAACGGGGTGTCCATCGGGCCCGGCGCGATGTTGTTGACCGAGATGCCGCGGGCGGCGAACTCCTTGGCCGCGGCCCGGGTGTAGTGCTCGACGGGGGCCTTGGCGCCGGCGTAGGTGGAGTAGCCGTCGGTGAAGGCGGCCAGCAGGGAGGTCACGACGGTGATGACCTTGCCGCCGTCGTTCAGCCGCTTGCCCGCCTCGCGGATGAAGAAGTACGCGGCCTTGGCGTTCACCGCGTGCATCACGTCGTACTCGGCCTCGGTGGTCTCCACGATCGGCTTGCGCAGCACCATGCCCGCCGTGTTCACGGCGACGTCGATGCCGCCGAAGGTCTCCTGTGCGACGGCGAAGACCCGCTCCACGTCGGCGGTCTTCGTCAGGTCGCCCTGGACCGCGACCGCCTCGCCGCCGGCCGCCTTGACCGCCGCGACGGTCTCCTCGGCGTCCGGTGCGGTGCCGTCGGAGTGGTAGTGCACGACGACCTCGGCGCCGTCCGCGCCCGCGTTGCGGCTGATCAGCCCGCCGAGGTTCTTCGCACCGGCGCCGACCAGGACGACCTTGCCCGCCAGGGAGTGGTTGCTGCTCATGATCTACGGCTCCTCACCGGATGGGGAGTCCCCGGACTCGGGGACGTTCGCCGGACCACGGTCCGTCGCGGGGGCCTTCCGGGGCTTGAACAATCCGACGGGCCCTGGAACGAACCGCTCACGATCCCGGCCGGTACGCGCAACGAGGGCCCCGTCGGTCCTGCGTTCCTCACCCGGAGGGACCAGAATCGACAGCATGGCGACACCCCCGGCACCCCCGGCACCCCCGACGCCCCCGATACCTCCGGCGTCCGCGACGCACCCGGCAGCGCTGCGGTCCGCGACGACGGCATCGTTGATCAAGCCCCACCTGGTCCGCCTCTCCGGCAGCGCCGGCCTGGACGAGGGCGTGGTCGAGCGCGGCCTGGAACGGGCCGGCGAGGGCGCCGAGGGCGCGGACGGTCCGACCCGGCACGTCGTGGTGGTGCACACCGGCGGCTCGGCCGACCTCAGCTGGACCGCCGACGGCCGCCCCCGGCGCGAGCGCTTCCACCGCGGCCAGGCGCTGGTCAACCCGGCCGGCTGGGCGTCCCGGCCGCGCTGGGAACAGGACGCCGAGCTGATGCTGGTCGCCCTCGAACCGGCCTGGCTGGAGGAGCTCGCCACCGGGAGCGACCTGCCCGGCCCGCTGGAGCTGGCCCCGCGCTACCACCTGACCGACCCGTTCCTGGGCATGCTGGTCGAGCGCCTGGTCGCCGAGTACGAGGGCCCGCAGCCCGCCGATCCGCTCTACGCCCAGTCGATGCTGCAGGCACTCGCGGCCCACCTGATCCGCACCGCCGCGACCCGCGGCCCGCGCCTGCCCGAGCGCGGGGGCGGGCTCACGCCCAAGAGGCTGAACCGGGTCGTCGACCACATGAACGGCTACCTGGACGGCCGGCTCTCGCTGACCGAGCTGGCCGCCGTGGCGGGCGTCAGCCCCTCGCACTTCACCCGGGCCTTCCGCGCGTCCACCGGCCAGTCCCCGCACCAGTACCTGGTCCGGCTGCGCGTGGAACGCGCCCGCCGCGCCCTGCTCACCACGGACACCCCGATCGCCGCGATCGCCCAGCTGTGCGGCTTCGCGGACCAGAGCCACCTGACCCGCACCATGCGCCTGCACACCGGCCTCACCCCGGCGGGGCTCCGCGCGAGCCGGTAGCCGCAGCCGGGCGCGTACCTACCCGAGCGGCTTCACCCAGCGCCGCCAGTGGTCTTCCCTCCGGTACCCGGCGGCGGCCCAGGCGGCCTGAGCCTGCTGGTTCTCGACCAGCACCATGGCGTCGCCGCGCCGGCCGCCCAGCTCCAGGAACCGCTGTTCGGCGGTCTCGAGGAGCGTCCTGGAGATCCCTCGCCGCCGATGGGAGGGAAGCACGGCCAGCCGGTACAGCGAAGCCCTCCAACCGTCCCACCCGGCGATCAGGGTGCCCACGAGGAGCCCGTCGGACTCGGCGAGGATCAGAGCGTCGGGGTCCCGTGCGATGAGCCGGGTGACCCCCGCGAGGTCGTCCGTGATGGACGTCCCCTCGGCCGCTTCCTTCCAGAAGGCCAGGACGTTCGCGGCATCGGCCACCGTGGCACTGCGTGTCTCGATCATGGAACCGAGCCAAACACAGCGGCGTACCGGTCCACCACCGCCTTTCACGGAGCGAGACGGGCCTGCGCCGCCGCCTCCGCGGCCCGGCGCAGGGGCTCGGGGACGTGCGCGAGGCCGTCGAGCACGACCGTCCCCGAGCGCAGTGACGCCCGGGCCACCTCGTGCAGACCGAGCGGCACGGCGTCCCGTGCGACGAGGAAGTACTCCTCGGTGACCTTCACCCCCAGGCCGAGCCCGCGCCACGTCGCGGTCCGACAGGACGGTTGCGGCAGCTCGAGGCCGAGCTCCGGCTGACCGGCGGGCGGCGGGGGCGGCGGGCCGTCGAGGACCGCGACCGCCCGGTCGAGGGACTGCAGGGCCGCCTCCACCTCGCCGTGGCGGCGCTGCAGGGAGGCGAGGTCGACCAGGGCCGCGCCGCGCCTGCCGGCGTCGTCCTGCAGGGACACGTGCAGGCGGCGCGCCCGGATCGCCTGCCCGAGGTCTCCGAGGGCTCCCAGCTCGTGCACCAAGGACCCGAGCAGGGCCTCGTCGCGCGGGCCCGCGTCGTCCAGGATGCGTATGAGCGCGGCGCGGGCCAGTTCGGTCCGCCCCTGGCGGCGGGCCAGCGCCGTCCAGGCGAGGTCGTGTTCGTCGTGGGGATCCCGGCCGTAGTGCGACTCGTCGAAGTCGGCCGCCCACCGGGTCAGGCCTTCGGCGGCCTCGGGGAGCCCGCCGAGCAGGAAGTGGACATCGGGGTCCGCCTTCCGCAGGGACCGCAGCAGGGCGTGGTCCTCCGGCTTTCCGTGCAGGGCGACCAGGACCGCGGCGAGGCGGAGTTCCCCGGTGGGGCCGCGGCGGGCCTCCTGCCGCAGGAGCGTGCGCAGGAGCGGGAGGTCTCCCGGCTGCCGGTCGTACTGGGCTGCGCGCAGGACGGTGGCCCGCCGTACCGGATCGCCCGCGATCGCCTCCCAGCCGTCGCGGTCAGTCCGCATCCGGGCCAGATCGTCCCGGCCGGGAGCGAGTACCGCCTGCCACAGCGGCGGGCGCCGGAGACGGTCCAGCGACGCGTGGGCGCAGCCCTCGTCGGCGTTCAGCAGCAGGAACTCCGGCTCGGTCCGCGCCAGGGAGTCCTGGAGCCTGTGCAGCAGCTCCCGCCTGGGGAGCCGGCGCAGGCCCAGCCCGTCGAGCAGCCTGCTGCGCTCGGCGTCCAGCTCGGGGCCGTAGGAGTTCCGGATCTCGTCTTCGGTCGCGTCGAACACCGCCTCCAGCGCCTCGTCATCGGCCGCGGGGTCGAGATCGACGTGGTCGCGCCAGCCCGGCAGACCGAAGAGGATCTCCAGAGCTTCGTCCATGCCGGCCCCGATGAGGCCCGCCTCGCCCTCGGAGCTCGCGTACAGCACGGCCCCGTCCCCGCACACGAAGTAGGTCCCGCCGGTGTCGTCGCCCGCCACGGCCCTCAGCGGCGCTCCGCTCGCCAGGCGGACCTCCTCCCCGTGCTCGGCCCGGTCGAGGTCGAAATCGAAGGTTCCCGCGGCCGGCCCCGCCAGATCAGGATTCCGGCGCAGGACGGTGAGCAGGGGGTCGGGGCGCGTCATGGCCGGACCGTAACAGCCGCCGCCGACTCCGGACGGTCCGCGGTCTCCCCGGCGGGGGCTCGCTCGGCAGGACCGGCCGCACCACACGGTGGACGGCCCGGGGCGGAAGGCCGTCCCGGCCGCGCCCGGGCCCTCCGCCCGGACAGCCGGAAGCCCGGACAGCCGGAACCACGCGCAGCCGGAAGCCCGGACAGCCGGAACCACGCGCAGCCGGAACTTCGCGCAGCGCGAAAGAGCACACCGCTCGGCCGTCCTCGTCCCACAGTGGTGCCCATGCTGAACCGAGTCGCCGTCCTGTCCGACATCCACGGAGTCCTGCCCGCCCTGGAGGCGGTGCTCGCCGAACCCGAGGTCGGCGCCGCCGACCGCATCGTGCTCACCGGCGACATCACCGCCGGCCCGCAGCCGGCGCAGGTCCTCGACCTGCTGACCGGCCTCGGCGAACGCGTCGTCTGGATCAGCGGCAACGCCGACCGCGAGCTCCTCGAATACCGCCGGGGGCAGCGCGAGACCATCCCCGACCCGATCGGTCCCTGGGCCGCCTCGCAGCTCCGCGAGGACCATCTCGACCTGCTCGGCTCGCTGCCGCGGTCACGGACCCTGTCCGTGGACGGCCTGGGAGAGGTGCTCTTCTGCCACGCCACGCCCCGTGACGACGAGGAGATCGTCCTGGTCGACTCCCGGCTCGACCGCTGGGAGGAGGTCTTCGACGGACTCGACGCCGACATACGCACCGTCGTCTGCGGCCATACCCACATGCCGTTCGTCCGCCTCGCCCACGGCCGCCTGGTGGTCAACCCCGGCAGCGTCGGCATGCCCTACGGGCGGGCCGGAGCGCACTGGGCGCTCCTGGGCCCGGGCGTCGACCTCCGGACCACGCGCTTCGACCTGCGGGCCGCGGCCGCCCGGCTCGGCCGGGAGTCGGCCTTCCCCGGCATCACCGACTGGGCCGACCACTTCCTGCACGCCCGCGCGACCGACGCCGAGGTCCTCGGTGCCTTCGGCCCGCGGGACGGACGCGGCCACGGGCCCTGACCACACCGTGCGTGCGTGCCGCGAGGATCGCGCACCCGCTCAGGAGGCGCCCTCTCGGGCCGCGCGGGCGTAGGACGTGAGGCGATCGGCGAACGCGGTGACGAGGGCGCGCAGTTCCTCGGGGCGCTCGATGACGAAGGGCCGGTCGAGTGCGGCGAGTACCGGGGGCAGCCAGTCGAGCCGTTCGGCCCGCAGTTCGACGCGCAGCCAGCGCTCGGCCGCCCGGTCCTCGTCCGCGACGGGCTCGTGCCCGTGCCCGTGTTCGTGTTCGTGTTGGTACTCCCGCAGGAGCGCGACGGCGGCGGGGAGGTGGGCGCGGATCTGCCCGACCGTCCCGTGGATCCGCAGGGTCACCTCGTGCCGGTGGCCGGCCGTGGCGAACCCTTCCAGCAGGCGCCGTGCCGGATCGGCGGCGTCGGGCGCTTCGAAGGAGCCCGGCAGGGTCCGTGCGTCCGTGATGCGGTCGAGCCGGAAGGTCCGGTCCTCGCCGATCCGGACGTCCTCGCCCGTGACGTACCAGCGTCCCGCGTGGGCGACCACCCCGTCCGGGTGCAGGGTGCGTTCGCTGCGCCGTCCGTCGCGGTCGGTGTAGCGGATCGAGACCGGTCTGCGGTGGCGCACCGCGTCGGCGAGGGTGAGCAGGACCCCGGAGTCGGGGGGGTCGAAGTCGCCGGGCCGGTCGGTGAAGGCGAGGGCGTCGAGGAGGGTGTCGAGCCGGTGGGCGAGGTGCCGGGGCAGTACCCGCCGGATCTTCGCCGACGCCGTCTCGCCCGCCGTGCGCCCGGTCGTCGTCAGCCCTGTGCGGCGGCCGGCGAGCAGCCCGAGCAGCACGGCCAGCGCCTCGTCGTCGCTGAGCATGAGCGGGGGCAGGCGGTAGCCGGGGGCGAGCCGGTATCCGCCGTAGCGGCCGCGCACCGATTCCACGGGCACGTCGAGGTCGGTCACCAGCTGGTCCACGTACCGGCGCACGGTGCGGCCCTCGACGCCGAGCCGGTCGGCGAGTTCGGCCACCGTCCGGGTGCCGCCCGACTGCAGCAGCTCCAGGAGGGTCAGGACGCGGGCGGTAGGTCGGGACATGTCCGCAGCCTAGTGCCGATACCGGACCGGTTCTGTCCGCTATTCCTCCTAGTCTGCGACGCAACACGCATCCCGTACGACCCAGGAGATTCCCATGGACTTCGTCTCGATCCGCATCATCACCGGCGACGTGGCGCGCCTCGTCGCGTTCTACGAGCGGGCCACGGGGGCCCGGGCGGTGTGGGCCACCGAGGACTTCGCCGAGCTCGGGACCGCGGGCGCCACCCTCGCGATCGCCGGCACCCGCACCGTCCCGCTGTTCGCCCCGGGCTCCGCCCGCCCGGCGGACAACCACAGCGTGATCACCGAGTTCCTCGTCGACGACGTGGACCGCGTGCACCGTGACCTGACCGGCTTCGTCACCGACTTCGTGACGGAGCCCACCACGATGCCCTGGGGCAACCGGTCGCTCCTGCTCCGCGACCCCGACGGCAACCTCGTCAACTTCTTCACCCCCGTGACCCCGGAGGCCATCGAGAAGTTCGCGCGCTGACACCACGTCCCGGAACGGACGGCCTCAGACGTCTAAGGACGGCGGACGGTGTACGCGTCGCGGCGCACGCATTCGCTCAGGTCGGCCGCGAGCGGGCGTTCGCGCAGGATCTTCCGGGCGCGGTGCTCGCCCAGGCTCGTGGCGTACCAGGGGGCCCCGCCGTCCCGGCGGAGGTCGTCGCGGAGGGTCAGCAGGGCGCAGGAGCGCTGGGGTTCGGGCAGCCGGTCCAGGGCGGGGACGGCGTCCGCCGACAGTCCGCGCAGGTAGGCCAGGTCGATCTCGCCGTCCCGCTGGTAGCGGGTGACGCCCGCCTCCGCGATGATCCCGTCGGGCGAGGCCAGCCCGAAGGCCAGTACGGTCGCCGCCGCGCTCGCGACCACCGCGCGGGCCAGCCAGCGGCCGCCCGCCACCCCGGCCGCCATCAGCAGCACGATCACCAGGCCCAGCCACAGTTCCGTCGTGACCACGGACAGCCGCAGCCTGGTCAGTCCGTACGCGGCGACGTACAGGTCCATGCGGCGCACGGCGGAGGCGACCACCACCAGGGTCAGCAGGCACAGCGTGCCCAGCACCGCCCGGACCAGGCGGCGGTCGGCGGCCGTGCCCCGGGGGGCCCAGCGCAGGGCGAGCGCGATGACGGCGAGGACGAGGACGGTGGCCCACAGCAGCTGCCAGAACCCCTGGCGCGCGTACTGGGCGTGGCTGAGCCCGGTGCTCTCCAGCACCTCGTCGTAGCCGCCGAACAGCACGGCCAGCTGGACGGCGTTGAAGCCGGCGAAGAGGAGGTCGAGCAGGACCAGGGGCAGGCTCCACTCCACCCGGGAACGCGGCGTGCCCGGACGGGACTCCATCCGGTCCCAGCGGTGCGGGGCCGCGGCCGTGCGGGCGGCGGCGAGCGCGAGGACGGTGCCGGCCAGGAAGAGCAGGATCCGCAGCGGCCCCTCCCCCACGGAGACGTCGGGGATCAGAGCGCCCAGCAGGTCGGCGAAGGCCGCGTCGGCGGAGGCGAACAGCCCTCCGAACAGCACCAGCAGGACCGCCGCGACCACGGCCGCCTTGGCCACGGGCAGCCAGTGTTCCCGGCCCGTCCCGCCGCCGCGCGCCCGGACGCCCGCCCAGGCCCAGCCGACCCCGCTGACGGCGCTGTCGAGGAAGCCGAGCGGGCCGAGCACGACACCGGGCCATCTGCGGGTGCCGTGCAGGGCCAGGGCGGCCAGGGGCACGGCGGCCAGCACCGCCAGCGTGGACGGCCAGGCGGAGTCGCGCAGCGCCGGCACCGCGAGCAGCGCCGCGCACCCGGCCGCCCACACCAGGCTCCAGGGGCGGGCCTTGCGGCCGGCGGCGCGGGCCGAGGCGTACGCGGCCACCATGGCGGGCAGCGCGGCGAGGAGCAGCCCGGGGCCCACCCCGTCCCCGAGGAGGACGGCGCTGGCGACGCCCGCGGCGAGCGCGGCGGCCAGGGTGACGGTGCGGATCGGGGCGGCGTCGGCCGGGCGGATCCGCCGCCACGTGGAGTTCGCCGCCCTCGCGGCGGCCTCCTCCTGGAGCTGCCGCCGGCGCAGGTGGTGCTGGTACAGCAGCCAGGCCGTCCGGTCGTGTCCCGGCAGGCCGGGGGCGGGCGGCGGAGGCGGAGCCTGGGCGGGTACTCCCCGGTCCGCCTCCTGGGCGTGGTCGGCGGTGTTCTCGGACATCGGGTCCCTCCCCTGTTGCGGAGGGGTCAGAGTAGGCCCGCCGCCCAGGGTTTTGAACACATTCAATCGATCTCTGTGACGGGACCGTGACCATCGCGAACCGGACGGCGCCCCCGCTCAGTTGCCGCCCAGGACCGTCGCGTACGCCGTCTCCCGCACCTCCAGGTCCGGGTGGCGGCGCAGTGCCACGACGGCCGCGCGGCAGACGTCCGGCCAGTGCTGGCGGGCCCCGACGACGCCGGCGAGGGCTACCGCGAGGAGGCCCTCCGCGAGACCGCCGCCGTCCGCCAGCCGGCCGACGGCGTCGAGGGCCGGGGCGGGGTCGGGCAGCGGGTCGCCGTACCGGTGCGCCTCCTCCAGCTTCTCGGCCGCCCGTACCGCGAGGACCGGGCGGCCCCGCACCGCGCGGGCCAACTCGTCCAGTGCGCGCCGCAGTCCGGGCCCGTCCTGCGTCAGGTCCACCGCCCCGACGAGGAGCGAGGTACGGGTGGGGGCCAGCGCCGGTACGCCCTCCAGCCTGCGGGCCAGGGCGGCGCACGTGCGCGGGTCGCCGACCCGTGGACCGATGAGCCCCTCCAGGCGGCGGCGGGCCGGCAGGTCCCGGCCGGGCCCTCCGCCCTCCGGTTCACCGGCCGCGACGAGGTCCAGGAGCCGGTCCACGACCCCGTGCAGCAGGCTGCCGGGCTCCACGCCGCCCGTGGGGTGGGGCAGCCCGGACCCGGCCAGGCTCCTCAGCGCGTAGCCCGCCCGCGTGGCGCTGCGGGGCGAGGAGAGGTCGGTGTAGACCTCCGCCAGCGCCGCACCGGCCGCGGGCGTGTACCGCGCCCAGTCGCCCAGGACGGACAGGGCGCGTCCCGCCGTCGGATCCTCCGCGACGAAGGGCAGCCGGGCGACGAGCTCCCCGTACCGGGCCCGGTGGGCCGGGGCCAGGTCCGCCGGTCCCGGGGCCAGGAGCGCGGACCGGGCCGCCTCCGGTCCGTCGGCGGCCGCCCATTCCAGCAGCGCCCACATCTCCTCGGCCGGCAGGAGCCCCGGGGCCAGGCCGACGACCGTGGCCAGCACGTCCGGATGGACGCCCGGGGTGCCGCCCACCCGGCTCAGGAGCGCCGTGGCGGCGCCCGGGGACAGGTGGTGCACGGCGAGCCGGGCGGCCGCCTTCCGCACGGTGACCTTCACCCCGCTCTCGCGGGTCAGGACGTCCCGGAGCAGGGCGGCGACCCGGGTGGGCCGGGCGTGCGCGGCGGCGCGTCCCGCCGCGCTCCAAGCGGCCGAGGCCCGGTCGTCCCCGGCGAGGGCGAGCAGGGCCTCCAGGGCCGGGGCCGGGTCGTCCGTACGGGCGGCCGCGTCCAGGGCCGCCGCGCCCAGCACCGTTTCGGCGGCGCTCCCTTCGCCCTCGTCCGGCCGTGCCCCGGCCGCCCCGGTGGGGGCGTACCGCCGGAGCAGTTCCCGCCCGTACTCCGGTACGGGGGCCACCGCGCGGAGCAGCGCGGCCCGTTCGTCGAGCCCCCGGCCCGGATCGGCGAGCACGGCGGCGGCCAGCCGGACGGCCGCCCGCTGCTGCCGGGGCAGCCACCGGTCGGCGTGGCGGAAGGGCGGCAGCGGGCGGGCGGCCCCGGCCGCCGGGAAGCGTCCGTCCGGGGACGGACCACCGGTCAGCGCCAGGTCCAGCAGGTCGGTGCGCTCGGCGGCGAGGACGGCCAGGACCTCCGGCACGAAGGCCGCGGAGGGCTCCCGCTCCAGCAGTACGGCCACCCGCGCGCGCCGGGTCGCGGGGGCGGCCAGCCAGGCCGCCGCGAGCTTCCCGAACACCCCGTCCGGGCAGATGCGCAGGGACCGTTCGAGGCGGTCCTGGAGTTCGGGGACCCGGTGGGCGCGGTGCCCGCAGGAGGCGGTGAGCGCGAGCAGGGGTGTGAAGTCCCCCTGGCCGGCGGCCCGGTCGAGCCACGGGCCGAGGACGCCGAGCAGCGCGCGGATCCCCCGTACGGGAAGCCCGTCGCCCAGGCTGCCGAGGTCCACCGCGCCGGTGTGCGCGGTCAGCGCCTCCACGATGCGTACGGCGGTCCGCGCGGCGCCGGAGCCGTCGGCCGGGTCGGCCCCGGTCGGTTCGGCGGAGGCCGCGAGCAGGTTCAGGGTCAGCTTCCGGACCGTGCGCCGGGTCGCCGGTGAGCAGTCCCGGGCCCGCAGGGCGTCCCGGCACAGCCGTTCCAGGAGGGCGGCCCCGGTCCGCTCCGTCCGCTCCCCGGCGCCGGCGGTGGGCAGGGCCTCGTGGAGGGCGGCCAGGAGCAGGGACGGGCGCAGGTCCGCGAAGGCGTCGAGGGCCTCCTGGCGTACCGGATCGCGCTCGTTGGCCAGCCGGCCGGCGGCCAGCAGGAGGACCTCCGCGACCTCCCCCGGCACGCGGGTGCGGCCCGCGTTCAGGGCGAGCCAGGTCCAGAGGGACCCCCGGTCGTCGGCGTCACCGGTGGCGAGGGCCGCCAGCAGCCCGGGGCGGGCCTCGGCGGGCGGCAGCAGGGAGAGCATGCCCCAGACCTCCCGGGCGGCACCGCTTCCGGCGCGGCGCTCCGCGAGCGCGGCGCGGGCCCGGGCGTGCCGCTCGTCGGCGGGCAGCAGGGCGAGCAGCCCCTCGTTCGCGCGGAGCCCGGCGCGCGGAGCCCGGGCGGCGAGGACGGCGTCCAGGAAGGCGGCCCGGCGGGACGGGGGCAGTGACCGCAGCAGCGCGGGGAAGGCGCCCCGGTGGAACCAGCGCGACGCGAGACCGGGCAGGGACGGCGGGTCGGCCGCCGCCAGCCGCTCCAGGACGGCCCGTCCGGGCAGCCGCTCCCACCTCCCGTGCGTCCGGGCGGGGTCGGCGAGCCAGTGGGCGACGCGTTCGGCGTCCACCGCCACGAGGTCGCCCAGCCGGTCGTGCACCGGGCCGGGCAGGGAGCCGGGTCCGTGCCGCTCCAGCAGGTCGAGCACGCGGCCGGGCGCGGCCGGCAGGGCGGCGGCGATGCCGGTGGCGTGGTGCTTCCACCAGCGGTCGCGCAACCGCTCGGGGAGGTCGCCCAGTTCGCGTTCCGCCTGGTCGAGGACGGCGGCGGGGTGGCGGACGGCCAGGGTGTTCCAGCCCTCGGGGGCGAGCGCCCCGGCGAGCTCGGGCAGCAGCCGGGCGGTGAACTCCGGCGAGCAGCCCGCCAGCAGGCGGGCCGCGTCCCGGTCCCCGTACTCGGTGCGCACCCGGGGCACCAGCCGCTCGGCGAGCCCGGCCCGGCGCCCGTCGCGCAGCAGCCGGGCCAGATCGGCGCGGACCACGGCGGGGGCGTCGTCGTGCGCGGCTTCGACGGCGGCGTCCGGCACGGGCAGCCGCCGGGCCGCCCGCACGGCATACCGGCGCACCACGGGATCGGGGTCGGCGAGCCGGGCTCCCAGGTGGCCGGCCTCCCCGCCGGCCAGGGCGGCGAGCGCGGCGAGGCGGCGCTCGTACGGGCCGAGCGCGTCCAGGGCGTCGAGCAGGGGCCGCAGTTCCCCCTTGCGGGCGAGCCGGTGGGCGGTGAGGGCGGTGTGCCGGAGCCGGTCGGCATGGGACAGGGGCTCGAGGGCGGCGAGCAGCTCGCCGGCGGTGAAGGTCATCGCGGGCATTGTGCCCCGGGGTCCGCCCCCGCCCCTACGGATTATCGGACCGCTGGCCCGCCGCTCCGCGCCCCGGCGCCCCGGCCGCCCGGGACGGCGGCACCCGGGGCTGCAGGATCCGCCCCCGGCAACCCAGGACAGCGGCACCCAGGGCTGTCCTCCCGCGGCCGGCTCGTCCCCTCGGGTGGGGCCCCGTTGTCAGAGCGTGTTGGCAAGATCGTCACCATGAACGGCACACGTACCACCCCGCCGCGGCCGGTCGACGTCGCCGCGGTCTTCCCCGCGCTGGCCCCGCTGGCCCGCCCAGCGGTCCGGTTGCATCCGCGTCCCGGCTCTCCCACCGTGCACGACAGCTCGATCGGCGGGCCCCTGCTGTGGCCCGCACGGCAACCCTGGCCGCACTGCCGCATCGGGCATGAACGGCCCCACCCCCTGGTGCCCGTGGCCCAGCTGTACGCGCGGGACATACCCCTGCTGCGGCCACCCGGGCGGAGCGACGTGCTGCAGGTCCTGTGGTGCCCTTCGGAGCACGATCCGGACTCAAGCATTCCGATCGAGTTGTTCTGGAGCACCGCCGCGGACGTCACCGACGTGCCGGCCGCGCCGCCCGAGCCGTTCGACGCGGACGAGGACCTCTACGTGCCCGAGCCGTGCGTGCTCGCTCCGGAGCAGGTCACCGAGTACCCCGATTTCCTTGAACTCCCGAAGGAATTGAAGCGGCAGCTCACGGACCCCGCGCCCTGGCGGGCGGCGGGCGTCGTGGTCGACGATGCCTACCCCGAGGCGCTCTATGACGACGCGCTGTCCCACGCCCCCGGCTGGAAGATCGGCGGCTGGGCCCCGTGGGGGCTCACCGACCCCGTGCCGCGGTTCTGCGTGGCCTGCGGTACGGCGATGACGCCGCTGCTGACCATCGCCTCGTCCGAATGGAACCGCAGCAGCACGAGTTGGACCCCGTACGAGGACCGGGTCCCGGGCGCATCCGACGACAGCCGGTCCAATCCGCCCGAGGTCACGGTGCTGGACGCCAATCACCTCCAGCTGTACGCCTGCCCGGCGAACGGAGGCCACCCGCACACCGACCTGATCCAGTGAGGGACCGCGGGCGGCCGGGCGCCGGGATCGGCGGCGGGGTCGCGGGCGGGCCCGGCTCGGCGACGCGGCTGAGGTGCCGTGCGCGTTCCTCGGTACGAGGAGGCGGGCCGCCGTCGGCGCTGTCGGTCGGATGTCGGCGCGGAAAGTGGCCCGTCGGCGCGCTGTGGGTGGCCTCCGAGAGCCTGGGAACAGGTCAGGGCCGGCCGTGAACCGTGCGGGTCCGCCCACCCTTCCAGACCACTCCGACCTTCCGGGAGCCCCTCGTGCCGTCCGCACCCCCCGTACCCCAGACCCCGCCGTGGGACGTCCACCGGCTGCCCCGCGCCGAAGGGAGGGCCTTCCTGGTCACCGGCGGCAACGCGGGCATCGGGTACTTCGTCGCCGAGCAGCTCGCCGGAACGGGGGCCACGGTCGTCCTCGGCAGCCGCGACGGGGCGAAGGCCGGTGCGGCGATCGCCTCCATCGTGTCGCGCGTCCCCGGCGCGGACGTGAGGCACGTACCGCTGGACCTGGCCGATCACGCGTCGCTCGGGGCATCCGTGGACGCGCTCGGGCTGGACCGCCTCGACGCGGTCGTCCACAACGCCGGCGTGGCGCTCGACCACCCGCCGCGCCGCGAAACCCGCGACGGCCACGAGCTGATGTTCGCGACCAACCACCTGGGGCACTTCGCCCTGACCCACCACCTGGCCCCCCTGCTCGCGGCGACCCCGGGGAGCCGGATCGTCACCACCGGCAGCTTCGCCGCCAAGTCCGAACGCCTGGACCCCGACGACCTCCAGAGCACGCACGACTACCGGCCCAAACGCGCCTATGCCCGCTCCAAGCTCGCCCAGATGCTCTTCGCCCTCGAACTCGACCGCCGTCTGCGGGCCGTCGGCAGCACGACGCTCAGCGTGCTCGTCCACCCCGGCGGCGCACTCGACTCCCTCACCCCCTCGCGCCCGCCGTTCCACGTCCGCACCACCGGCACACGGCTGAGCCGCCTGCCGCTCCGCCTCGTCGTCCAGGGCAAGGACAGCGCCGCCTGGCCCGCTGTCCGGGCCGTGCTCGACCCGGGCGTGCGCGGCGGCCGGATGCTGGCTCCCCGGGCGTTCGGGCTGCGCGGTGCGCCGAGGACCGAACCCCTCTGGAACCATCTGACCGACACCCCGACCGCAGCACGCCTGTGGGCGGCCAGCTGCGACCTGACCTCCACCGACCCGACGTTCTCCAGTGGAACCGGCGCCAGGCGGCGACGAGGGACCGCACGCTGACACGGCACCCGGGACCAGGAGGTCTGCCATGCTCGACGTTCACCTGTACTCCTCGCTCTCCGCCGTCGAGATCGCCGGCCTGGTCAGCCGCGGCACGGTCACGGCCCGCGAGGTGGTGGACACCGCGCTGGCCGTCGGCGTCGAACGTGACGGTGCGCTCCGTGCCTTCACCGCCCTGTGGGCGGATGCCGCCCGGGCCCGGGCGGCGGAGGTCGACGCGGAAGTGGCCCGTGGGGTGGTGCTGCCGCTGGCCGGCGTCCCGATCGCCGTCAAGGCGAGCGAGGGCGCCCGCTCAGCGCAGAACCGGCGCCTGGTCGCCGCGGGGTGCGTGCCGATCGGCGCGACCTCCGTGCCGCGGCGCGGCACGGGCTGGCAGACCTACGGTTCCACCGATCGCGGGCCCACCCTCAACCCGCTGAACCCCGACTGGTCCCCGGGCGGCTCGTCCGCCGGTTCCGCGGCCGCGGTCGGAGCGGGTCTGGTGCCTCTGGCCACCGGCTCCGACGGAGCGGGATCCGTACGCATCCCCGCCGCATGGTGCGGCGTCATCGGCTTCAAGCCCACCAACGGGCTGCTGCCCGCCCGCGACCGGGCCGGACTCAACAGTCCCGGCGTGATCACCCGCGACCCGGCCGACGCCGCGGCCTACCTCCGCGCGGTCGTCCCCGCCCACTCCCCGGCGCCGGCGGCGCGGACGCTCCGGGTCTCCTGGACCCCCACCCTGGGCTACGCGGAGACCGCCCCGGACGTCGCGGCCTGCGCTCTGCACGCCGTGCACCGGATCGCCCGAGCCGGACTGTGCCGCCTCGTCGGGCATCCGGTGGAGCTACGCGATCCGGCTCCGGCCTGGACCGCCCTGCGCGCCGGGACAAGAGACGGGGGCGCCGAAGCCCTGGCCCGGGGCAACGCGCAGGTCCTGAGGGACGCCTTCGAGGAGACCGATCTCCTCGCCACCCCCACGACACCCCGGCCGCCGCACGGCCACGACGGCCCCGGGACGCACATGAGCGTCGCACTCACCTGGGCCTTCAACCTCTCCGGCCATCCGGCGATCACCCTGCCCGCCGGCCGCACACCGGACGGCGAGCCCGTCGGCCTCCAGCTGATCGCCCGTCACCACGCCGACGCGCTGCTGCTCGATACCGCCGGGGGGTGGCACCGTACGCTCGCCCGCGCCCGGTGCGCCTGACCTCGGGTCCAGGGCCCGGGCGGCCGTGACCACGACCGCGACCGCGACCACGAGCTCGATCTTTGGTGAATCCTTTCTTCAGGGCGTGGGCGCGAGCAGGGAGGTGGCCCGTGTGCGGGGGCGCGGCATGCCTTCGAGCGTTCTGGGCGGCATGTCCCACCACCAGGAGACCGGGGGGATCTCCAGGGGCTCGCGGTCGTCGGTGCTGGGAGTGTCGCGGAAGTGGGTGGGGAGGCTGGCGGGGTCCTCGGGGGTGGTGTAGCGGTGCGAGGACACGCCCCAGTCCTGGGAGCCCCGGATGAAGCTGCCCAGCCCCTGGAGGTACCGGCGCAGCTGGGGGCTCGCCGAGGCCTGGAGGTCCTCGCGCAGGCGCATGAAGAGGTCCGTGACGCGGTCGCGCTGGTCGATCGCGGCGTCCAGGGCCTGGGCGGGCGTCAGGCCGCGCTCGTGCTGGAGCACCCGCAGGACGTTGAGGTAGTAGCCGTCGCCCCTGCTCTCCTTGTGGTGGGAGAGGATGTCGTTGTCCCAGGTGATGACGAAGGAGGCCATCTCGCCCGCCGCCCGGACGGACGGCTGGTCCCGCTCGTGCGTCGGCAGTTCGTAGCCGTGGCCCATCTCGATGAGCGGGAAGACCACGGTGGTCGCGCCGTCGTAGAGGCGCATGAGGGTGTAGTCGTCCAGGCTGGGTACGGTTTCCTCCCTGCGGTGGGACGCCTCCCAGACGACGGAGAAGAAGTACTCGCGCAGGGCGTTGCACCAGGCGGCGGCCTGGCCGGCGGTGCCGTACCGCGAGACGCGGAGCCGGAGGTCGCGCAGTGCCTCCGCGAGGGGGTCGTCGCCCAGCATGGGGGTCTCCGGGTTCTGCGCCACGCGCAGCAGGCGGTGGAGTGCGGCCGCCAGCTCCCCCGGTCTTCGGCCCAGGGCGCCCTCCTCGCACATCCCGTCGTCCACGGCGAAGAGCCACAGGACGAAGTCGGCCACGAGCTCCACCACTTCCTCGCGCCCGTCGGGCAGGATGCGGGCGGCGAAGGTGCCGATGCTGTGGCGCAGGAGCCGTGCGCGCAGCGCGGGGGAGCCCACCTGGAAGGACTCGGCCCACGTGGTGACGTGCGCTTCGACCGCCGCGTGGCGCGGGTGGATGGCCGTGGGGATGGGGGTGTAGATGGGGGGCACCACGAGCCCGGGGTCACGCCTCACTCGCAATCGCCTTTCAGCCGTCGTGCCGACGCGCTCGCGGGCCCGCACGACTGCCGTCGGGAAGGCCTTCTCATGCCTGGCGTCATGCACGGGTGATCTTGTATTCGGGCGCATGCTATCCAGCGGAACTGCCCCGTCCAATAGGGCGTGCGTATGGCAAGCGCCATGCCGGAGTGGGCAAATGACCAGGCATCAGGGGGTCTGCACCACCCTGGCACCCGGCTGCCGAGGGGACTGGTCCGGCCGCCACCGGCGGCCCGCCCTCGTACGGGACGCGACTCCGGGGGAGGCCGGTCGGGTGCCCGCCGACGCCACCGCAGCGGCGACTTCCACCAGGTCCGGCGGCGCTCCGCCGGTGACCGCCGACTGCGTCTCCTCGTCGCGGGCGGCGTACGGGGCGGCGGTGCGCGGCAGCGCCCGCGCCGGACCCGACGGCCGCAGGACGGCCCGGAGGCGGCGCGGCCGCGGGACCGTCGCCGAGGCGACCAGGACTCCGGGAATTCACAAGACCTCCGCAACCGTGACGGTGATGACGGGGACACCGGAGCGCGTCCAAGGCGTTCCCGAGGCCGCGGACCCTGAAGCCCACCGGGGGCACTCGCGGCGGCGGCTGCGGCCTTCGTGTTCCTGCGTCGTCGGCACGGCTGAGGGGGCCTGCGGGGCGGCCACGGCCCGCCGTGCCGTCGGCTCATCCCTGCGCTTCGTCCCGCCGAGGCGTGTCGGCGGGGTGCAGGAGGTCGGCGGCCTCGGGCGTGAGGGTGTGGGCGGGCCAGGCGGCGAGGGTGGTCAGGGCGGTGCGGCGGGCCTCGGCGGTGCTGTCGGTGAGTGCGGACCGCAGCAGGGGCCAGCCGTGTGCGGGATGGCCCCGCAGGAGGTGGGCGAAGACGAGGAGGGCGTGGTCGCGTTCGGGGCGGGGAGTGGTGGTGAGACGTCGTTCGGCCAGGTCGAGGATGTGGGCGGCGTGCCGGCGGTCGGCGCCGCGCAGGGCACGGGACCAGGCCGGGTCGAGGAGGGACGGTCCGGTCTCCAGACGTGCCAGGAGTGGGGCCGTCGGGTCGATGTCCAGGACGTCGGCGGGGTGCAGGGCGAGGTGGAAGTCGGGGCGGTGGGGGTCGGCCAGGTGGTCGAGGACGAGGGTGCGCCAGTGGGGTTCGTGCAGCAGGGCCTCGTAGCGGGCCGTCAGGTACGCGATGTCGACGGGTTGCCAGGGCGGTTTCCCGGGTGGGCGGCGGAAGAACAGGGTGATGCCGATCAGGTCGCGGAGAGCGGCGATGGTGGGCGCCCGGGTCGGGACCAGGTCCGCGTAGCGGCGCAGCACGGGTACGGCGTGTGCGTAGTCGGCCAGGCCGGGTGCGGGTCCCCCTTGGCCCTCGGCCATGGCGGCCAGGATGCGCCCGCAGCCGGCCACCTGTCGGGCGAGGGTGTGGACTGCCCGGTCACCGTCGGGCTGGTAGCGGTGGAGCGCGACGGCCGCGTAGAGGGTCAACTCGTCGAGGCTGCCGAGGAGGAGCAGCAGGTCCCGGTCACGGGTGTCGCCGCCCAGGCCCAGGAGCACGAGGCCGATCTTGACGGGGGCCCGGTGGGTACCGTGCCGGCCAGTTGCCGGCCCAGCAGGCGCAGGCCGTCGGACGGCAGCCCGCGGCGGCGGACCTCGGCGCTGAGGTCGTCGGCGAGGTCGATCGGCGAGCACGTGGCGAGGAGCGCGTGGAGGCGCCTGAACGCGGCGCCGCCGAGACCGGGGGCGGCGGCGGTCGGCAGCAGGTGTGCGAGGTGGCCGGCGAGTTCGGCGCCGGTGGGCGGGGCCGTGCCGTGGTGGTCCGGGGCGGGTCGGAGCAGTGCGTCCGCACCGCCGCCGACGAAACGGAGGCCGGTGCCGCTGTCAAGGCCGGTGCCGAGGCGGGGGCCGGTGCCGGTGCCGAGGCGGGTGCCGGTGCCGGTGCCGAGGCGGGTGCCGGTGCCGGTGCCGAGGCGGGTGCCGGTGCCGAGGCGGGGGCCCCCGGTGCCGGTGCCGCTGCCGATGCCGAGGCGGGGGCCGGTGCCGAGGCGGGGGCCGGTGCCGTGGCTGGTGCCGGAGCCGTGGCCGTGGTCGGTGTCGGGCGGGTGGGTGTCGGGGAGCGGATCGCCGGCGGCGGGCCATGGGCCGGGGCCGTAGCGGTGGCGGAGGGTCCGTGCGTGGTGGAAGAGGGTGGGATGCGCGGGGGTGAACCCGTCGCGCGTCCACCGTGTGCCGGTCAACGGCCAGAGGGCCGCCCGCCCTTGCGTGTGGTCATGAGGGGGAGGCTGTCCGACGCGGCGCGTGCCGGCAACCGGATTTCCTCTGCGCCCGGGCCGGGTGCCGGCCTTCCTCCTCTCTTTTCCGCGTTCTCCGTACGGGCGTGCCCGGCCTTCATATGCTCGGGGCATGACACTCTCTCGGTCGCACGGTGAAGGCGAAGCCGGTCCGACGGCGGCATACCCGCCGGCGCGGGCCACGGCGCTGTACCAGGCGGGGCACTATGCCGAGGCCGAGGCCGAGGCCCGCTCCGTGG
The DNA here is from genome assembly GCF_040701585.1 of Streptomyces sp. NPDC093801. Taxonomy (NCBI): domain Bacteria; kingdom Bacillati; phylum Actinomycetota; class Actinomycetes; order Kitasatosporales; family Streptomycetaceae; genus Streptomyces; species Streptomyces sp. NPDC093801. The sequence continues at coordinate 55,010 of NZ_JBFBDP010000032.1, read as the reverse complement.
CCGCGGCCCGGGCGCCGCTGCACGACGACCCGTTCGGGCCGCTGGCGCTGGGCATAGCCGGACTGGCGGCGATCGCCCAGGGGCACCACGCCGAGGCGCTCGCCACGTTCGAGGCCCTCCTGCCGGACTTCGGCAGGATCTTCGGCGCGGAACACCCGATGACCCTGAAGCTGCGCACCGACCGCGCGCAGGCCCTGAACCTGCTCGGCCGGCACGACGCGTGCGAGGCGGAGTGCGTGGACGTCATGCGGACCGCGTCCCGCAACGCGACACCGGAAACGCCGTTCATCGTGATGGCCGCCCTCAACGGGCGGATCGCGGCCCTCAACGCGCTGGGGGACCACCCGGCGGTCGAGGGGCTGGCCCGCGACTTCCTCGCCGCCCCTCGCGAGCCGGACCAGCCCACCCTGATCGTGCTGCTCTCCCTGGCCCTCAGCCTCCATGCCCAGGGTCGCCACGAGGAGGCCCTGGCCGCGGCGGAGCGCGCCGGCGAGGTCTACCGCGGCCTGCCCCCGGAGCAGCGCGGCCCGGAAACCGGGGCCGTGGATCTGGCCGCTGCCTCTGCGCTCCTCGCGCTGGGCCGCGGCTCCGAGGCCCGTTCGCGGGCCGTGGCCGCCCACGACGCCTGTCTGGCCGCCTTCGGCCCGGACAACGTCCGCACCGGCCAGGCCCGTGCGTTGCTCGACCGCATCGGCGGTGCCTGAGCGGGTGCGCGCCGCACGGGCGGTCGGGCTCTGCGTCCTCCGGCGCGGCGCGCGCCGGGCCGTCCGCGGTGTGCGGGCCGGGCGGTTCCCCGGCCGTGGGGGCGGCTGCCGTCACGGCCGCGCCGCGCCGGTGGAGGCCGGTGTTGGCCGCGTACTGGCCGTCCTCGCGGACCGGCGGGCACCCCAGGATCTGCGACAGGTCCGTGCCGGCGGGGAAGACGAGGCCGGTCACGGCAGCGGGCCGCCGATCGAGCCGTCTTCGGTGTCCGTCCGCCCGGCCCGGGGATGGAGGAGGACGACCTCCCGGGCCGTACCGGCCGGCTCCGGAGGGGAGCGGCGCCGGCTGCCCGGGTCCCGTCGCCCGGGCAGGAGCCGTCCGCTGCCCGGTGCTTCCCGACGGCATGGCGCAACCGTGCGCCGCCGACGCTAGCCGCCGCCTCGGACGGGGCCGGTGGGCGGCGGTGGTTCGCCCCGTAGCGTTGCCGCGAGGTGTTCGGCGAGCATCAGGGTGGGGAGGTGGGTGTTCGCCGACGGCACGTTCGGCATGATCGACGCGTCGGCCACCCAGAGGTGCTGCACTCCGTGCACCCGGCCGGCCGGGTCGACGACCGCCCCGGCTGCCGGGGCGGGGCCCATGGCGCAGGTGCCGACCGGGTGGTGGTAGGTCCACACGTGGGTGCGGACGAAGCGTTCGGTCGCCTCGTCGCCGTCGTCGTCCGGCGCGCTCGTCACGCCCGCCGAGAGGGGGCCGAGCGGTTCCGCCCGCGCCACCCGCCAGGCGCGGCGTACCCCCTCCGCCAGCCGCGGCAGGTCGGCGGGGTGCGAGAAGTAGCCCAGGTCGACGCGTGGTGCCGCGAGCGGGTCCGGTGAGCGCAGCCGGAGCCGGCCCCGCGAGCGCGGGGTGAGCAGGGCGGCGCCGACGAAGAACGTGGCGCCGCTCGGGGAGGCCGGGTCGTCGAACGGGCCGCCGACGATCAGCTGGAGGTCCGGCGGCCCGCGGTGTTCGCCGGTCCGCGCGCTGTGCAGGGTGGCGACGAGCTGGAAGGCGCGCCGGGGACGCCCCGCCCCCGTGTAGGCGACGTCGATCGAGACCGCGGGGTGGTCGGCGAGGTTGCGTCCGACGCCGGGCAGGTCCAGCACCGGCTCGATGCCCAGCGGGCGCAGTTCGTCGGCTGGGCCGAGCCCCGACCGCAGGAGGATCGCCGGGCTGGCGTAGGTGCCGGCCGATACGATCACGCGATCGCCGTGCACGTCCTCCCCGTCCGCCAGCCGCACTCCGGTCGCGCGCCCGCGGTGGAGGAGCACCGAGGCGGCGTGCGCCCCGCCGCGCACGGTGAGGTTGCGCCGCGCCCGGGCCGCCGCCAGGTACGTGGAGGCCGCGCCGAGGCGCTCCCCGCCGACCTCGTTGACCGGGAGCGGGCCCACCCCCACGGCGCCCGGGGCGTTGTGGTCGGCGATCGCCGGCACGCCCGTGGACGTGATCGCCGCCTGCCCGGCGGAGGCGATGTCGCTGCGCTCCCCGCCCGTGTACCGGCGGACGGGAACCGGGCCGTGGCCGCCGTGGTACGGCTCGCGGCCGAAGTCCAGGTCGGTCTCCACCGCGACGAACCGGGGCAGCACGTCGTCCCAGCCCCAGCCGGGATTGCCGCGCTCCGCCCAGGCGTCGAAGTCGTACGGCGAACCGCGCAGGGCGAAGGCCGCGTTCGTGGTCGAGGAGCCTCCGATCACCTTCCCCCGCGGCAGGGCGATGGCCCGGCCGGCCGGGCCGGGCTCGCTGGACAGGCCCCAGTCGTGCGAGGCCGTGTGCGGTCCGGAGCCGTCGCGCAGCGCGGCGGGCAGCTCCGCGTAGTCCGGCCCGGCCTCCAGCAGGAGCACCCGCGTCGACGAATCCTCGCTCAGCCGCGCCGCCAGCACGCATCCGGCAGCCCCGCCGCCCACGATCACCACGTCGTAGCCGGCCGCCATGATCCGACCGTACGCCCGGGACGCACGGGGCGCACGCGGCGCCCGTGGCGCACAGGGCGCACCAGCGGGAAGTCGACGTCCGATGTTCGGGCGCGTCCTTGCGGGGGTGCGCGGGCCGTCAGTGCTCCAGGTAGCGCAGTACCGCCAGGACCCGGCGGTTGCGGTCCGTGGTGTGGGGCAGTTCCAGTTTGTCGAAGACGGTGTTGAGGTTCTTCTCCACCGCGCTCACCGAGATGTGCAGCTCCTTCGCGATGGCCGTGTTGGTCAGCCCCTGGGCCAGGGCCTCCAGCACCGTGCGCTCGCGCGGGGTGAGCCGGGCCAGGGGATCGCCGTGCGTGCTGCGGACGACCAGCTGCCGCACCACCTCCGGGTCGATCACCGCCCCGCCCGCGTGGATCCGTTCCAGTGCGTCGAGGAACTCCTCCACCTGCGCCACCCGGTCCTTGAGCAGGTACCCCACCCGCTCCGCGTTCGCCGCCAGCAGCCGGGCGGCGTAACTTCGCTCGACGTGCTGCGACAGCACCAGGACCCCCACCTCCGGCAGGCGCTCGCGGATCTCCACCGCGGCGCGCAGGCCCTCGTCGGTGTGGGTCGGGGGCATCCGGATGTCCGCGACGACGATGTCCGGCCGCCGCGCCGCCGTCTCCTCGACCAGCGAGACCGCGTCGGGGAGCGCGGCGAGGACCTCGTGGCCCTCCTCGACGAGGAGGCGTACGAGGCCCTCCCGCAGCAGGGTCGAGTCCTCGGCCAGGATCACGCGCACGGCAGCTCCGCGGTGACGGTGGTGGGTCCCCCCGCGGGGCTTTCGACGCGCAGCAGTCCGTCGAGGGCCGCCACCCGGCTGAGCAGGCCCGACAGCCCGGTGCCCGACGGGTCCGCGCCGCCCGAGCCGTCGTCCTCGACCCGTACGGTCAGGACCGGTCCGCGCCGGGCCACCCGCACCGAGACGGCGGAGGCGCCGGAGTGCTTGGCGGCGTTCGTCACGGCCTCGCAGACCACGAAGTACGCGGCGGTGCGCACCGGTCCCGGCAGCGGACCGGCCGCGTCGAACTCGGTGCGCAGCGGGATCGCGCACCGCTCGGCCACCCCGGCCAGCGCCTCCTCCAGGCCCAGGCTGTCCAGGGCGGACGGGTACACCCGCCAGGCCACCTCGCGCAGTTCGGTCAGGACGTCCTGGGACTCCCGGTGCGCCTGGAGCAGCAGGGCGTCCGCCCGCTCCGGGTCCCGCTCGCGGCTTCGGCGGGCCCGGCCCAGCAGCATCGCCAGGGCCACCAGCCGCTGCTGGACCCCGTCGTGCAGGTCCCGTTCGATGCGGCGCCGCTCGGAGTCCACGGCCCGTAGCACCGCGGCCCGGCTGCCGGCCAGTTCCTCGATGCGGGCCCGGAGCAGCTCGTGCTCGGAGGGTCCGAAGCACGCGCGGGCGATCCGCGCGTCGAGCACGACCAGGGAGCGCAGGCCCTGGAGGCCGAGGAAGAGCAGTACGCCGCCCAGCAGGACCTGCGTCAGCAGCTCGGACCAGCCCAGGCCGCCCCGTACGGCGCCCGCGACGAGCAGCACGGCCAGCGCCGCGCCGAAGCCGAGCAGTCCGAGGACCGTCGCGCACAGCAGGCCGGCGTAGCAGCGGACGGCCAGGTAGCGCAGGATCTTGGGGCCGGAGGCCTCGTAGTGCGCGGGGAAGGGGTCCCCGAAGAAGGCGGAGCGGCGGCCGCGCTCCAGGGCCGCCAGCCGGCGGGCGCCGCCGAGCAGGAGGCCGAGGGCGTCCGGGCGGGTGCGGGGCCACAGGAGGAAGGGCCCGAGGGCCGCGCCCGGGACGAGGAACCAGGCCAGCTCCAGCAGGGCGGTGGCGCAGCCGAGCAGTACCCCGCAGGCGCGCAGCGGCCACGGGCGGCGCCGGGCGGCCTCCTGCCGAACCGTTTCGCTGATCGTCGAGTCCCCCGGCACGGGGTCCGAGCCTAGTCGGGGACTGCGGGCTGGACAAGATCGTTCACATCGTCCCCGGGGCGTGGGACGGTGGCCCGGGCCGGCCGGGCGGGGGTGGGCGGCGGTCACGGGGTGCGCCGGGTGGTCAGGTACCGGGCGACGGCCACGGGCCGGGCGACGGCCACGGGCCGGGCAGCGGCCACGAGCCGAGCGGCAGCCACAGGCCGAGCGGCAGCCACAGGCCGGGCGGCAGCCACAAGCCGGGCGGCAGCCACAAGCCGGGCGGTGGTGGTCACGGGGTGCGGCGGTGCCGGGGCGTCCGGCCGCGGCCGCGCAGCCGGACCGCCAGGTAGGCCCCGACCGCCACCAGGACCGTCACCAGGACGGCCTTGGACAGGACGCCGACATAGGTCTCCACCACGTCCCACCGGTCGCCGAGCCAGTAGCCGGCCAGGACGAGCACGCCGTTCCAGATCAGGCTGCCCAGGGCGGTCAGCATCAGGAACACGGGCATCGGCATGCGCTCCACGCCGGCCGGTACCGAGATCAGGCTGCGGAAGATGGGCACCATCCGGCCGAGGAAGACCGCCCTGGTGCCGTGCCGGGCGAACCACTGCTCGGTGCGCTCCAGGTCGGAGGCCTTCACCAGCGGGAGCCTCGCCCAGATCGCGTGCATGCGGTCGCGGCCGAAGAGCATGCCGATCCAGTACAGGGCGAGCGCGCCCGCCACCGAACCGGACGTGGTCCAGAACAGGGCCGATACGAGGCTGAGCACGCCCTGTCCGGCGGCGAAGCCCGTCAGCGGCAGGATGACCTCGCTGGGCAGCGGCGGGAAGAGGTTCTCCAGGGCGATGGCCAGGCCGGCCCCGGGCCCGCCCATGGTGTCGACGAGTCCGGCGGCCCAGCCCGCGAAGCCGTCCGCGGGCTGCCGGGACAGCGCCAGAGTGATGAAGGGATGCATGCTGCGGCCTTCCTGGAAGGTCGGGTTCAGGTCCTGCGGGGCGGTGTGCCCCGTTGCCCTTCCATGGTGGAAAGCGCAGCTCAGCGGCGGTATGCGGGTGGCCGTCCACCTCACCCTGCGGAAAACCGCAGGGTGAGGTGGACAGGCGCTCGCGATCGCAGGCCGGCCGACGGCGGGATCAGGGCCCGCCGGGGTCGTGGAGGCAGCACGCGAGACCCCGGCTCTGCCCTGCGCCCCTCCCCCGCCTCCGCCGGCCGTCCGCCCTGTGAACCCGCACCGTGTCCCGTGGACGCGTGTCGCCGTGAGAGCGCACCGGGGCGAAAGTACAAGATCGGCAGGGCCTGGCCGTTGCCGCGGGGGGTGGGGTATCCCTGAGGGACGGCCCCGATCGGGGCCGTTCGCCCCGGAACGGAGACCTGCCGTGGACGGCTGGTACGTGGACGACCGTTGCTCCAACTGCGATGTCGCGCGACAGCTCGCGCCCGAACTGATCGGCGAGGCCGACGGAGCGTCACGGATCCCGCGCCCGCCGCGCGACGAGGCGGAGACGCGGCACTTGTACGCGGCCGTGTTCGCCTGTCCCACCCGCTCCATCCGTCACACCTCCGGGCCACCGGACCGGCGGCGCGACCCCTTCCCGATGGCCTTGGACGGCGGCGTGCTGCTGTGCGGCCACAACTCGCGGCACACCGCGGGGGCCAACTCCTACCTATTGCTGCGGCCCTCGGGGACGGCCATGATGATCGACACGCCGCGCTGGAGCCCTGCGCTCGCCGAGCGCTACGCGGCATCGGGCCCGGTCACGGACGTGCTGCTCACCCATCGCGACCACGCCGCACACGGCCGCCGCTACGCGGACCACTTCGGTGCCCGGCTGTGGATCCACGAGGGCGACCTCGATGCGGCGCCCGACGCGGACGAGGTGATCCGGGGCCTCGAACCGCTGGAGATCGGCGAGGGGGTCACCGCCCAGCCGCTGCCCGGCCACACTGCGGGCAGCGTGCTCTACCTCGCCGATGGCCGGTACTGCTTCAGCGGGGACAGCTTCTACTGGTCGCGCACCACCGGTGATCTCGAAGTCGCGGACAGCGTGACCTGGTACTCCATCGAGGAGTTGGCCGCCTCCCTGGCCAGGGTGGCGGGACGGCTCCGGTTCGAGTGGGTCCTCCCCGGCCACGGCGACCGCCGCCGGATGCCCGCCGACGAGATGTCCCGCCGCCTGGGCGCCCTGGCCGAGCGCACCCGGCTGTTGCGGGCCCGACCGGTCGACTTCACCGCCGTCCGCTGGTGAGAGGCCGGCCGGAAGGGAGGACCCAGGGGGTGGTGCGAAAGTCCTGTGCGGTGCCCGCGCTGTCCGGTGCGTGCTCCCGGCGTGCGGGGCGAAGGCCCTCGCACTGGGCGTACTCGGGGCTTCGCCCGGGGCGGCGGGAGTGCGTGCCGGGTGCCGTGGACGCCGTGCGGGACTTCCGCGACACCCCCCCCCAGCCCGACCAGTCGACGCCTCCGCTCCTCTTCTCAGGCCCGGGTCAGGGGCCGTCGGTGAGGGTGGCGCGCAGTCGGTCCAGGTGGGAGGCGGCGCGCGTGGCCCAGCCGTCGCGCAGGTTCAGCGGCACCGTCACCGTCACCCCGCTCTGGACCGGGTCGCGGACGTCCACCACGAACGGGTCGGCCGCGCGCAGCCGCAGGTAGGCGCTGCGTCCCGCCTCGGGCCAGTCGGTGACCGAGCCGTCGGGCAGGGCGCCGTCCTCCTCGGCGGCGGCGCGGGCGGCCATGAACGCGGTGAGGTCCGCGAGGTCGGCGTCGGTGAAGTGCACCGGCAGGCGTGCGCCGACGAAGCCGGTCTCGATCACGATCTCGGCCTCGTGCCGGCCCGCGTGGCGTCCGCCGCCCGCCGCGTCCTCCAGCTCCACCGACACGCTCCGCCCCCGGTCCGCGAACCTGACGACGTCGAGATCTCTCATCCGTACCCCCTCCTCCGCATCCGTCGCGGCCCGTCGCCCGCTCTCCGTGCCGGCCATGCCGACGTTGACGTCCATGTCATCCTGCCAGGTGGCACTGACAACGCCCCGGGGCCGCCGCTGCGGCGCCACCCGACGAGCGCCGTCCGGCACCCCCTCGATGATGCCCGGACGTCGAATGGGTCCCGGTTCACGACCGGGGCGACGACGGCGGTGGCCCGAGATCGGGTACGGCGCCCCCGCCCTCCGCCGTTCTCCGCCCGCCGGGTAGCTTCTTGACCCTCACACCGTGTCAGGCGGTCGACTCGGAGACATCATGTTCACCATCGGAGACTTCGCCCGGCACGGCCGCGTCTCGGTCCGGATGCTGCGTCACTACGACGCGACCGGCCTGTTGCGCCCCGCCCATGTCGACCCCCACAACGGCTACCGCCACTACACGGCGGCCCAGCTCGCCCGCCTCAACCGGATCATCGCGCTCAAAGACCTCGGTTTCACCCTCCAACAGGTCCACGACATCGTGGACGAGAAGGTCGGAGCCGAGGAGTTGCGCGGCATGCTGCGGCTGCGGCGGGCCGAGCTGGAGACCGCCGTGGCCGCCGCGGGGGCTCGGCTGGTCCAGGTCGAGGCGAGGCTCCGGGCCATCGAGAGCGAGGGGCGCATGCCCGTCAACGACGTCGTCATCAAGAACCTTCCCGCCGTCCGGGTCGCGGAGCTGACCGCGACCGCCGAGAGTTTCGAGCCCGAGGACATCGGACCGGTCATCGGGCCGCTCTACGACGAGCTGTTCCGGCTCCTGGGAGCGGCCGGCATCACCCCGACCGGTCCCGGCGTCGCGTACTACGAGGACGCGCCGGAGGGCGGCGGAAGGATCAGCGTCCACGCGGGCGTCCAGGTCTGCGCCCCGCTCCAGGACGGTGCCTTCCGCGTCGTCGACCTGCCGCCCGTCGAGCAGGCGGCGACCATCGTGCACCGCGGCTCGATGGACGGCGTGCTCCCCACCGCCCAGACCCTGGCCCGCTGGGTCGACGCCCACGGCCTCCGGTCGGCCGGCTACCCCCGCGAGGTCAACCTGGAGTGCCCCGACAACCGCGACGAGTGGGTGACGGAGCTGCAGGCACCGGTCGTCCGGTCCTGAACCGCCCGCGGTCCGAGGGGCCGGAGCAGATGCCGGGAGCGGGCGGCCACGGCTGCGCGACGACGGCGGCGAGCCGGCGCTGGACCTCCACGTCCCCGTCGCCGACCAGGAAGCAGCGGGCCACGGGCCGGGCCCGCGGTGCGGCCGGGTCCGGTTGACGCGAAGGGCCGCCGCCCCCGGAAGGGGAGCGGCGACCCGTGTGGACGCCCCCGACCTCTCGTCCACGTTTAGGGGGAGCCGGGGTCGCCGCCGCTCACCACGAGCTCCCTCGGCCGCGCCGTCGTGCGCGCCGCGCCGCTCAGATGATGCCGGCGGCGCGCAGTGCGGAGGTGACCTGGCGGGCCTGGTTGTCGGCGCCGCGCTTGTTGGGGTGGAAGGTGGTCAGCGTCTCGTTCCCGCGGAAGATGCCGTCGCCGTGGGCGAGCATGCCCTGCATCCAGGCGGTCCAGCCGGGGCTGAAGGGCGGCATGTCCTTGCCGGCGGGGAAGCGGGCGGGCTTGTAGCCCTGGAGCTCCTCGTCGAACGTGTAGCGGGCGTAGAGCCCGAACATCCACTTCTCGGTGCCCTCGCGGCAGACGTGGTGGGCGCGGGTGGACTCGGCGATGTCGACGTAGGTGTGGCCGTGGGCCTTGGCCGCGTCGCGGATGACGGAGTCGACCAGGTCGAACTGCTGCTGGATGAAGGGCATGTCGCCCTTCTTGATCGTGATGTTCTCGTCCAGCCCGCCGTCGCAAGTGCCCTGTCCTTCCGCGGTGGGGAAGAGGGTGGGGTAGCCGACGAAGAAGAACCTTGCGTGGGGGGCGCGCTCGCGCAGCTCCGGCATCATCTTCGCGAAGCCGTCGCGCAGGTCCTCCTCCTTCCGGGCCAGGTCCGCGCGGCCTTCCTCGGTGTGGCGGTAGTAGTCGGTGCCGGGGCTGCCGATGGCGGACGCGCCCAGGGAGGCGCACTTGGCGACGATCTGGCCGAGGTTGTACTGGTTGCCGCCGATGCCGACGGTGACCAGCGTGGTGGCCTTGCTGAGGGCGTCGATCTGCGCGGGGCGCGGGGTGGGGGTGAACTGCGGTACGCCGCTGCCGTCGACGGGGACGTAGGGCGGGCCGCCGAAGACGGTCTGCGGGGTGAGGATGCCGCCGAGGCCGAGGCCCCGGTCGTCGATGGTCGCGCCGCCGCAGGTGACGTCGATGAACTCGTAGGCGGACAGCACGGTGCGGGCCAGCTGTTGCGGGTAGCTGTCCTTCGAGCGGCCGCTGTAGTCGCCGTCCGGCCCGCCCAGACCGCCGTCCACCGGCTCGCGGACCAGGTTGGTATCACCGCCGATGAACTGGCCGGCGCTGTAGGAGTCGCCGAGCGCGACGTACTGAGGCAGAGGCTGGATGTGCGGCATGGACGCCCTTCCCGAGAGGTCAACACTGCGCGTGACGCATCGGGTCCATAGATATGCCATCGGAATATGCAGGACGGGAGGGCGACACGGGAACGACGCGATCCACCCGCCGCGGCCGCAGCGCGTTCACCCGGATGCCGGAGGCCGGCGCCCGACGCCGGTACGACGGCGCCGGCCCGGAGCGGGGCGGCGCCGTCGTAGCGGCCGTCGGTCAGCGACCGGTGGAGGGGGGAGGCCTCGGGCTCCTCCGTGCCCCGCTCACAGCATGAGCAGGGCACGGCCGGCGCGCCCGGGGTCGGCGAGGGGCCTGAGTGCGAGGCGGACCAGGGCGAGGGGGTTGTCGTCGCCGGCGATGCGGTTGGCGCTGAGTTCGCCGCACGCGGCGCACTGGTGGATGAGCATCCATTCGCCGTCCGGGCGGACGGACATGCCCAGCGCCTCCATCCGGCCCCGGCAGTCGGCGTCGCGGTCGCCGGGGACCTTCCGGTCGACGTGCAGGCTGGCCAGGCAGTTCGGGCAGTGGTTGCGGTGCGCGGTGCCGGGTGCGTCCAGGGAGACGTCGAGGCGGCAGGACGTGCACCGGAAGGCGTCGGCCCGGTGGCCGCGCCGGATGTGCAGGACGTCCTTGTGCCGCTGCGGACGGCTCCGACGGCGGCCGTTGTTGCGTGACACGGATGTGCTCCTTCCCGGTGCGGGCGGTCAGAGGGTTCCGAACGCTTCGAGCGGGAAGGGCGGTTGGGCCAGCGGACGGACCGCCATGCGCATCAGGATGAGCTGGTTGTCGTCCGTGCGGGCCGGGTTGGAGGTGAGCTCGTCGCAGCGCACGCAGCGGTGGATCACCATCCAGTCACCGGTGCGGAGCACGGCGATGGCGATCGGGGACATCCGGCCACCGCAGTCGCTCGGTCCGCCCTCGGCGTGGTCGAGGACGTGCCGGGAGTGAAGGCAGGACGGGCAGTGGTTGCGCGGCGCGCCGTCGGCGGCGTACGCGGACACGGTCAGGCCACACCACGCGCAGGCGAAGGTGTCGAGGCTGAGGGTGTTGTTGGTGGTGTTGGTGGTGTTGCGATTGGTGTGGCTGGACACCCGGGGTGCTCCTTGCTGGGGGTCGGTCATGGCAGCAAGAGCAGGCCGAGCGGCCTCGTCAGAGGGCCCGAAGACGTCGTGGGACGGCGGACGGGCAGGTCAGAGCACCGGAGAACGCATCCGGCAGCCACCCGGAGAAGCGGGCGGCGGAACGCGGCGGACGGTTACGCGGTACGGCGAGGCGCACTCGGCGCGGGCCGGGTCATCACACACCCATTTCCAGGGCGCACGGGCCCAGATCGAAGCAGAACGACCCGGTCAGGCTAACAAGGCGGCTCCCGGGGGCGTCAACGGAATATCCGACGCAGGGCGTCAAGGGATTCTTGACAAGTCGGCGGCGTCAAGGTTTCCTTGACGCATGTTGATCTTGAAGGCGGGCTCCCGCCACCGGGAGCTCTTCCCCGCCACCACGTCCATGGCCGTCGTGCTGCCGCTCGCCGTGAGCCTGCCCGCCCTGACCGTGCTGTTCGGCGACCGGCTCGGCCCGCTCGCCACCGTCGCCCTGATCGTCACGGGCCTCGTACTCATCGCCTGCACCGCCGGTCTGACCGCCCGGGCGGCCCGGGAGTCCGCCGAACGGACGCGCCGCGACGAGGCCGTCCTCGACGCCCTCGAACCCCTTGCGGGACTGGGCCGATGAGCAACGAACCACTGCTCCACCCCGCGGAGATGGACCGGATCCGGGAAGGGATCGCCGCGGCCGTCCTCGACGCCCCCGAGGGGCTGGCCGACTCGCTGGAACACGACGCGCACGGGTACCTGCGCCTGGTGGACGCCTCGCGCGTCGGCGCCGAGGAGGCGAGCCGGCTCCTGCGCGAGGCCGTCCAGGGCGCCCGGGCCGCCGGCCACAGCTGGGACACCGTGGGCCGTGTCCTGGGGGTCAGCCGCCAGGCCGCCCAGCAGCGCTTCGCGAGCAAGGCCTCCGCGGGCCGGTCGGCAGCGGCCGCCGGAGGACCGAACGCCCCCAAGCGCCGCACCCTCAGCGGGCTCACCGCGTTCAACGAGATGGCCGCCCTGGAAGAGGCGGGCCGCGACGGCTGGCACATGGTCGGCTACGGCCCCTTCTACCACGAGGTGGAGGCGTCGGGTCACCCCTGGGAGCACTGCCGGGTCACGCTCCCCTCCGTCACACGGCACCGGCGGATGGAAGCGGAAGGCTGGATTCCGGTCGGTGCGGGATGGTTCCCCTGGCGGTACTACAAGCGGCCCCTCGACCGCCCCGTCACAGACGCATGACGACGAGGGCCGTGTCGTCGGTGAGGCCGGCCGGAGGGATCAGGTCCGTCAGGAGGGAGTCGGCGAGGGTGTCGGCGTCGGCGGTGCGGTGGCGGGCCAGCGAGGCGGCCAGGCGGTGCAGGCCGGTGTCGATGTCCTCCCGGCGGCGTTCGACGAGCCCGTCGGTGTAGAGGACCAGGACGCACCCCTCGGCGAAACCGGCGCGGGCCTCGGGGCGGGAGACGTGTTCGGGGCGGGCGCCGAGCGGGGGGTCGGTGGCCCGGTCGAGGAAGGTGACGCTGCCGTCGGGATGACACAGGGCGGGCGGGGGGTGCCCGGCGCAGCTGTAGGTCAGGGTCCTGCTGTTCCAGTCGATGAAGACGGAGGCGGCGGTGGTCGATTCGGCGCCGTCGACCGAGCGCGCGTACAACCCGAGGACCTCGAGGGCCTGCGCGGGGCCTTCGGCGACGTGGGAGACGGCGGACAGCGCGCTGCGGAGCTGGCCCATGACCCCTGCGGCGGCCAGGCCGTGTCCGACGACGTCCCCCACGGCCACGGCCGTACGGCCCGCGTCCGGCAGGTCGACGAGGTCGTACCAGTCGCCGCACACGTTCAGGGCGCCCATCGCGGGCCGGTAGCGGACGGCGGCGCGGTGGTGGCCGAGAGGGCGGGGCGCGGGCAGCATCGCCTGCTGGAGGTGGAGGGCGACCTCGCGTTCACGGGCGTGGGCCTGGCGCAGCCGTTCGTTGACCTCCTGCAGTTCCCGTGCGCGGGTGTACAGCTCGGCCTCGAGGACCTGGGAGCGGTCGCTGCCGCTGCGGCTGCCGCGGGCCTTGATCAGCTCGGTGACCTCCTCGACGCGGTGCAGGAGCAGGGCCACGCTCCCGTCGGGGGCCGGCACGGGGACGTTGACCGGGCTCCAGTACCGCTCCTGCCACACGCCGGGGCGTTCGGGGTCCTCCACGTCGTAGCGCTGCAGGGCCATCGTGTCGCGCTCGGCGGTGGCCACGACGCGCAGCAGGGAGGCCTGGAGGTTGCGCATGCCGGTCGCGGAGGGATCGTTGGGGTTGTCCGGGAAGACGTCGAAGAGGTAGCGGCCGATGAGCTGCCCGCGGGTGCGGCCGGACAGCGCCAGGAAGGTCTCGTTGACGTCCGCGTACATCAAGTCGGGGGTCAGCAGCGCCACTGCGGCGGGGAGCGCCTGGAAGACTGCGTGATAGTCGATGACGGGTCCGCTCACGATTCCACCTGCCGCCTGCCCAGCCCACCGGTCCGGTCCTGTGTGCTCCCACGATGCCAGTCCGGCGCGGATGCGCCCCGCTGCGATGCGCCGGTGTGGACCGTTCGGCCCTCGCACGGCGGCACCCTCGATCAGCGGTCCCCCGGCTGCAGGGGTACACAGTGCGGCAGGGGCTGCTGCCAGGTGCCCAGGGTGGTGAGGAGGAACTGTCGGCTGCGGAGGCGGACGTCGTTCCAGGCCGGGTCCGTGGTGGTCAGGGCGTCGGCCCAGAGGCCGGAGCGGGCGGTGGCGTCGATCTCGGCGAGGCGGCGGCCGACGGGGCGCAGGTCGCGGATTTCTTCCGGCTCCAGGACTCCGCGCTCCGCGAGTCCCTCGCAGACACGGCAGAGCAGCTCCGCCTCCTCGACGACGTCCGCCGTCCGCACCCGCCGCTCGCCCACCCAGGCGAGCTGGTCCTGTGCGTCGGCCGCCAGGAGGGTCATGAGGCGCAGCGTCCAGGTGCGCATGCGGGCGTCGCCGGGATCGTTCATGCAGGCATGATCGCACCGGACTCCCGCCACGGCCGGGGGCGGCCGCAGGCGGGAGCTGCGGGAGCCGCGGCACCCCGCACTACACTCACGCTGCGTGACCCCTCCTGCCCACCGCCGCACGGCCGCGGACGACGACGCGCTGCTGGAGCGGCTCCATGCGCTCGCGTGGGGCGGCGGCAGTGTGGTCCCCTACCCGACCGTCCTGCCGGCGGGGCCCTTCCCGCCGCTCTCGGGGGCCCAGGTCGCGCACGCGGAACGGAAGATCGGGTATCGGCTGCCCGGTCTGCTCCGGCGCATCTACACCGAGATCGGTGACGGAGGGTTCGGTCCCGAAGGCGGCCTCGCGTCGCTCGTGCCGGGCCGCCGGCCGCCCGGGTACCGGGCGGACTGGCACTGTGCGCTGACCGTCCGCGACCGGCGGCCCCGTACGGCGCCGCCGCGGTCGTGGTTCCCTCTGACCGACGGCGGCTGCAGCATGGAGTGGTACGTCTCGCTGACGGCCGTCGACCATCCCGTGCTGCTCTACGACGCCGACGGCTGGGAGCCCGACGCGGGACAGACCCCTCACGACGGCCTGCGCTACGCGGCGCCCTCGCTGCGCCATTGGCTCTGGACCTGGGCCGACGGCGGCAACGTCTGGGACGAGGCGCTGCGGACCATCGGTGAGGACTGACCGCCTCGGTCAGTACGTCACCGTGATCCGCCGCGCCGGGCCGTCGACGGTGACGGATCCGCCGTAGGGGATCACCAGTTGCGGGTCGGTGTGCCCGAAGTCGACGTCGAAGACCGCCGTCGTGCGCGGGGCGTACGCCGCCAGGGCGCGCAGCACCGCCTCGCGCTGCTCCACGGCGTAGCGCCGCCTGTCCTCCGGCCCGTTGGGCCGCTCGAAGGACCACGCCTTGGCCCGCCCCATCAGCAGGGCCGGGAAGCGCGCCAGCAGGCCCCGTTCCCCCATGTTGCGCAGGATGCGGAAGACCTCCTCCCCTCTCGGCAGCTCCTCCGACGTCTCGAGGAACAGCACCCCGCCGTCGTACACGGCCGGGTCGCGCGCGATCTCGCGGTCGGCCATCAGCAGCCACGACAGGATCTCCAGGTTGCCGCCCCAGGCCCGGCCCTCGACGCGGCGTTCCGGCTGGTGCCAGGTCCAGCCGTCGGCGGGCCGCGCGTCCGGTTCCTCCTCGAAGGTGGCCGGGTCGGCCCAGTCGCGGTCGGTGTCGCCGTAGTGCGCGGCGGGGCGGAGTGCGTACGGGCCCGGGGTGAACAGGGCCGCGCGGAGCGAGTCGGCGGTCAGGGGGTGGAGCGCGTACGGGCGGCCGAGCGTCGTCATGAGGCAGCCGCCGTGGTAGCCGACGACGCCCAGGTTGTAGAGGAACGCCAGCAGGTTGGTGTTGTCGCTCATCCCGAAGAAGGGCTTGGGGTTGGCGCGGATCAGTTCGCGGTCCAGGTGGGGCAGCACGGTGATCTGGTCGTCGCCGCCGATGGTGGCCATGACCGCCGTGACCGTGGGGTCGGCGAACGCGGCGTGGATGTCGTCGGCCCGTGCGCGGGGGGTGGAGCCCATGACGCGCGTCGTCGGATACTCCACCGGTTCGAGGCCGAAGTCCCCGCGCAGCCGCTTGAGCCCCAGCTCGTACGGGAGGGGGAACAGCTCCGGCAGACCCGACCCCGGCGAGATGACGGCGATGCGGTCGCCGGGGGCGGGCTTGGGGGGATACGCGGGGGAGGGTGCGGTCATGACGGTGAGGTTAGGGGCCCGGCCCGCGTCGGATCATCTTCATTTCGGAGCAGGGCGTGGGCCGGCGTCGCTCGGGGCCGCGGCCCGTCCGCAACGGTCCAGGTGGTCAGGGCCGTGCCGACACCCGGGAGAAGGCCGGTCCCGCCCCGGACTCCCTCTGCGGCGGTGCTCCTAGGATTCCTCCGGACACGGGCCCGGCGAAGGAGGCGGCATGGCGGACGAGCGGGAGGACCTGGCCGGGGTTCAGCGGCGGCACTGGCAGGGCACCTACGCCGCCCACCCCGGCATGTACGGCGAGGAGCCGTCCGAGCCCGCGGTCCACGCCGCCGCCGTGTTCAGGGTGGCGCGGGTCGGGGACGTGCTGGAGCTGGGCGCCGGGCACGGCCGGGACGCGCTGTTCTTCGCCCGCGAGGGCTTCACCGTCCACGCGACCGACTTCAGCCCCGCCGGGCTGGAACAGCTGCGCGACGCCGCCCGCTCCCGGGCCGTCGGTGAGCGCGTGACCACCGCGGTCCACGACGTGCGCGAGCCGCTACCGCTGCCGGACGCCTCGGTGGACGCGGTGTTCGCGCACATGCTGCTGTGCATGGCCCTGTCGACTGAGGAGATCCACGCCCTGGTCGCGGAGGTCCGCCGCGTCCTGCGGCCCGGCGGAGTGTTCGTCTACACGGTGCGGCACACCGGCGACGCCCACTACGGCGCCGGTACGGCGCACGGCGACGGCATCTTCGAACACGGGGGCTTCGCGGTCCACTTCTTCGACCGCGAACTCGTCGACGCCCTCGCAGACGGCTGGATCCTCGACGAGGTCCACGCCTTCGAGGAGGGCGAACTGCCGCGCCGCCTGTGGCGCGTCACCCAGTACCTGCCCCGGTGAGCAGGGCCGTCGCGGGCCCGCGCGGAGCGTGGGCGACGCGGTCGTCGGGGCGGGCTGGACCTGGCGCGGCGTCGGCACGCTCCGACCTGCCGGGCGTCGCGGGCCCGGCCTGATCCGAAAGACACGGCCTAGGGGTACGGGTCGGCGGGCGCCGTCGTCGGGTCGGGCCAGGTGATCTCGAAGTACCTGACGCGCTCGTCCTGTCCGGCCGGCCGCATGCCGGCCGCCGTCATGACGTGGTGGGACGCGGTGTTGTCGTGGTCGGCGTCGCCCTTCACGCGGGTGATGCCCCGGGACCGCGCGAGCAGCAGGAGGGCGCGGAGGGCTTCGGAGGCGTATCCGCTGCCCCGGGCCGAGGGGACGAGGCCGTAGCCGATGGTGACGCTGCCGTGCGCGTCCGCGGGTCCGTGGAAGCCGATGCCGCCGATGGCCCGGCCGTCCTCGCGGAGCCGGATCTCGTAGTTGCCGAACGGGTGGGGGTCGCCGGTGTCCGCGCAGGTGCCCAGGAAGCGCCCGGCGGCCGACGCGTCGCCCTCGGTGGGGTATCCCGGCGCCCACCGGTCGCCGCCGTCCGGCTCGCCCGCCAGCAACCGCTCGGCCTCGCCGATGGTCATCGGGTGGAGCAGGAGCCGTTCCGTCACCACGTCGTCCATGGCAGGCAGGAGTACCACGCGGGACGACCGGACCGCACCGGAATTGTCCGGGGAGGGGAAGGGCGGGGCAGGCACAGCGACGCGCTCCCGCTGCCAGATCTGCACCCCGCCGCCGATCCGCTCCGCCCGCCGGGCGGCGTCGAGGACGTTGCCCGGACGGTCGGCGATCTCGCCGATGCGCCGCGGCACGGGTTCGGGCGAGTCCGTACGGGCTGCGATGGTCTCGATGTCGGCCTGGAGCAGGTGGACTTCCTCGGTGAACTCCGCGACGTCCCCCGGGGCGACGCGGAGGTCGTCCTCGGCCGGCCGGGGGAAGAACCGTGCACCGAGCGAGCGGACGGTCTCCGACCCCCGGACGGTGGTGCGCCGGCTCTCGAAGCCGGCCGGGTCCGACGCCCCGGCGGGGACGTCGAGGTAGCGGGTCCCGCCGCTCTCGTCCGTTGAACGCCGTTGCGCGGGTGTTGACGTGTTCAGTCGCCCGGATCGCCGAGGAGGGCCGCGCGCTCCTGCCGCAGCCAGGCCCGTTCCTCCGTCATCTCGGCCGCGTCGCCGCGGGCCAGGAACGTCGCCCACGGCTCCTCGCCCCGCCCGCCGAGCCGTTCGATGCGCTCCGCCTCACGGGCCTGGAGGGCGTCCAGCGCGTCCAGGACGGCCGCCGGGCGTGCGCCGTAGGCGGTGCAGAGGGCGTCGAGGCGGCTGCGCAGGGCGCCGGCCCCGGTGATCCCGGCCCTGCGCTGTTGCCCGACGGGGCGCAGCGGTACGGCGTACCAGGCGAGTTGTGCGAGGTCGTCGAGGGGGTGGCCGGGCGCTGCGAAGTCCCAGTCGATGAAGCCGGCCAGCCGGTCTCCGTTCCAGATGGAGTTCCAGGGGCCGAGGTCGCCGTGCCGGACGATCGTTCCGGGCCGCCGTTCCTCGTCCGGGGCCCGCCATCGCGCGTCGGCCGGGGGCCTGAAGTCGCGGACGGCTTCGTGGTACTCGCGCAGCCAGGTCCCCAGCTCGCGGATGCCGGCCGTCGACCGCAGGGCCGGCGGCCAGGGGCTGAAGGCCGGTTCGCCGTGGAGCAGTGACACGACTTCGTCGGCGCCGTCGGTGCCGAGGGCGCGCGGTGCCCGGGTGAAGCCCGCCGACTCCAGGTGGTCCAGCAGGGCGTGCACCGCGGGCGTCCACGCGCCGGCCGGCCGGCGGATCGTTTCGCCGACGCGGCGCACGGTCGTCACACTGCCCTGGTCGGTGGCACCATCCTCGATCACCGGGCCAGCTTAGGCGTGCCCCGGCGGGGTGGCTACGGGCGCCGGGCCAGCACGTGGGCGTCGAGGAAGCCGCGTTCGGAGGCCGGGTCGTGCAGGAGCCGGGCGAAGGGGATGAGGCCGGCCCCGGCCAGCAGTTCGGCGATGCGGTCCGCGGGCCAGCTGTGGGCGGGCGTCACCTTGTGGTCGAAGCGGACCGGGTCCGGGCCGTCGGTGGCGAAGAACGAGACCAGGAGCAGGCCCCCGGATGCCAGGACGCGGGCCAGCTCGGCGAGGAGCGCGGGGAGTTCCTCCGGCGGGGTGTGGATCGTCGAGTAGTGGGCCAGCACTCCGCCGAGCGCTCCGTCCGCGACCGGCAGGGCTTCCATCCGGGCCTCGTCGAACCGCAGTGCCGGGTGGGCCCGCCGGGCGTGGGCGACCATGCCCGGGGAGAGGTCGAGGCCGAAGGCGTCCACGCCCAGGTCGTGCAGCATGGCCGTGAGGTGGCCGGGCCCGCACCCGACGTCGGCCACCCGCCGGTTGCCCGTAGCGCGCACCAGCTCTGCGAAGGTGGCGATCATGTTCCGTGTGAAGGGCTGCGCCTCCAGGCGGCGATCGGCGAACATGGACGCGTAGAGCTCCACGACCCCGTCGTAGGCGGTCCTGATCTCGTCCTGGTGTTGCGGCATGGGGGATGAAGCTAGCAGCACGGGCTTCGCCCCCGCCCTCCGGCCGACATGGCACACGTGCCCACGGCGCGGCGAACCCTGCTTCGGCCGACGGTGGTTCTAGCTTCTGTACATGGCTGACATGTTCGAGCACGCCCCGCAGGTATGGACCGCTGCGCGGCTGCGTGAAGCTCTCGCGGAACTGCCGGACGAGACACCGATCCACATCGGGGTCGCGGACGGTCCGGGTGATTTCGACGGGTACGGGGAGTACGTCCTGGTGGACGCCGAGCCCGTCGAGTTGGACACCGACGGCGTCGACGGCCCTCCGCACGTCCAGTTCACCCTGTTCGCGGACGCCCGGGCGGGCGCCTACCACCCCGACGTCGACTGACACCGCCCCGGGCCGGGGCCGCTGCCCCGACGGCCCGGACCGGCTTTCCGCGACCGCCCGGCGACGGCGGCCGCGTCCGCGGACGCACCCCGCCCTCCCCCGGCACGGCCGGAGGAGGGCGGTCCCGTGCCGGGGCCGGGCCGGGTCGGCAGGGAGGAGGCGAACCCCCGGAGCGTCAGGGCCCCTGGTGAGGGACCGTCACGTTCCTGCCACCACTGTGGCAGTTTGGCCGGAGATCCATGGCCCACCTGCCACCACCGTGGCAGGATCGGCGGTGAAGGGCCGCCCGCAGCGGCCCCGAGCTCCCGGTGGCTCCGGGAGGAGTCGTCCTGCGCCGACCTCGGGAGGGAAGCCCGGTGACCGAAGCCCTCTCCGTACCGCCCCGCCCCTGCCCCCGGCTGGCCGCGGCCGTCGAGCGGGTCGCCCGCCTGGGGGCCAAGCTCGGACGGAGTCGTGACGAGGTGCTCGCCCCGGAGACGCTGACCCGGGCCTGCGGGGTTCCCCTCGACGTCATCCGGGCGCTGCTCCAGGGGCGGGCGGCCGGTGAGCCGGACATCCACGCGCGGTTCCGCCAGCGCCTGGACCTGCTCCACGAGACGCACCGCAAGGACAACGGCAGGAAGTTCTCGCACGGGGAGATCGCCCGGGAGAGCGGCATCTCCCGGCAGCAGGTGCAGGCGCTGCTCGGCGGGGACCGCCGCCCCACGATGGACCACTGCGCGCGGCTGGAGAGGTTCTTCGACCGGCCCGCCGGGTTCCTCCAGTCGGAGGACTCCGAGGCGCTGGGCTGCGCCCTGGCCACCATCGAGAAGACGCTCCTGCGGGAGTACCAGGAACACAGCGAGCGCAACGCCCTCGCGGCCGCGGCCCCGGCCGGTGCCGGGCGGCCCGGTCTCTACGAGCGGCACGGCGTCGACGGCATCGCGCTGCGCGCGGCACTGCTGCCCGACCAGGGGCGCACCAAGTTGCTCGAATGGCTCGACCACTACATGGACGAGCAGGCGGCCGAGCAGGATCCCGGTCCGCCCGTCGAACGGGCCTGAGGCCGTCGGGGACCCTCGCGGTCGTCGGGCGGGCCGGGGTGCTGTCAAGCGGTCGACCGCCGTGCGGGGCGGTACGGGCCGGCCGGATGGAATCTGCGGAGGGACGTGTTCCGGCCTCCGCGGGAGAGGGGCAGGGGGAAGTCACGTGTTCAAGCAGCGGGAATTACGGCAGTCCGTGAGCGCCGTGGTGGGCGGGCTCAGCCATCTGAAGTCTCCGGTTCCGGCCGAGGTGGTCTGCCGCGCGCTCTGCGATGCCATGGGACGGCGCCGGGGTCGGAAGATCGAGTTCCGCAGCACCTCCTTCCCTCCCGGCACCGCCAGCGGCCTCGCCCTGGACCTCGGCGACCGGGACCTCGTCGTCGTCGAACAGCGGACCGTGGCCGAGCACCAGATCGTCATCACCGGGCACGAGTTGCGCCACCTGGAACTCGGACACTGCCACCAGCACGTGTCCGAGGGCTCCGTGGCCACCCGTCTCCTCCACCACGACGCCGATCTGCAACGGCTCGTCGCGTCGGCCCTCGCGGTCGCCGGACGGCAGAGCCCCGCCCTGCTGGAGGAGGACGGGACCGCCGCCCGCAGGCACCGGGTGGAGGAGCGGGCGGCGGAGCGCTACGGGCTGGAACTGGCCCATGCCGTACGGCACCTGCTGACGGCTTCCGACACCCCCGAGCCCGACCGGGACACCCGCTCCGGCCGGATCGCGGCCGCGCTCTGCAACCACGGGATCCGAGACTGACGATGCCCGACCCGACGGTTGTCTTTCCCACGGTGCTGGGCGGTGTGGCCGCCCTGCTCAGGCTCCCCGGCCTGTTGCGGAATCCGCGCGACCCCCTGCTCCGGGCGGTCATGGCCATGCTCGTGACCGGCGTGGGCGTGTTCTTCTTCACCTCCGTCCCGGTGGTCGCGAAGGTCAACGAGCTCACGGGCGTTCCGAACGCCGCAGCCCCCTTCGACTACTTCTGGGCCATGGCCTGCGCCGCGTCGGGCATCGTGCTGATCATCAACTGGCGGGGCGGTCCCCCCGAGCGCATCCGGAGGGCCACCCGCTGGTGCATCGCGGGCTACGGGACCCTCTGCGCCGCCCTGGTCGTCCTGTTCGCACAGGCGGACGCGCCCGTCGAGCGGCTGCGGGACCTGGACACCTACTACGCCAACACCCCCTACATGCGCGAGATGATCGTCCTCTACCTGGTCGGCCACACCGTGGCGTCGACCGTCATGGCCTCCATGTGCCGGCGCTGGCTGCGTCACGTGGACGGGGAGCTGAGGGCGGGCCTCGCCCTGATGGTGACGGGGTACGGCCTCGCGATCGGCTTCGGCCTCCTCAAGTTCACCGCCCTGGGCGCGCGGTGGGCCGGCGCGGACTGGGACGTCCTCAGCACCGAGGTGGCCCGGGGGTTCACCTCGGTGGCCGCCCCCCTCATCGCGTGCGGCATGGTGCTGCCGATCGTCGTGCGGCGCTTCCGGGGGCGCTGGCAGGACTGGACCCGGTACCGGCGGCTGGAACCGCTGTCGCAGCTGGTGGGCGGGCTGGCTCCGACCCCGGCCGCTGCCGGCGTGCCGCTGCTCGCCTCGGTGGGCGTACGGCGGCTCCAGCGCGAATCGGTGATCCACGACGGACTGCTCGTCCTCAACCCCTACTTCGACCTCGGCCTGCGGGCGCGCACCCTGGCCGAAGCCGTCGCCGGGGGCGCGACCGGCGACCGAGCGGCGGCCGACGCGGACGCGGCCATGGTCCTCGCGGCGGTGAAGACCATGCGCGCCGACCCCGAACGGCGGGTGATCGCCTCTTCGCGGGCCCTCCAGGAGCCGGCGGGCGAGGACCGCGACCTCGTCCGCATCTCGCAGGCGCTCCTGCACACCCGCAAGAGGGCCGCCGGCGGGCCGGAAGCCGGAAGGGCCACCCGTTGAGCAGCGTCTACTACTACATCCCCGCGTTCCTCCTGCTCGTCTCCTTCGCCCTGAGGGTGCCCGGTCTCGTGCGGCACTGGCGTGATCCGCTGGTCCGCTCGGTGGGCGTGGTGATCCCCCTCGGCGCCGTGGTCTTCTTCTTCGCCGCGCCGCCGACGGTGTCCGCGGTGAACGCGCTCACCGGCGTCGCCAACTTCTCGGCCCCGCTGGTCTACGCCGTCGTCACCGCGGGGAGCGCCGGCGTCATCAACCTGATGCTGACCTGGCAGGGGGGCCCGGAGGAGCGGCGGCGGGCGGCAACCCTCTGGTGCGCCGGCGTCTACGGCGCGGTGATCGTCGCGCTGCTCGCCCTGTTCGCCCTGGGAGACGCACCCGACGAACGGCTCCAGGACTTCGACACGTACTACTCCACCACGCCCTATCTCCGCGAGATGATCGTCCTCTACCTCGTGGCCCACGCGGTGGCGACGACCGTCCTGTCGGTCCTGTGCTGGCGGTGGGCCTGCGAGGTCACCGGTCTGCTGCGCGCCGGGCTCGTCCTGATCGTGGCCGGAGGGGTCCTGGGGCTCGGTTACACGGCGGGCAAGCTCCTCGCCGTCGGCGCACGCTGGACCGGCCACGACTGGGACGGCGTCAGCACCACGGTGGCCCCCTCCATGGCCGCCCTCTCCTCCTTGCTCCAGTGCATCGGTTTCGCCCTTCCCGCCGTCGGCCACAGCCTCCACGAACGGTGGCGGCGCCGGTCGAGGTACCACCGGCTGGGTCCGCTGTGGGAGATCATGCGCCTGGTCATCCCGTACGAGCTGGTGCGGATCCCCCCGTGGTCCTCGCTGAGCAGGCGCCATCTGCGGCGGACCTGCGACATCCGGGACGGCCTGCGCCTCCTCGCCCCCCACCTCGAACACCGCGCGGGAGCGGACGTACGCGGGCACGGGCGCGCGACGGTCCCCGGTGCGCTGAAGCCCGGGGCGGCGGAGCACGCGGCACTGGTCATCGCCGCGTTCGACTCCCTGCGCGGCCGCCCCGGCGACGGCGACGGCAGCGTTCAGAGCCTGATCGACAGCGACGACGGACTCGTGCGCCTCTCCGACGCGGTACGGGTCATGGCGGCGCGCGGGAGCTTCGCGGCCGCCGGGCACGACCGGAACAGGCACGACCCGTCGGCGGCCCCGCGGAAGGCGGTGTCGTGAACGATCCGCGTACCGCCCGCACCCGCACCGGGCTCCACCGGCGTGCCCTGGTCATCGGCGGGGGGCTGGCCGGCATGCTGGCCTCCGCCGCGCTGCGCGGCGCGGTGGACGAGGTCCTCGTCGTCGAGAGCGACGAACTCCCGGAAGGGCCGCTCCCCCGCAGGGGACTTCCCCAGGCGCGCCACGCGCACATGTTCTGGAGCGGTGGCGTCCACGCCGCCGAGGCGGTACTGCCGGGGATCACCGACCGCTGGCTGGCGGCCGGCGCCAACCGCGTTCCGATCCCGACCGGCATGGTCGCGCTCAGCTCCCAGGGCTGGTTCAGGCGCTGGGACCGCGAGACCCACTTCGTACTGGCGTGCAGCCGCGACCTGCTGGACGCGGTGGTACGCGAGCACGTCCTGGCCGGGGAAGGGGTCACGGTCCTGCAGCGCACCCGGGTCGAGGGCCTGACCGGCGGCGCGCGCCGCGTGACCGGGGTGCGCGTAAGCGGGCCGGACGGCCGCGAGCGGACCCTGGAAGCCGACTTCGTCGTCGACGCGAGCGGACGTGCCTCACGGACGCCCCGTCACCTGGAGGAGCTGGGGGTGCCCGCCGCGCCCGAGCGCTCCCTGGACCTCGGCCTGGTGTACGCGACACGGGTCTTCCGCGCCCCGGAAGGGGCCCGGGGCTTCCCGATCGTGAGCGTACAGTCGGATCCCCGCAGCGGACGGCCCGGGCAGGGCGCCAGCATCCTGCCGGTGGAAGGCGGCCGGTGGATCGTCACGGAGACGGGCACCAGGGCGGGCGAGCCGTCGGGCGACCCGGAGGACTTCGCGGCCTTCCCGCGCGGGCTCCGCCATCCCGTGGTCGGGGAGATCGTCTCCCGCCTGAAGCCCCTCACGGGCGTGTCGCTCAGCAGGAGCACGCGCAACACGCGCCGGTACTTCGAGCGGGTGCGGGACTGGCCGGAGCGCTTCGCGGTCCTGGGCGACGCCCTCGCGGCGTTCAACCCCCTGTACGGGCACGGCATGTCCGTCGCCGCGCAGACGGCCGAGGTCCTGCGGAGGGCGGTCGAGGCCCGCGGTGTGGACTCCCCGGGTCTCGCACGGCACGTCCAGCGGGCCATGGCGAAGCCGGTCGCAGCGGCGTGGGAGCTGGCGACGGGGCAGGACGTGTTCTACCCGGAGGTCCAGGGCGGCGGTCCGAGCCTCAGGGACAGGATCCTGGGGCGCTACGTGGACCGCCTGGTGAGGACGAGCTGCGGACGGTTCAGCATGGTGGAGGACCTCTCGGACGTCACCTCGCTCCAGGCCCCGCTCACGAACCTGCTCAGGCCGCGCGTCCTGCTGGGAGCCGTACGGGGGCCGCAGTACCCGCCGCTGGGCGGGCCGCCCCTGACGGCCCGGGAACTCGCCCTCGTCCAGGGCGGGGCCCGCCGGTGAAGGGACCGCCGTACGACCGGCGTGCACGCGGACGGACGGACGACCCCGGCGGAGGCGGTCGACCCGGCCTCCCCGGCCCCCGGGGCCGTAGGACGGTCCGATCGGATGGGCCGGGGCGGGCGGGGTGACCACGGAGGAGTGCACATCGGCGTGCCGACACGCCGACCGCCCCGAACCCCTTCGCCGACGGCACCCGTAGGGAGCAGGATGGGCCCGGGCAGAGACGCACCGCCTGGTGGGGCGTGATCTCAGTGGGGTGAGGAAGATGGTCTGGCGGCACACGGACGCGGAGACGCTCGTACGTCGCGGCGCCGACGGGCAGTTCTACGTGGCGGCCCGGGACGTCACCGCGATGCTCCGCGACCTGGCGCGGGCGTTCGACCAGCACGCGCAGTCGGACGGGGCCGTCCGGCCTGCCGAGGACCGGGCGGCCCCGGCCCGTCTGGACGAGGAAACGATGCGGACGGTCGCGAGCATCCTCCGTGCGCAGGCCGACGAGATGGACGTCCAGCTGATCGCCATGGCCGGCCGGCACCCGCTGGGCTGACCCGCACACACCGGGGATCGCCCGCCGGAACGGCCCGGCCGACTCCTGCCCCGCCCGCCGGAACGGCCCGGCCGGCGTGACGGGCCCGGCCGGCGCCCGACCCTGCCGCCGGCACGGGCCCTGACGGCCGGTGCCGGCCGTCAGGGGCGGTCCAGGCCCCAGGTCTGGAGGACGTAGGGCCTCCCCTTCTCCTCGCCCGTGATCAGCGGGACGTCGAGCAGCCTGAACCCCGCCTTGCCGGCCACGGCGACGCTGGCCGCGTTCTCGGCCTCCAGCTCCAGGATCACCTGCTCCGCGCCCATCTCCTCGAACGCGTACGCGGCCATCAGCCGCACCGCCCGCACCGCCAGCCCCCGGCCCCGGTGCGCGGGGCCGACGGCGTAGCCGATCTCCATGCCCTCGGGGGCGCGCCGCAGCATGATCTCGCCGAGCGGGGCGTCCCCGTCGACGGTGATGGCGAGCAGGAGGGTCGTGCCCTCCCTCCGCAGCTGCCGGTCCCGGACCAGCCGTGCGCGGGCGGCCGCCTCGTCGAAGGGCGACACGATCGGCGTCCAGTACGCGATGTCGGGGTGGTCGAACAGCTCGGGCATCGCGGCCAGGTCGCCCTCCCTCCAGTCGCGCAGGACGAGCCCCTCCCCCGACAGCTCGATCCGCTCGGGCAAGGACGACGTGGCACTGCTCATGTGGGTGACCTCCCTGGCCTGTTCATGACGAGGCAAGATAACCGGCGAGGACCCGGGCCCACCGGCATTTTCCGCGCCCCGGGCCCCTGGTTCCCCCGGCGCCGGTCTACTCGCCGCTGCCGATCACCGTGTCGCGCCGGTCGTACCAGCGCAGGGAGTCGCGGATGCCGTCCTCGAGGGAGTGCTCGGCCTTCCAGCCGAGGAGCTCGCGGGCGAGGTCGACGCGGGCGTAGGCACCCGCCGAGTCGCCGGGCCTGCGGTCGGTCTCGACGGCCGCCAGCGGGGTTCCGGTGACGCTCTCGAAGGCGGCGAGGAGCTCCCGGACGGTCGTTCCGCGGCCGGTGCCCAGGTTGATGACGCGGTAGGGGGCGGCGGCGGTCACGGCGTCGAACCGTTCGATGGCCTTGACGTGCGCTGCGGCGAGGTCCCAGACGTGGACGTAGTCGCGGATGCCGGTCCCGTCGTGGGTGGGGTAGTCGGTGCCGGTGATGCAGAACGGCTCGCCCGCGTGGTGCACGTCGATCATCTTGCCCAGGGCGTGCGTGGGCGTGCGGACCTGGAGGCCGGTGCGGAGCCGCGGGTCGGCGCCGATCGGGTTGAAGTAGCGCAGCGAGACGACGTCGAGGGTTCCGGCCGCGGCGACGTCGCTCAGGATCGTCTCGAACATCGCCTTGGTGCGGGCGTACGGGCTGAGGGTCTCGAGGGGGGACCGCTCGTCGACGGAGAAGTCCGCCGGGTCGGCCCGGTAGATGGAGGCCGAGCTGCTGAAGAGGAGGTTGCGGCAGTCGTTGCGGACGAGGTGCTCCAGGAACCGGATGCCCTTGGCGACGTTCTCGCGGTAGTAGCCGAGCGGATCGGCGACCGAGTCGGGGACGACGATCAGCGCCGCGCAGTCGACGGCGGTCCGGACGTCGGGGTGCTCGGTGAAGATGCGGTCGAGCAGGGGGCCGTCGCTGATGTCGCCCTCGTAGAAGATCCGGCCGGCGGTGAACTCACGGCGGCCGGTGGCGAGGTTGTCGAGGATGACGGGGGTGATGCCGTTGTCCGTGCAGGCGGAGGCGATGGTGCTGCCGATGAAGCCGGCGCCTCCTGCGATGAGTACCTTCAAGGTCTGCTCCTCGTTCGTCGGGGCGGCCGCTGCGGGTCCTGCGTCGCCGCCGGGGTGTTGCGGGCATGGTGCCCCATGCCGGCATGTGCGTGCGGGTGTCGTCGCTCGTGAACCCCGTCCTGTCGAGCAGCCCGTCACGCGACATCCGATGTGCCTGCGCCCGTTCCGTCCCCGCACGAATCCAGCCAATCCCAACTGCCACTCCCATAAATGGAGTTGTCGCCGATCGCACGCCTTGCGAGACTCCCTCCGCCCTGACGGCAACCGCCGTACGAGGGTCCACGCACCACCACGTGGGGGGATTCGATCTTGACGCGACACACGATGCGACGCGCCTTCGCCCGCACCGTCACCGGACTGGGTCTCACGCTCGCACTGGCCGCGGGAGGCCTGCTGGCGGCGACCGGCGCGCACGCGCAGCCGGTCTCGGAGGGCACCGTCGGCTTCGACGGCGACCAGGGGGACTACATCAGCGGCGGCGGCTCGTACGCCTACACCGCCGGCAAGGACCAGATCCAGGTGAACGGGTCCGCCGACCGGACGACCGTCGGCCTCAGCATCAACGGAGCCGACGGCGACTGGTGGAACCTCTCCCTGGCCGCCCCGGCCGGCCGGGAGCTCCAGGCGGGTACGTACGAGGGCGCCACCCGCTACCCCTTCAACGACGGCGGCGCACCGGGCCTCAGCCACGACGGCAACGGCCGCGGCTGCAACACCCTGACCGGCTCCTTCACCATCTCCAAGATCACCTGGGGCCCGAACGGCTACGTCGAGGCCCTCGACGCCGCCTACGAGCAGCACTGCGAAGGCGGCGGCCCCGCCCTGCGCGGCCGGGTGCACGTCCAGAACCCGGCGCCCCCGGCCGCCCTCTCGCTGGGAGTCGGCGTCTCGGTCGAGGGCCGGGCCGGCGCGCTGAACGGCCGGGCGACCGTCAACGGCAAGGTCAGCTGCAACAAGCCGGTCCAGGTGGACGTGTCGGGCCTGGTGACCCAGGTCAAGCGGAACACCCTGATCCGGGGACCGTACAGCGCCAGCGTGGCGTGCGTCCCGGGCGCACCGGTCGCCTGGAGCGCCGAGGCCGACCCCACGGGGGCCAGCCCCTTCCAGGCCGGTGACGTCGAGGTGAAGGCGACCGCCACCGCCTACGACAGCGACTACCGGGTCGGGGTCACGGCGAGCGACGTCAAGGCCGTACACCTGACGAGGGTGAGGCAGTAACCGCCGGAAACGGGGCCGTCGGGCACCACCGCGCGGCAGCCGCCCCGTGACGGCGTCCGGCGGACCGGCCGAACCGGTCCGCCGGACACGCAGGGAGGCGGCACGGCCTGGCGGCGACGACCGCTCCCGCGGCCCGCACCGGAAACCGGCGGCCGGCACGGGCCGTCCGGCGGTAGCGTGCCCGGATGCCCGAGCACACCTCCCTGCCCGAAGGCCCGGACGGGCCGAGCTGCCTCCTGCTGGTCGGTCTGCCCGGATCCGGGAAGTCCCACCTGGCCCGTGCCCTCGAAGCGCACGGTGTGACCCGCCTCTGCCCCGACGAGGAGATGCACCGGCGGTACGGCGTGTACGGCGTCGACTACCCGCGCGGCACGTTCTCCGCCCACGAGCGGCCGGTCCTGGACGACCTCAAGCGCCGGCTGGGCCGGCTGCTCGCGGACGGACGGCCCGTCGTCCTCGATCACGGCCTGTGGACCCGGGCCGAGCGCGACGAGTGGCGGCAGGTCGTCACCGAGGCCGGCGGGGTCCCCGTCCTGGTCCTGCTCGACGCCGAGCACGACACCCTGTGGGAGCGCGTCCGGGACCGCAACGCCCACGGATCCCCGGCCGAGCTCCGCTTCGAGGAGCACGACCTGCACCGGTTCCGCGACCGGTACCAGCCGCCCGGTCCCGACGAGAACCCCGTTCGCCACGACGGCGACCCGGCGACCGCCCTCCGTCTCCTGACCGGCGGAACCTCCGCCCGCTGGGATCCCGCACCCCTGCACGAAGTGGTCGGCCTGTTCGGCCGGGCGGGCTGCCGGTGGTGGATCGCCGGGGGCCACGCCATCGAACTCGCCGTCGGCCGCGGGCTGCGCCCCCACGACGACATCGACGTGCTGCTCCTGCGCGACGACCAGTTCGCCGTACAGGAGGTCCTCGCCGGCTGGGAGTGGTGGGCCGCCGACCCGCCCGCAACCCTGCGCCCCTGGCGCCCCGGGGAGCGTCTGCGCCCCGGCGTCCACGACATCTGGTGCCGCCCCGCGCCGGGCGCGGCCTGGCGGATCCAGGTGATGCTGGACGAGGCGGAGCACGGCGAGTGGGTGTCCCGCCGCGACGACGGCGTGCGCCGACCGGTGGCCGGGATCGGCGCGGTCAGCCCGGACGGCATCCCCTACCTGAGGCCTGAGATCCAGCTCTACTACAAGGCGAAGCACCCCCGCCCGAAGGACGAGCGGGACTTCGACGCCGCCCTCCCCCACCTCGACCCCGCACAGCGCTCCTGGCTCACCCACGCCGTCACCCGCACCCTCGGCCCCCACCCCTGGACGGCCCGGCTGCGCTGACATGCGCGCAGGATGCTCGGCCTACCAGGGGGAAGCCGCCCCTGGCACCGGCCCGGCCAACGCTGCAGAAGAGCGCGGTCCTCCCCGGGCCGTCCGGCCCCGGGCCGGTGCATCCGAGAACGACGCCGCGGCGGGCGCGGCAGGGGCTGCGGTTCCGCTGCCGAGTGCCTCGACACCAGCGCGTCGTCCGCCGGGGCACGCGACCACCAGCGGCGTTTCGGCCATCGGGCATCCGGGGCGCGGGGCAGGACCGGCGCGGGTCGGTGTAGCCGGCACGAACGTGCATTCGCCTGACATCCGGGTTGCGGCACGTCTGAAAGACGTGTGTTCGACGAGCTGAGCACCGTCGTTAAGCCCGCCGACCGACCCGCAACGCCCTGCCCCGGAGGCGAGCATGTACCCCCTGCCCCCTCGTCGTACCGCCCTCCCCGTCCCCCTCGCCCCTCGGGCCGCGCCCGTTCGGTTCGCGGCCCCTGCCGCACGGCACCGGGAGGCCGTCGACGTGCACCTGATCCTGCGCCGCGACGGCGCGGCCGCCCCCGAGGTGCTCCTGTCCCGCAGGGCCGGGGAGGTCTACGCCGCCGGGATGTGGCACCTGCCGTCCGGCCATCTGGACGGCCCGCACGAGGACGTCGTGGAGGCCCTGGTCCGCGAGGCCCGCGAGGAGACCGGGGTGGTCGTCGACCCGGCGGAGGTCCGCTTCGCGGTCGCCGTGCACCACCGCGGCCCTGGTGGCCGGTCCCGCACCGGGTTCTTCTTCGAGGTCCGTACCTGGCAGGGCGCCCCCGCCGTGCGGGAGCCGGACGTCTGCGACGCGATGGGCTGGTACGGGCTGGACGCGCTGCCGGAGCCGATGGTCGCGTACTGCCGGGCCGGACTCGACACCTACCGGGACGGCCGGGCGATGGCCGTGCACTTCCAGCAGCCCGGCGACCCGATCGCCCACGATCCCGCCCTCGACCGGCGCCGGCCCGTCCCGGGAGCCGGTCCCGACCGTACGACCGGTACCGCCGGACCGGACGGGCACGTACGGGCCTTCACCGAGCAGGCCGTCGGACGCGTCACCGACTGGACGGACGTCTCCTGGGCACGGGCCGGCAACCAGGTGTGGCGGGTCCGCGGGGCGGAGGGCGGAACCTGGTTCGTCAAGGTCCACCGCAGCGCCCGCTTCCACGCGCGCGAGACGACCGCCTTCCGCACCTGGGTCCCGGCCCTGGGGGCGGCCGCGCCCCGCCTGGTGGCCGCCGACGCGACCCTCCGGACGGTCGTCGTCACGGCGGTCCCGGGCCGCTCCCTGCACGGCGCCGTCCACGCCCCGGCGCAGCAGCGGCGGATCTTCCACCACATCGGCCGCCTCGCCGCGGCCATCCACCACGGCGCCCCGCCGGGCCCGGCCGCCGCCGTGCCCTCCGGGAGGTGGGAGCGGCACCTGGACGCGGCCCGCCCCCACCTCACCCCGGGCGACGAGGAGTTCGTCCGGGCGGCCGCAGGGCGGGCCGCACGGCTGCCCGCCCTGCACACCGTGCCCACGCACGGCGACCTCCAGCTCCGCAACCTGCGCTGGGACGAGGCCGGAGCGACCCTGCACGTCATCGACTTCGAGCGCGGCGAGTACGGTCCGGCCGTACGGGACTTCGTCCGCCTGTCCGACGCCTGGCACGGCCGCCCGGACCTGTACGAGGCCCTGACGGCCGGCTACGGCCGCCCGCTCACCGCCGTCGAGCAGGAACACCTGGCCGTCCTGTCCGTACTCGACGCCGTCTCCGGCATCCAGTACGGCGCCGCCCACGCCGACCCGGAGCTCGTCGAACGCGGCCGCCGCACCCTGGCCCGCCACCGCGCGGCGGCGGAGACCGGGCCGGCGGGCATCGCCACGAGCGCGGTGGGCTAGCGCTCCAGGTAGGCGACGGCGCCCGTGCGGCGGGCGGTGTCGGTTGCCCGGAGGCGGGCGAAGCCGTCCGGGTGCATGATCTGCTGCCATTCCCCCAGCGTGTGGACGCGGAGTTCGGTGTGCTCGGCCGGGTCGAGGGTGACGTGGGCGATCTGCGCGTCGGTGAGGTGCCCGCCGTCGAAGATCACGCCGAACTTGTTCAGCGGCCAGTCGGCGCCCTGGGCGATGAAGTGCACGGCCAGGAGCTTCTGCGGCCCGGCGAACGAGATGCCCGTCTCCTCGAAGCACTCCCGCACGGCGCACTCCCACGGCGTCTCGCCGTGGTCCATGTTGCCGCCGGGCCACTGCCAGGTCCCCGCGTCCCCGACGGCACGGAGCTGGACCGGGCGGCCGGCGGTGTCGGTGAAGTAGAGCGCCGCGTAACCGGTGGCGTTCGCGATGGTCTTGACGTACTGCTCGGGCGGCAGCCAGGTACCGGTCACGCGGAGGCCTCCTTCTCCCCGGGGCGTACGCCGCACGCGGGCGCCGCTCGTACGCGGCGGCCTGCTCCAGCGCCACGGCGGCGCAAATGCTACCGGGGCGTTCCCCGGCGCGTGGGCGGAAGGCCGATTCTCACCCGGACGTGGCAAGGGCGAGCCAGGGGCGAGCCACGCCTGACAGGGGCCCTCGGGGCGGCCCGGACACCGCCCGCCCAAGGAAGGACTGAAGGACTGGCGGGTCCGCGAAGGGGTGGGTGGTGCCGTACACCCCTTCGGTCCCTGTCGGTCCTTGCAGGTCAGAGCGCCGGCAGGGCCCGTTCAGGGACTGAAGGGACCGAATTTTCGAAGTGTGTGCACGGCGTCGAACGGTCGGCCGGCCGGCCCCGTGTCAGGCGACGGTGCGCGTCGTCGTGCCTGCGGCGCCCCTCTGGGAACGTTCCGTCTTCATGCCGACGTGCCGCGGCTCCACCGTGCGGGGGTCCACCGCCTCGCCGGGGGCGCCGGCCCGGTAGAGGCCGTCCGGCTCCGCGTCGCGGTCGTGCGGCAGGAGGTAGAAGACGCGGCGCTTCTGGAGCCCGCTGTCAGGATCGGCCTCCGCGCTGTCGCAGAGTTCGGCGAAGCCGACCATACGGCCGTCCCGGTAGTAGCGGGGCTTGCCGCGCCGGCGCGGGGTCTTGTCGAGGGCCTGGCGTACATAGTCGAGCTGCGCGGGGTCTTCCAGCCACACCACCTTGTCCTCGTGGGTGAGATCGCTTGCTTGAAGTAGCGAGCTCATGGCCTTGGTCCCCTCTCGGTCTGACGTAGCTGCTGCACGGGCCGGACTGGCCACGCTACCGGGCGCCGGGCATGGGCTATGCCGGTATGCGCGGCGGCGTCCTGTGGCTGGCTCATTCGTTGCGTGTCCATGGTAGGTGTCTGGATGCGGTGGCGGACAGTAGGCCCGGGCGGTTCACCCCGGGCCTGCCCCGTTCGCCGGGCGCCCCGTACGGTCCCGTACGCCCTCATCCGGCCTCTTCGGCGAGCAGGGCGAGGCCGGGGTAGAACTTCTGGCCGTTGGAGCGGAGCATCTCGCCGGGCGAGGAGATGCCCACCTCGGCGCGGATGCGCGTGGCGAAGGCGCGGGTGGTCGCGGGGCGCAGGCCCTCGCCCTCCTGGCACCAGGTGCTGTAGGCGCGGTAGAGGGCTCCCTGCTCGACCTTGAAGTCCCGCGGCTCCTCGTGGCCGTCGCCGGTGGTGCAGCATTCGGCGAGGAAGCGGCCGATGTGGTCCTCGGTGGTGGCGTAGGCCTGGGTGGCGGTGCGCACGACGGTGGGCCCGGTGAGGGAGGGCTTGGTCTTCAGGTAGGCCATGGCGCCCTGGATCATCCAGTGGAGGATGCCGGCACCCTCGTGGTTGACGAGTTCCTCCGCCAGGTTGTCGATCTTGCGGTGGTCGGGGACGACCTTGTCGAAGGGGATGAGGCGGATGCGGCGCCAGAAGGCGTGTCCGCCGGTGCCGACCTCGGGGCGGTGGTTGCCGAGCAGCCACAGCTTGTGGGTGGGCTCGAAGCTGAAGTAGTCCTGGCGCATGCGGCGCGCCTTGAGCCGGTCGCCGCCGGTGAGGAGCTTGACGCGGGCCTCGTCGAACTTGTCGTGGGGCTTGAGCTCGCTGCACACGAACAGGCGGCGGCCGTGGAGTTCGGTGAGCTCGGTGGAGTGCTCGTTGAACTTGCCGCGCTCCATCAGGAAGCCGGGCGGCGCCACGTCCGCGTAGTCGCCGAGGATCTTGATGACGATGTCCATGAGGGCGGACTTGCCGTTGGCGCCGATGCCGTAGAGGAACGGCAGCACCTGGCCGCCGACGTCGCCGGTGATGGAGTAGCCGAGCAGGAGATGGACGAAGGTGATCATCTCCTTGCCCTTGTCGTCGTCGCCGAAGGTCTCCGTCAGGAAGCGGGCGAAGCGGGGGGTGGGGCGGGCCTCGGGGGCAAGGTAGGTGGCGCGCGAGTGCAGGTCCCGGAGCGGGTCGGGCTTGCGGAGCTCGCCGGTGCGCAGGTCGACGACGCCGGCGGGGGTGCACAGGGCGTACTTGTCGCCGTCGAGGGTGTCTGGGTCGAGGGCGAGCTCCGGGGAGGCCTTGGCCTGGGACAACATGGCCTTGACCCCGGAGGTCGACATGGCGCGCTTGCGGTGCTGCGCGAGCTCGCGGTCGGTGAAGTGGCCCCGGGGGTCGTGCAGCGGCATCTCCTCGGCCATGTCGCCGGCCGCCCAGATCGCCGCCTTCTCGCCGCCGGTGCGCTTCCAGCGGTACTCGTCCCACACGTACCAGCCGAGGCCCTCGACGTGGCGGAAGCGGTGGTTGTGGAGGTGGGCGAAGAGCTTGGCGTTGCCTCGGTCGGTGAGGTTGACGAGCAGGCCGGCCTGGACGAAGTCACCGGGGCGGGAGACGGCCCCGGGCGTGGAGACCTGCTGGGCGGGGAGCTGGGCGGTCGCGGCACCGTCCGGGGTCCCGGCCGTCCCGGGGGTACCAGGGGTACCGGGAGCCACGGCCGTTCCGGGCGTCCCGGTGGTTCCGGCCACTCCGCTGGTCCCGGCCACTCCGCTGGTCCCGGCCGTTCCGGCGGTTTCGGCGGCGAAGACCGCGAGCTGCTCCGCGGCGGCGTGCGCGTCGAAGCCGGTGCTTCCTGCGCTGCTCATGAACGTCCCTTGGGGTGGATGGGGCGGTGGCTGCCGGCGCGGAGCGCGGAGTCGATGACGAATCGGTTGCGGCGCTGCCGGCCCGGGCGGGCCGCGTTCGCCGCGTCGGTGAGGAGGTCGGCGCATTCGGGCAGCGTGATGTGGCCCGCGGCCGCGAGACCGCCGGCGGTGAAGGCCGCCCGGTTGAGCTTCTCGCCGAACGCGGTGCCCGAGGGTGCCTGGGCGCAGGCCCGGACCTCGGCGAGGAGGGGGGCGAGGAT
This sequence comes from Streptomyces sp. NPDC093801, assembly GCF_040701585.1. Taxonomy (NCBI): domain Bacteria; kingdom Bacillati; phylum Actinomycetota; class Actinomycetes; order Kitasatosporales; family Streptomycetaceae; genus Streptomyces; species Streptomyces sp. NPDC093801. The sequence continues at coordinate 19,599 of NZ_JBFBDP010000032.1, read as the reverse complement.
GCGGTGGGCGTCGTCGGCCCCGGCCGTCGGGGGCGTCGGTGCGGTCCGCCCGCTCCGCGGCACGGGGGCGCGCTCCGGCCCGGGCTGCGGGGCGGGGTGGTGGCCGGTGCGGGCGAGTTCGGCGTGGAGCCACAGCGGCAGGGGTGCGGGCGTGCGGGAGCCGGGCAGGGCCTCGTAGGTGCCGGCGGCGGTGCGGGTGCCGGGCGCGACGATGTAGCCGCCGGTGGCCCGTACGTCCACCTGCCAGGCGAGGGCCGCACGGGTGCTGCTGCCGCTGGAGGAGCGGATGGCCGGGCTTCCCAGCGGGGCGCGGTACCAGATGTGCAGGCCTCCGCTGGGGGTGCGTACGCGCAGGGTGCCGCCGTCCCGGGCGGGATCGGGGCGTCGGCGGAGCGCGGCGAGGAGCGCGAGGGTGTCGTAGCCGGAGCCGAGCCCGGTCAGGTCGACCCGTTCGTCGATGGGGATGCCGGGCAGCAGGCGTCCCCGGTCGGGCAGGGGCGCCGGGTGGGTGTCCACGTCGATGACGACCAGTCCGGCCGGGCCGCAGGAGACGCCGACGCCGAACTCCGGCTCCTGGCGCCACCAGTCCCTGATGACGTCGGTGTCGGTGGTGGCGGCGTGGAAGCCGTGGCACCAGCGTCCCTCCGCCGTACAGGGGCAGGCCGAGGGGCCGTGGTGCTGCTCCCGGCAGCGGGCGCAGTTCGCGGGGGGCGTCTTGGTCCCTGGGGCGAGGGGGTGGACGGGCATGCCCTGGGAAGCCAGCCAGAGCGCCACGTCAAGGCTGTGCCGGGAGCCGACGGCGGCCGCTGGTGGCGGCGTTGCGCTGTGGGCTGGCACGTGTGTCTTCCTCGGCGGTGCGGTGTGGCTCGGTTTGACCGTGTGGGCTGGTAGGAGGGTCGGCCCCGGTCCCGGGCAGGGACTGAAGGGACCAAACTTTCACAATGCCGGAGCCTAGCGCAGCGACACGCCGAAGCAGTGCAAGCTGCTGCGACTGTTTTGATTTTTCAGTCCCTTGAGTCCCTCCGAAGCACGGGGGGCAGTAGGGTGGGTCGGGAAGATTGCCCTGGATTGCCGGTTTTCTCCCGACGGCAGGGCAGGGTCGGGGGCAGGGACTGAGTCCCTGGCGGGTCCTGGGCCCCCTCCCCCCTGATCCCGCTCACCCCCGAACAGGGACGGAAAGGCAGTCAGACACCTTTCGGTCCCTGTCGCTTCAGTCACTGACAAACCTGCTGGTCAGGCGGTTGCTGCCGGATTCGAAGGGACTGAAGGGACTCAGTTTTCTAGTTATGACGTGAATATGGCACCAGTACTGCTTACGCCCGCGCATACACGCACGCACGTAAAGGCTGGAAGAGTGGATTCTGAGTCCCTTCAGTCCCTCCGTTTAGGCCTGACCCTGCTCTGACCTGCACAAACGTGGAGGGACTGAGGGACCCAGGGACCGAGGGACCGAACGCGGGCTGTTCCGAGGGTCCACAGAGCGCTGTCGGAGAGCCGCCCCGAGGTGTCATCGGCTTCGGTCCCTGGCCCTGAAGACCAAGGGACCGAGTGACGAAGGGTCTGAGGGACTGAGGGACCGAGTGACCGAAGCCGTGAGTCAGGAGTAGAGAGCAGGGAGTGGAGAGCCGGGAGCCTGGTGATGGGAGGGCTGGGCACCCATGAAGCGGGCCGGGAGAATGCGGGGTTGTCCTGGACAGGAGCAGCAGAGACAGGGACTGGGACCAGGACCGGTCCGGGACACCGCTGCGGTGGGCTGCCCGGTTCGGCTGTCCCAACCCAGGGCACGCGGATATAGTGGCGGCACGAGTTACTCAGGCGCGAAGGGCCCTCCACGATGTGGAGGGCCCTTCGTCTTGTCCTGTTCCGCTCCTGCCCCCGCAGGCTCCCGCTCAGGCCACCTGGAGCTTCGGACGGCCCGTCGTCGGCGTGGGCGGGGCCTGGTGGTAGGTGGGCAGCTTCAGGTTGGGCAGGTCGCCGGCCTGGATGCGGACCAGGGCCGCGCGGAAGGCCGCCTCCATGCTCTCCGGGCTCTCGTACTTCGCCGCGAGCGGGTGGAGCCGGTAGGAGTTGCCGTTGCGCTCCTCGCTGCGTGGGCGGAGCACGATGTTCAGCTCGCACAGGGGCGCCATGAGCCCGCTGACGGCCTGCGGCGTGACCCCGTACTCGGCCGCCATGTCCTTCTGCCGTACCCCCAGGGCTCCCCCGAAGTCGCTCCGGGCGACCAGGTACTGGAGGAACTTGACGGCGGACCCTGACAGCGGCAGGGCCCAGATGCGCTCCGCGACGATCGGAGACATGACGTTAGCCATGGGACGGCCTTCCTCGTGAGCGGTGGCGGTGGTCCGTGATGGAGGACGGGCCTGGCAGCACTATCACCCGGTACGTTTCCTTCCGCGATAGTCGGCCGCCGCCCCGAAATCGAGGTCGAGTTCCTCCTGATGGGCACCTTGCGGGCCCACAGCGTAGGGGAAGGCCGCGACGTCGTGCTCGTGCCGGTCGGCGATCTCGGCGAGTACGTCGTGCTGGGCCGTGCTGTTCCCGTGGAACCACAGGCGCACGTTGAGCTGGATCCGGCCCCGGCCCGCCTTCTCCACCCAGTTGTAGCCGCACAGCGCCTGGACGGCACGGTTGACGGTGGACCGCGTGATCATCTTGCCGCCCTTCTGAGCGGCGATCTTGTTCAGCCCGTCGGTGATCTCCTGCTGCGTGTACGGGGTGACACCGGTTCCCGGCACCTGCCCGCCGGCCACGAAGAGGAAGACGCAGAGCTGCGACTTGGTGATGCTGTTCGCCACGGCGAGCTGGGCCAGCAGCTGGGTGAACCAGTTGCTGGCCAGGCTGTACCCGGATCCCCCGGCCATGTCGTGCACGGACTTGGGGTCGGCGGCGTACTCGAAGTGGACTCCCTTGAGGCGACGACGGCCTCCGGGGTCGGTGGCCTCGGCGACCTTCTCGCCGAGCTGCTGGCCGAGGACCGCCAGGATGTCTCCGTACTCGGCCTCGCTGCCCGCGGCGGTGGGGGCGGGCAGCGCTCGGGGCCCGCGCCGACGACGGGCGGGCGGATCAGATGTCACAGGACCTCCTTGTTACTCAGGCGGTCCGAGGCTATCCAAAAAATCAACCCCTGCTTGTCTTTTGACGCCCCGGCGCGCCGGAGGACGACTCCGCGTCAGGTTCCGTTCGAGTGCTGCGCCGAAAGTCCACGGTGGGTGGAGTTCCAGTGCCGTGAAGTCCTGAAAATCCACGCCTGCTTGATTTCGGTTGCCGGAGCGGCGACACGTACGTGTAGATGCCATGCGGATCTGCGGGGCGTTCGGCCCTCCTGGCCCAACGCCCTGACCTGCGGCGCTATCGGCCGGGCCGACGCCGGACAAAACTCAAGCCCTGCTTGAGTTTTCCGTGCAATGTGCCCGCCAGGTACACATTGCACGACCCCGAATGTGTCGTGGGCGACACGTGGAGCCGGGCAAAACCGCAGGTCAGGGGCTCGAAAGGACGGGGCCCTCTTACTAAAAGAGCAACCCGGCGACGCACTCCGGCCCATCCCCCGGCCTCTCGAACCCTCCCCCTGTGCGGTACCTGCCCCCACGCGTGCCCGCTTCCCCGATCCGATGCCCTCCTCCTCCCCGCCTCCCGATACACCGGCCGACGCACCTTCAGCACAGGTCGGCTGCGGCCGACATACCGACCGGCAGTCCCCCACCCCGGGCACGTCCGGCACCAGCCCCCGTTCTGCCCGGCCCTCATGCCCAGTGAGGGCGCCCAGCGCCCGAGGGGTGCACCGGCGACCGTCAGGGAGTCGGGGCAGGGCGTGAGGGGGAGCGGGTCCAGGGCGCCCGAGCGCCTGGCGAGGGGGTCTGGGGGGCGAGCAGCCCCCCATGCCGAGGCCGGTCCAGCGCGGCCAGGCGCTGGCGGGGTCCAGGGGCTGGCCCCTGGGACATCCGGACCGCAGCCGGCGACCGACAAGAACCCCGGAACCCAGGAACCCCGATGCGCAGTCGGTCCGATGCGCCTGCGGCGTCGGTGCACCGACCTGGTTGGATTCCGGCATGACGGATTGGTCGCACCTCAGCCACGCCTACGGCTCTGCGGAAGACATGCCGGCGCTGCTGGAGCAGACCGCATCGGAGCCGAGCCCCGAGCGTTGGAGTGATCTGTGGTCGGCGCTGTGTCATCAGGGCAGTGTCTACTCGGCCAGCTTCGCGGCCCTTCCCTGGCTGGCCGACGTAGCCGGCAGCGACGACCGGGAGCAGGCGGTCAGCGCCCTGAACCTGGCGGGCGCCATCGTGGCAGGTTCCGACCAGGCCCACGGGGCCGGCGACGTCCGTGCGCTGTACGCGGCGGAGATCGAGACCCTGCTGGCACTGGTGAACGCACATCTGCGGACGGCTTCCGATCGCACCGAGTACACCTACCTCCTGGAATGCATGCTCGGCTTCGAAGGCGTCATGCACTGGAGCGAGGACCTGGCCTGGGGCCTCGTCGGCGAGGAGTACGCGGTCTCCTGCCCCGGCTGCCGGGTCGACCTGTTCATCGCCATCGGCGCGTACGGATTCTTCTCCACGAGCAGCGACTACGCCCTGTCGGAGCACGAGGTCGAGACGAGGCCCCTGCGTCCCGCCGATCCCGCAGCCATGGAAGGCATCGGCCGGCGGCTCCACGAGATCGCACGCGCCGACGGGCAGCGGGAAGTGGCCGACGCGCTCGCCCATGTGTTCGGCGACGCGACATGCCCGGACTGCGCGGCGGACTTCTGCGTCGCGGACCGGATCACCGGCGATCGGTCCGCCACCGGCTGAGCGGAAGTCGAGCGGCCGAAGGCGGAGGCCTTCGCCGGGGACGGAACGGCCGAGGTTTGGGGCGGCTCGCTCGTTTTCCGGCGCAACGGACAAAAATCGACCGACAGAAAGGCCCCTCAGGCGGCCGATCTCAACTCCCCCGGTGTCCCGCGACCTTCCCGGCGGCCACAGGCCGCCAGTGGGGCGCACAGGGCTTTTCGATGGAGGGTGGAGCCGTCTCAGGGGCGTGGAGCATCGCCCCAACGGAGCAGTTGAGACTGAGCGCTTGAGTTGGCCCCTTAGCGTTTGAGTTGGCCCGTCTGCGCGTCGGTGTTGGCCCGCAGGGTAGCGGGTGCCCCAGTTCACCTGCTGAGTGTTCGGGGAAGTCGTACGGGAAGCCCTGCGAGCGGGCTGTTCTGGGGGCATGACGGTTTCGGTACGTGCTCCGGAGAGCTAATCCCGGCCGGTGTGGTCGCACAGTTGCGCTCTGGATGACCTCGTCGCGCCGTACGCCATTGAGCCAGCGGCGGCGGAGAGGCTGGACACGGAGCCCGGGTGGGCGCGGCGGTGGACGGCCAGTTGGAAGACCACACAAGCAGATGTGATCTGCCCGGTCCAGGAGCTGGCCGGCGTCCCGGCCATCGCATCGGTACCGGTCCGCGGGTTCACCTGGCGGGCGGGGCAGCGGCATCGTCCCGGGCTGCAGTACCTGCTGGCCACGGATCGGATGCATGGCTTTGAGAGCCTGGCCGAGCGGAATCTGTTGATCGCCCTGGACTTCACCGGCGACGTGATGGAGGTGCTGTCACAACCGTTCAAACTGCGGTTCACCACTGCGGACGGCAGCGAGAACCACACGCCGGACTTCCTGGTGCTCTTGCCCGATACCGCTGTGCTCATCGATGTCCGGCCCAGGCACTTGATCAAGGACAAGGATCTGGTGAAGTTCGCCGCGACAGAGTGGGCGGCGGGTGCGGTGGGATGGCGCTACCTGGTGGTATCCGGCTGGCGCCGCCAGGTGCTGACCGGCCTTGATGCACTGTCCGCACGGAGACGCCCGATGTCTGACCTCCTGGGGCTTCAGGGAGAACTCCTGGAACTTGTCCGGGAGCGTCCTCGGCAGTTCGGCGAGCTGATGGAGGCCACCTCGATGCCGGCGGTGGCCCGCACACATGCGGTTCACCTGATCTGGCACCGCCGCCTGGCGATGGATCTGACTCAACCGCTGGACGATGCCACGTGGATTTACCCGGTGGGGACGGCGTGATGGACGGTGGGCGGCAGCGGCCTCGGAGCGAGGATCTTGAAGAGCACGACCTAGCGCGGGCCCGGATCCGAATGGCTCATCTGCTGGAAGCAGAGACGGGCTACCGCAGTGGCAGCCGGTCATGGGCCCGGCCTGGTGAGCCCAAGGGTGAGTACGACCCGGAGCGGACCACGTTGACTGAGCGGCGCCGCGCGAAGGTGGCCGAGCTGAAGGATCTGGACCGCCAGGAGGCCAAACAGCTGGGGCTGGAGTGGATCAGCGAGCGCACGTTGAAACGTATGGCCGCTCAGTACGACGAGAACGGGTTGATGGGCCTGGCGGATGGGAGGTGGACCCCTCCCCTGCGTGGCCGCCGGGCGATCGGCGACGAAGTTGCCGAGGCAATCCGGGCCGTTCATGCGGAATCTATGCATCGCTCGAAGGTGAGCATGAAGACGAAGGAACGGCTGATTCATCAGTACGTGCGCGAGAAGTTTGAGGCCGAGGGCAAGAAGGTGAAGGTGCCGCACTACACCACGCTGGCGAAGGTGTGGAAGGAGTGGTTCGGCACCGACGGGGCCCGGCAGCGATACATCCGCTCCGCTGCGGCGGTGGAAACGGGGAGGGCGAGGGTAGTGATCGTCCGGCCGGGTCAGGTGGTCGCGCTGGACACGACGCCCCTGCCGGTGAAGGTGCTCGACGATGTCTTCGGCACCCCGATCTCCGTCCATCTCACCCTGGCCCTGGACGCCTATTCGCATTCGCTCGTCGCGTTCCGTCTCACGCCGGTGTCGGACTCGTCGGTGGAGGTGGCGATGCTGCTGCGGGATGTGCTGCTGCCTATGCCCATGCGCCCGGCTTGGGGCGAGGAGCTGGAGTGGCCCTATCCCGGTGTCCCTGCCGCGCTGGTAGCTGAATTCGCTGGGCACCGGGTGGCGGGGCTGCCGTTCTTTGCTCCGGAGACGGTGACCAGCGATCACGGAAGCGTTTACAAAAATCACCAGATCGTCCAGGTCGCCCGCACGTTGGGGGTGGAGTTGTTGCCGGCCCGTGCGATGCGTCCAACCGACAAGGCCGCCTGCGAACGTGCCTTCGCCGGGATTCAGTCGCTGCTGTTGGAACTCCTGCTCGGTTTCCGCGGCGTCGATGTCGCTGACCGAGGGGTGGACCCGGAAGGGGACGCGGTCTGGACGCTGGCGGAGATGGAGCACTTGTTGGCGACCTGGGTTGTCGCGGTATGGCAGAACCGGCGACTCGATCAGTATTCGCCTGCTTGGGACCCTGGGGGGCGGCACAGTCCGAACACGCTGTTCGCAGCTGCGGCGGCCCGCGATGGCATCAGTCTGGAGATCCCCGAGCCGAGCCTGTATTACGAGCTTCTGCCCACCCACTTCGTGAAGATCGACCGCCGTCGCGGGGTGAAGATCGGTGGACTTTGGTACGGCGGCACCGACCCCGCTCTGGACCCCTACCGCGGCCAGATCTCCGGCCGCAGCGGACGGCACGAGGGCAAGTGGGCCATCAATCGCGATCCGCGGGACTGCCGCGAGGTCTACTTCGAAGATCCCGAGCACCCGGGACTCTGGCATTCCCTGCACTGGAACGGCTTGCCGCCCGGAGATGACGTCCCGGCATTCTCCGATACACGCGTACGCGAAGTGCTTCGCGAGGCGGCACGCACGGGTCTCAAGCCGCGCGACGATGGTGAACTGCTGCCCGTGCTGCTTGAGCTGGTGGCCGCGCGGACGCCGGTTACAGACTGGCCGACCCAGATGACCGCCAAGCAGAAGAGTGAGCGGGCCCGTGAACTGGCGCGGGCCCGTGCTGCCACCGCCGACCGGCCGTCCATCCCGATGAGTGCGCTTCCTCCACCCGCCCGGTCAGCAGAGCTGGCCCAGCGGAACCTGCGGGCAGTCACTGCGGACCGCCAGAAGCGACGCGAAGCAGCAGTCTCCCAGCCGCCGATGCCTCCGCCCCTGTTGGGCGAGGCTCTGCGAGCCAACAATCTCTTCCTGCTGCCCGACGAGGACGATGACCAAGCCCCCGATCAAGGCCCGGAGTCAGCATGAGTGCGCCGGGAGACGGCGGGCACGTTTCGTTCTTCCTGCCAGGCTCGCCGCCAATGCGGGACACGGCGGGTGGATGGGAGCACTGGCGAACGACCCGAAATAGCTTCGTGCCCGCGCCACGGCTGAGTCTTGCCGAGTGGCGACGCCTGAGCTCGCGGAAGAGATCTCTGCATGATCTGCATCGCGCGGCCACCCACGCCAATCTTCCGCTGCTGCAGACACCGATGACCAAGTCCGTCACCAAACTGCTGCACGGCCGCATCATGACCAACGCGCTCAAGCGGAAACCCACCACCAGGGCCGGCGTGATGGTGACGGGTGGCGGCTACCAGGGCAAGACGGAGACGATCTGCGAGATCGCTGCGACGTTCGAGGACTCGTGGCTTGAGCTGCACCGGCACCTCAACCCGGATGCAGTTGCAGGGGCCCGAGACCTGCACGTCCCAGTCGCATACGTTCAGACGCCGGTGACAGCGAAACCGAAGAGCACTTGCAAGGCCATCCTCAACTTCTACGGCGCACCGCTCAGCCCGCGGATGGACCTGCCCGACCTCATCCGCCAGGTCGCGAATTCTCTGCACGATCACGGCACAAAAGCCTTGATTCTGGATGATATTACGAGGCTTCGCATGCACAGGGCGGACGATCAGGACACGCTCGATTTGATCCGGGCCTTCATGAGCATGCACGTCACCCTCATCCTTGTCGGCGTCGACATCCCCGGTTCGGGCCTGTTGAGAGAGGGGCGCCACGACCCCCGGACGCGGCAGGTGATCTTCCCGCCGTCCCGGCATGCCAGGTCACATGGCCTGGAGTCGACCCAGACGGAGCGGCGCTTCGATCTGGTCGAACTGGATCGCTTCCGTTACGACACTCCAGCTCAGATGACTGCGTGGATCAGTCATCTGACTGGCCTTGAGAACCAGTTGCGGCTTCTGAAGGCGACCCCGGGCATGCTCACCGACGGCCACATGCCCGAGTACCTTCTCGAGCGCACCAACGGAGTGGTCGGACTGCTGGAACGGCTGGCCGAGGACGGCTGCCAGGAGGCTATCGACTCGGGCACGGAGTGCCTCACCGAAGCCCTGCTGGACGGCATCGCCATCGCTGTCGACAACGCGCCGGGCCGCGATCCAAGCGCTGGCGAGATCCCCGATGTCCCTGGCAGCAGCACTATGAAGCCTGGCGGCGCCAGTGGGCGCAAGCGCCCCAGGAACACCGTGTTCGACGACCACGGCCCCGCCGCAGCAATGGGCACGTGAGGCAGATCGGCCGTGCACCCGCTTCCTCGAAGTCTGGCCCCGCTCGCTGGCGAATCGCTACCGGGCTTCATTCTGCGACTCTCACACCGACTTGGTGTTCCCCCACTGCAAGTCGCCCGGATGGCCAGCGGGAGTTCTCAACCCGCTGGCAGCCACGTCCGCCGCGGACTTCTGCTGGGACTCGACCCCACCGACGCCGTCGCCTTCGCTCGTGCGACAAGACTCAGCCTGGCCGAGGTCATGGAGCTCACTCTGGCCGGCTGGAAGGAGCACTATCCACCGATCGGCGTTTCCAGCGAACTCACCGCCCGGAGCCGGGCCGGGCAGGATCCGTGGCTTTTCATCACGCCCCGGCACTGCCCGAACTGCCTGGCAGGTGATGCCTCACCCCTGCAAAGGCAACTCGGGGGAGCATGGAAGAAGGCATGGCACCTCCCGGTCGTCTTCGCCTGCCTGGAACACCAGCGCTTCCTCGAACACGACTGCCGGCAGTGCGGAGGTGTCGAGAGCGGACCTGACGCCTTGATCCACCGGGCGAACGACCCATCCCTGCACCCTGCTCGCTGCCGCCGACAGTCCACCCATCCGACTCCCGTCAAACGGAGAACGGCAGCATGCGGAAACCGGCTGGACAGCACGCGCCCCAGGAGAGCTGCGTTTGAGCCCCCGGAGCAACTCCTCGGACTTCAGGAACACATCCTCGATCTGCTCACACCTGGCTATCCCTCCGAAGGCGCATCGCAGTACTTCACGGATCTCAGGCTCCTTGCGGCTGTGGTGACCTCATCATGGCCACAGGCCCGGTCCCTTTTCGGCGAAGATCTCGCTGCTCTGATGAACCCGTACGTCGAGAACGCCCTGGCCTCAAGCACTACCCCCGGCGAGCGCAACCGTCTGCTTTACTCGCCGCCACGCGACTCGGCCCTTTGCGCGGCCCTTCTCGGCGCCTCCCATGCGCTCCTGAAGTCGAAAGACCTGCGGAGCACGCTGGCAGAACTCCTCGACGTCTCTCGTAGGAACGGTGTGGCCAGAGACACCTGGGCTCGCCTGTTCAACCGTCTGGAAAGCTCCTGCTCAGCGCGCGTACGACATGCGGCAGAGCCACTGACCCGCACTTTCCGGCGCGTGAGCGGGCCCCACGGCCTGCCCGGCATGTTCCGCAGCGACTACCGGCCTGAGCACATCCCGGCCTTCCTGGAACCCCATTGGTTCGAAGAGCACTTCAGCCGTCTCGAGGGCGTTACCTCCAAGATTCTCCGCCGGATCGCTGCCGTCCGCCTCGTCCACTGGGTCTCCGGCGGCTCCATGGTTGAAGCAGCCGAGTTCCTCGGGATTTCTCCCGGGCGGATGCAGTTCACTCCGGCCAACGATGCGTACCGATGGGCACGCGCACAGCAGGGCCCGGCAGCCTTCGAGATCGCACTTCACAATCTCGCCGATCAGCTGGCCGCCCAGACAGATCCGATCGACTATCACTATCGTCGTTCCGTCCTTGAGGACTGGCACCTCGGCCGTGGTGAGTGGCAAGCCCTGGTCAACCGTCTGCCGCCGAGTCCGGGATCCGCTCAGCCAGTGTTCGACGACCGCCAGCGGCAGGACGCCTCTATCTTCATCTGGAGCCATGTCACGCGAGGCGAGCATCTCTTCGCTCCACGTCCCATCGAGGCCGGAAAGACGGAGCATGTTCAACGCGCTTGGGCGAACCGGCGCAACACCACCTGGTTCCAGCTCGCCAGGCCCGATGCCCTGCCCCACTACGCTGAGCTGCGAAAGCTTCTCGTCAAACATGCAAACTCGCTGGCTCGCCAGATCGACGCGGGTGCACCACTTCCCCGCGCGCAGGACCGGCTGTGGCTCCCGCGCCAACCACCCCCTGGCCTGCCAGCACAACTGACAAGGAACCCCAAAATCAGCGGCACCCGATGGATCCGCTCCTACTACGACGATCTCGACACCTGGTCCTATTTCGAGCTCGACTCCGAGGGCTGGGCACTCCGTCACGTCGATCTTCAAGGCTCCACTCTGCAGCCTGTGACCGCAGCAGCCCTGAGTGAGGTCCTCGACATTCGAGACCGTGGCGACCGCACCGCGATGGCCGTCTACCAACACAAGTACGGCATCCTCGCCGAGGGAAGCCTGGACGGATGGCAAGAGACCGACTCCGCGGCCGAGATCACGGCGACCGAGTTTGAACGTATCTGGGCCTCGGCCCGTGAGGGCATCAGCTGATGGTGCCGCCGACCGAGGAGTACACCGAATGCGCACAGGCCGCTGATCTGCCAGGCTGTCCAGTTCTTGCCGGATGAACTGGACAGCGGACACCACGAGCTCGCTCAGCTGACCGCGCACGACGCCTGGCCGGCGTTCCAGCGCTTCGGGGGCCCTCAGTCGTGCGGGAGGGAAACGCAGATGCTGACTCCCGTCCTTCCCAGGCAAGATCTCGGTATGTCGACCGATGTCAGCGGAATGATCGAATGCCGGCCAGGCGCCCGGCTGTGGGGCCCCGACGATGAGGACTCCGTGTGGGAACCCGCCATCGATCTCTTCCTCCTAAACAGGGGCAACGCCTACGACGGCCTGGCCTGCCTCTTCGGAGTCCGCAACACCTTCGGCTTCCGCCCACTGGCGGAAGGCCGTGGCTTCCCGGATGACGCCTCAGACGGGCTTCGAAGTGAGTTCACCGCCGACGGCGGCCCCCACGACGTGCACGGGACCACCTGGCTGACCTGCGATGAGCTGAACAGCGTGGACTGGCAGGAGACCGATGCCTCTGGCACACGTAGCCGCGCCTCGGCCGCAGGGGCCGACACTGACTGGGGCCGGGTCTGGAACGTCATGCACATCCTCAGCGAGGTCCATGAAGCTGAGAACGTACGCCTCGTCGTCTGGTTCCACTGACGGTGATGTCCCCTGGAGTGGTGTAGCAGCGATCACTTCTCGCGACTTGCTGCTACCACATCGCGCTACTACACCGCTCTGCAGGACACAATCCGCACACCGGACCGGCGGTCGACGGCAGTCACCCCCAGCACGGCAGGCCCTGACTCGGGCGCAGCCGCAACACCCCGTCCTCTTGTCCGCCAATCACGAGACACACCAGCGGAGCCGCTACCCCATGAGCACACCACCGACGCCCATATCTCCTTCGTCGCTTTCCTGGCCGCGCTGCGGGCACGGCGCGGACCCGGCGACCGCGCCCGCCGGCTGCAGCGGTATCCACGTACCCGGCCACGCCGCATGCCTTGCCCACGTCACTGAGGCCCAGCGCACCGCTTACCTGGCCAGCCTGACCCCCGGCAGCGACATCGATCACCGCGGCACCCCCTTCACTGAGGTACTCCTCACCGCCCTCCTCAACGCCCTACGAGCCCCCTCCACCGGCAAGGTCAACATCCGCGACGCCCAGTTTGAAGAGGCACGGTTCAGCGGCAAGGCCGACTTCGACGGGGCTCAGTTCAGCGGCCCCGCCCGCTTTGACGGGGCTCAGTTCAGCGGCCCCGCCCGCTTTGACGGGGCTCAGTTCAGCGGCCCCGTCTGCTTTAACGAGGCAGAGTTCAGCGACTACGCCGGTTTTCTCGCGACGCAGTTCAACGGCGACAACCAAGTCTTCAGCAGGACCCAGTTCAGCAGCGACGCCCGATTCGACATGGCCCAGTTCAGCGGTCACACCTGGTTCAACGGGGCGCAATTCAGTGGCGACGCCGGATTTATGGGGGCCAAGTTCAGCGGAGACTGCCACCACTTCGTTGGGTCCCTGTTCGATGGCGAGGCCCAATTTGGTGGGGCCCAGTTCAGCGGCCGCACCTACTTCGACGAAGCCCGGTTCAACCGTGAGGCCCTGCTCTTCAACGTGCGGTTCAGTGGTGGTGCCCAATTCACCAGGGCACTCTTCAGCGGCGGTGCCAGGTTCGACGGGGCTCAGTTCAACCAATTCGCCCTGTTCGAGGGGGTGCAGTTCAGCGGCCACGCCTGGTTCCATGGAGCGCAGTTTAGTGACGACGCCTGGTTTCATGGAGCGCAGTTCAGCGGCGTTCATGCACTTGGGCCAGCGGTGTGTGCGGGCAGGATGACTCTGTCTGGTGCGGTGTTCACGGTTCCGCTGACACTGCAGGTCGCGGCGCATGAGCTGGTCTGTGACAGGACACAGTGGGATTCGACAGCGACGATGCGTGTTCGGTACGCCCGCGTGGATCTGACAGACGCAGTGTTGTCCGCCCCGTTCGCGGTCACCGCCCACGCCGCTCCCTTCACCGCCGCGGAACAGGTGGTCGACGAGACATTGCTGGCCAGCAGTCAGCCGAACGTGGCGGTGACATCCGTACAGGGCGTGGACGCCGCCCACTTGGTACTGACCGACACCGACCTGAGTGACTGTCTGTTCACGGGCGCGTTCCACCTCGACCAGATACGTCTGGAAGGCCGTACTACCTTCGCCCCCGTCCCCCGAGGCATCCGCCGTCACCGCATCTGGCCGGTCCGGTGGTCCCCGCGCCGCACTCTGGTCGAAGAACACCACTGGAGGGCCCGGGCCGCCGGCCAGCCTTCCCCCAGCCCCGGGCAAACCGCATCTTCCCGCAGGTGGCGGACTGGACCGCATCACGGCGACCCGGCACGTACCCCCGGCCCGGAAGAGATGGCCGCGGTCTATCGGCAGCTACGCAAGGCATTCGAGGACGGCAAGAACGAACCTGGAGCAGCGGACTTCTACTACGGCGAGATGGAGATGCGCCGCCACGACCGCACTGGCACCCCGAAAGGGGAACGCTGCCTGCTGTGGGGCTACTGGCTGCTCTCCGGCTACGGCCTGCGATCCTCCCGAGCCTTCGGTTGGCTGCTTGCCGCGATGTCGCTGACCGTGCTGCTCCTCATGGGCTTCGGCCTGCCTACCAACGACCCCGACCCGGCCACCACTGGGACGCTCCACGGAAGCAAGATCAGCCTCACCACCAAGACCCCCGACCCCGCACTGCGCGGCGGCTGGAACCAGCGCATGACCTGGAAGCGCGCCGAGAAGGCCTCCCGTGTCGCCGTCAACTCCGTTGTTTTCCGCTCCGCAGGCCAGCACCTCACCACTGTCGGCACCTACATCGAGATGGCCTCCCGACTCCTCGAACCCACCCTCCTTGCCCTAGCCGTCCTCGCCGTACGCGGTCGCATCAAACGCTGACCACCACACCGCCAGGTGTTCAGCAAACTGAACACCCAACCGCTACTCGCCGCGCCACTGTTTGCCAGGGCCGATTCCAGCCGCAGCGATGAAGAACGCCCTGGTCAGCGCGCTTTTTGAGCTGAGCGCCCGAGTTGGCCGGACGGGCCAACTGAGGTGCTCAGTCACAGCAGTGAGGCCCCGCCGGCCCCGGTCACGCCCTCCGGGCCGTCACGTCAGGCGTCGTCAGAGGTCGGCCGGCATCGCACACCGCGAGGGGGTCCCACGCGGTCGTGTCGAAGACGGCCGGCTCGCCGAGCCACAGGCCGAGCCACAGGCCAAGGCCTAGGTCGCCGTGAGGATCCCGCCCGCCGCGCTCCCCCGTCCTGTCGGCCCCTCCCCCGGTTCGGGGGAGGCGAGAGTTGCGAGTCCCCAGCCCCCAGCCCCGCTCCCCCTGACGGACCGCCAGGCCTCGCCTTCGGGCCAGGTAACCGGTGATCTTTTCCGGCCAACCCTCCTCATACCAGGGCAACATATTTCGGTGTGCCTCTTCGCCTTCCCGCCAGAAGGTTAGTAAGGTACCCGCATGACCGCTCCATACGATCCGGAAGTCAGGGAAAAGGTAGTCGCCAAGCTGCCCGCCACCCTGCGGCAGGAACTCAAGGTCCGCGCAGCGCAGTTGGGCGTGGACATCCAGGACGCCGTCACCGAGGGCGTCCACGCCTGGCGTGCCGACGCGTCCGCGGCAACGGCCGTCGACACCTCGGGGGCCTCCTCCTTCTCGACGTACCTCCCCACCGGCCTGTACGGCGACTTCAAGGAGGACTGCCGGGTACGGGAGGTCCCGTACAACCAGGGCCTCGCCCAGTCGATCCGGCTCTGGCTCGACACCCACCCCTCCCCCGCCGGCCGCCGCCGCCCCGCGAACGAGGGCGCGCGCCGGATCGTGGTCTGCAACCAGAAGGGCGGCGTGGGCAAGAGCGCCATCAGCAACGGCCTCTCCCAGGCCCTCGCCGAAACCGGCGCCCGCGTCTGCGTCATCGACTTCGACCCCCAGGGCCACCTCACGCGCCACCTCGGCGCCGAGATGCTCAGCATCAAGGAGCCCAGCCTCGCCAAGTTCATGCTCGGCGAGATCGACGGCCGCATCCGCGACCTCCTCGTGCCCATCGAGCACGGGGTGTTCGCCGGCCGCCTCTTCCTCCTCCCCTCCTGCAAGGACGCGTTCCTCCTCGACGCCCGGCTGGCCACCACGCGCCACGTCCGGACCAAGGAGACCGCGCTGGAGAAGGCGCTCGAAGAGCTGGAGAAGGAGTTCGACTACATCGTCGTCGACTGCCCGCCCAGCCTCGGCTACACCATGGACACCGCCCTCTACTACGCCCGCACCCGTGAGGGCGAGTCCCCCAAGGGCTCGGGCGTGATCATCCCGGTGCAGGCGGAGGACACCTCGGCCGACGCCTACGACATGCTCAGTGAGCAGCTCGAGGACCTCATCGACGACCTCGGCATCGAGATCACGCAGCTCGGCTTCGTGGTCAACCTCTACGACAGCCGCAAGGGCTACGTCGTCACCTCCTCCCTCAACAGCTGGAAGGAGTTCGGCGACCCGCCGGTCATCACCGTCATCGCCGACCTCAAGGAGCAGCGCGAGGCCGTACGCGTCAAGCTGCCCCTGCTGCACTACGCACCGGACTGCGAGCAGTCCGAGGCCATGCGCGAGATCGCCCGGAGGATCGCGGCATGAGCAAGAGCGACCTCCTCGGCACGGGTGCGGCCTTCAGCAACGCACGCCGTACCGCCGGCCGGAGCGAGCGCGGCCGGGCCAAGGCCATCGCCCAGGGCGACGTACCGGCGTACGAACTGATCCGCGTCCCGCTGGACCAGGTCTCCCCCACTCCCCTCAACCCGCGCCGGAACTTCGGCACGGACGAGGAGAAGACCCGCTTCGGCGAGGAGCTGCGCCAGGCCCAGCTGTCGGCCTGCATCGCCGTCACCCGCGGCGCGTACCTCTCCCTCTGGCCCGACCACGAGGGCCGGATCGGCACGTCCGCGTACATCCTCATCAACGGTGAGCGGCGCTTCCGCAGCGCCCTGCACGTGGGGCTGGAGTCGCTGGACTTCGTCGTCCGCGACGACCTGGCGGCCTCCCGGACGGACTTCATCGACCACCTGCTCGCGGAGAACCTCGAACGCGAGGACTTCGACGTGATCGAGCGCGCCCGGGGCGTGCAGCAGCTCGTCGACACCTGCGCGGAGCAGGGCCGGGAGCACGGGGCGAAGTCGCGTGCGGCGGAGCGGCTGGGCAAGTCGCCGTCCTGGGTGACCAACCAGCTGGTGCTGCTGGAACTCCCGGAGGAGATCCAGAGGATGCTGAGCTCCGGCGACATGCCGGAGCGCGACGGACGCCTCCTGGCGCGCGCGGCGAAGGACCGGCCGGGGGCGGACGCGGCCGCGCTGCTGGACCTCCTCCAGGAGAACAAGGCGCAGGAGGCCCAGGCCAAGGCGGCCCAGCGGGAGCTCCTGCGCGAAGCGCGTGAGCCCGCCCCGGTGCCGGCTCCCCTGCCCGCCCCGGTTCCGGTCGAGGCCGAACCGCGTACTGCTGCTGCGGTTCAGGAGCAGACACCGGAGCAGGCCGAGCCTCAGCCCCGACTTTTGTCCGCGGACAAAAGTCGGGAGGCGGAAGCAGCCCCGGTGGCAACCCCGGAGGGACTGACCCCGATCGCCGAGCCGGTCGAGAGCACGCCCCCGGCCCCCCTCCCCCAGGAGGCTGCCGCGACCGCGGCGGCTCAGCCCGAGCCGGCGCCCGCACCGGTCCCGCCTTCCGCACCCGAGCCGGCTCCGGCTACTCAGCCGACCCAGCCGGCTCCCGTCACCCAGCCGGCGCCCGTCACCCAGCCGACTCCCGCCTACGAGCCGGAGACGGCCATCCCGGAGCAGGCGACGAGCCCGGAAGCGGGCCCGGTGTCCTGGGCCGACCCCCAGGCGGTCTTCGAGGCGATCCGCCAGAACATGCCGCCGAAGCAGCGTGCGGAGCTGACCATGCTCCTGATCGACAGCAACGGCCGGTCCGCCAACCGCTGACCGGCCCCGGCCACCAGGCTCTGACGGGAACGGCCCGACTTTTGTCCGCGGACAAAAGTCGGGCCGTTCCCGTATCCGACGGCGCGCATGGAAACATGCACGGGACGGGGAGGTGTCGATCTCCTCGGACGGACCAGGGGAAGGGTTGGACACATGGGGGACATATCAGCCGAGCGGCGTCGCATCCTGGAGTCGCCTCCGCCGGAGCTCGTCGCGCAGGCGGCTGAAAACCCGGGCGGATCGGTCGCCGTGATCGACCCTGAGTTCATCGGTGACCCCAACGGCTATGTTCCGGGGGAGGCCGTGCAGGGGGTCTGGGTGGTCGGCGAGGACGGAAAGCTGACCGGCGAGTTCGTCGAGAATCCGAATTACGGCCCGCCGAAGGACGACTTCGCCAAGCTCACGGATTCCCAGCACTGGCTGGGCTGGCTCGCCGAACGGCCGGACGTCGCCGTACGAGACTCCATCGCGAGGATCCTGGACGGGCAGGTCCCCGGAGCGGTCCTGGAGTGGATCAAGGTTCTCGACGACCCCCGCTACTTCACAGGCGGCCGCCGGGATCCTGAGGATCCACAGCGCGTGACCGTCACCCGGGCCGGCATCGCCCTCCGCTTCGCGCTGTCCGTGACCAGCCCCGGACACGCACGCGAGGTCCTCCAGGGCGTGTTCACCTGGGCCGCCGTCAGCTTGGACCAGCCCCGTGGGCGCAAGGACCGGGTCTGGCTCGACCTGCGCGTCGACCTGGACTGGGCGGAGACGCAGCTCCGCGAACGGATCTACCTCGTCGGTCAGGATCCGGCCCCCGGCAGCAACTGATCCCCGGCGACCGCTCCGCACCGGTCAGGCCGCTCGATCCGAGCGACTCTGGCAGGGAGGGCCCTCCGTACCCGACCGGAGCGGGCACAGGATGTCGGGTGCGGCAGGCTTGGTCCTTCCTAACGTGGGTGATCGAAAGGGAAGGAGACCGGAGTTGCTGGATCGGCTGAACCAGGCCATGGAACACATCGAGGCGCATCTCGACCAGCGCATCGAGGTGTCGGACCTGGCACGGATCACGGTCACGTCGGAGTACCACTTCCGGCGGCTGTTCTCCTCACTGGCCGGGATGCCGCTGTCGGAGTACGTCCGACGGCGGCGGCTCACCGTCGCCGCGGCCGCGGTCCTGGCCGGGGAACCGACGCTGCTGGAGATCGCGATCCGCTACGGCTACACCTCGGGCGAGGCCTTCGCCCGGGCGTTCCGCGCCGTGCACGGCATCGGCCCGGGCGAGGCCCGGCGTACCGGCGCGGCTCTGAACGCGCAGCCCCGGCTCTCCTTCCGCCTCACCGTCGAAGGGAACAGCACCATGCGGTACCGCATCGTGGAGAAGGAAGCCTTTCGGGTCGTCGGCAAGAAGGCCCGCGTCCCGCTGATCTACCAGGGGGTCAACCCGCACATCGCCGAGCACATCCAGAGCATCCCGGCGGAGACGATGCTGCGGATCGCCGGCCTCTCGGACCAGCACCCGGAGGGGGTGGTGTCGGCGACGGTGCGACTGTCGGACGGCTTCGAGGAGGGCAGCGACCTCGACTACTACCACGCCGTGGTCACCGCGGCCGGGACCGAGCTCCCCGGGGACCTCGACGTGCTGGAGTGCCCGGCGGGCACCTGGGCCGTCTTCGAGAACACGGGCCCGTTCCCGCAGGCACTGCAGCAGATGTGGGGCGACGTCGCCGCCCAGTGGATCCCCTCCAACCCGTACGAGTACCGCCCGGGCCCGGAGATCCTGCGCACCCGCGCCTCCCAGGACGAGCCGGCCCACTCCGACGCCCAGCTGTGGATCCCGGTGACCCGCACCACGGCCTGAGCCGGAGGCCGCCGCACGCGCGGCGCGGGGCGCCCGGTCATGCCCCGTCTCCCCGGCCGAGGGCAGCGAGAGCCCGACTTTTGTCCGCGGACAAAAGTCGGGCGGGGGCCGCCCGGCGGCCGGGCGGGGGGGGGGCCGCCCCCGGGGGGGGGGGGCCCCGGCGGTGCG
>NZ_JBFBDP010000031.1:0-95204 GCF_040701585.1 Streptomyces sp. NPDC093801 | reverse complement strand
CGCCGAGCGCTTGTCGGCGTCCTGCACGAACGGGCTGGCGTACTTCGACGCCTCCGCCCAGCCGTACAGGTTGCGCGCGCTGGCCGCCGCGCGGGGGTCGGTCACCGGTTCGCTTCGTGGATCTTCCTCATCCGGGCCGCCGCGTCCGCCCTGGACTCCTCCATGCGGCCCTCGGCCTTCTCCGCCCCGCCCTTCACCTCCATGCCCTTGTCATCGGCCATCGAGCCGATCTCTTCCTTCGTCCTGCCCTTGAGCTGCTCTGCCTTGCCCTTCGTCTTGCCCATGTCGGCCTCCCGGCTGGGGTACGCGATGCCTGGCGGCTACCCGGAATGCGCGGCCGCATGCTCCCCGGATCCGCCGCTGCCGAGCCGCATGCATGAACTCGCGCGACCGTGGTAGACGCAGTGCGTCCCCCCGTCCGAGAGGGACCAGGAGGTACTCATGATTATCCTGGGCGTCATTCTGCTGATCATCGGCTTCTTGACCGGAATCTCGATCCTGTGGACCATCGGCGTGATCCTCGTGGTCATCGGCCTCGTGCTGTGGCTGCTGGGCGCCGTCGGGCACGCGGTGGGAGGGCGGAAGCATTACTACTGACCGGCCGCATCCGGGGCACGGCGCGCTCCGCGAGACCCTCGCCCCCCGTCTCCCCGGCGACCCCGCGCCGCCGGGGGGCCCGGCCGGGCCGGACGGGCAGCTGCTGCCCCAGGACCACACCCAGGCGATCCTGGAAACCACCAAACGGGTGGCGACGCTCCTCAAGCGTTCCGCCCGTCCCTTTCGCCCTCGCGGGCAGCGTCGCCGCCTTCGCCCACGGCCTCCCCGCCACCTTCCAGCACGACACCGACTTCTGCGTCCGCCCCGAGGACGCCCGCGAAGCGGTCAAGGCGCTGGAGGAGGGCGGCATCGCCATGCGCCGGGCCCCCGAGGACTGGCTGGTCAAGGGGCGCTCCGGCGGTGAGGAGATCGACCTGATCTTCGAGCTGGCCCGCCGCCCGGTGAGCACCGCGCTGCTGCAGCGGGCGACCGTCAGGGCGGTGGACTCGGTGTGGATGCCGGTCCTGTCCCCCACCGACCTCATGGACAGCCGCCTCGCCGCGCTGTGCGAGCACTACTGCGACTTCGGCGACCTGCTGCCGATGGGGCGCATGCTGCGCGAGCAGATCGACTGGGAGCGCCTCGACCGCGACCACCGCGACTCCCCGCTGGCCGACGCCTTCCTGTACCTGCTCGACAGGCTCCGCGTCATCGCCCGCCCGGACCGGGCGCAGGACACCCCGTGACCCGCGTCGCGGCCGTCGGGGACATCCACCTCGGGCCGGACGGCGGCGGACTGCTGCGGCCCGCCTTCGACACCCTCGGGGCGTGCGCCGACCTCCTGCTGCTCGCGGGCGACCTGACCCGGCGGGGCACCCGCCGGGAGGCGCGCGTGGTGGCGCGGGAGGTGGCGGGACTGCCGGTGCCGGTGGTCGCGGTGCTCGGCAACCACGACTACGAGAGCGGCGAGGAGGCGGCCGTCGCCGAGGAGCTCCGCACGGCCGGCGCACGGGTCCTGGAGGGCGAGGGCGTCCGGCTGGACCTGGGCGGGACCACGGTCGGGGTGGCCGGGACCAAGGGCTTCGGCGGGGGCTTCGCCGGGCGCGGCGGGAGCGAGTTCGGCGAGGAGCAGATGAAGGCGTTCATCCGGTACAGCCGTACCTGCGCGGAGGGCCTGGGCCGGGCGCTGCGCGACCTGCGTGCGTCGGGGAGCGGGCTGTGCGTCGCGCTGACGCACTACGCGCCTGTTCCGGACACCCTCGCGGGCGAGCCGGCGGAGCTCTTCCCCTTCCTCGGCAGCTCCCTGCTGGCGGAGGCCATGGACGCCGAGGGCGCCGACCTCGCGGTGCACGGGCACGCCCATCTGGGGACCGAGCACGGCAGGACGGCGG
This sequence comes from Streptomyces sp. NPDC093801, assembly GCF_040701585.1. Lineage (NCBI taxonomy): Bacteria > Bacillati > Actinomycetota > Actinomycetes > Kitasatosporales > Streptomycetaceae > Streptomyces > Streptomyces sp. NPDC093801. The sequence continues at coordinate 93,276 of NZ_JBFBDP010000031.1, read as the reverse complement.
GCGGCATCCCGGTCCGCAACGTCGCGCTGCCGGTCATCGGGCGGCCCTTCGCCGTGTACCGGCTGACCCCGCACGCGGGACCCGCCGGGTGACCTCCAGGGCCTCCAGGGCCCCGCGGTCTCAGAGTTCGCGCAGGGCGGGCAGCAGCGTGGACCCGGCCCAGTCCAGGAACGGCGTCTGCCGGTCCCCGCCGATCTGGACGAGGGCCACCTCCGTGAACCCCGCGTCCGCGTAGCCGCGTACCGCGTCGACGACGGCATCGACGTCGTCACCGCAGGGAATGGTGTCGGTGAGGTCCTCGGGACGGGTGTGGCGGGTGGCGGCCGCGAAGCCGGCCGGGCCGGGAAGCTCCGCGTTGAGCTCCCAGCCGCCGACGGCCCAGCGGAACTGGTCGTGGGCGCGTGCCACGGCCGCGTCGCGGTCGGTGTCGTAGCTGACGGGGAGCTGTCCGACGCAGGGCTTGCCGGCGCCGCCGTTCGCCACGAAGGACGTCACGAGGGCGCGGTCGGGTTCCACGGCGACGAGGAGGTCGCCGTAGCGGCCTGCGATTTCGCACGAGCGGGGCCCCGAGGCGGCCATGCCGATCGGGGGCGGTACGTCGGGGAGGTCCCACAGCGTGGCGTTCTCGACGTCGAAGTGGGCGCCGTGATGGCTGACGCATCCCCCGGCGAGGAGCGAGCGGATGATGCCGACGGCCTCCTCCAGCATCTCCAGGCGGACGTGGGCGGAGGGCCAGCCCGCTCCGACGACGTGCTCGTTGAGGTTCTCGCCGGACCCCAGGCCCAGCCGGAAGCGCCCGCCGGACAGGAGCTGCATCGTGGCGGCCTTCTGCGCGACCACCGCCGGGTGGTAGCGGAAGGTCGGGCAGGTCACGTAGGTCATGAGCGGGATCCGGTCGGTGGCCTGCGCGGCGGCGCCGAGGACGCTCCAGGCATAGGGCGCGTGGCCCTGGGAGTCCAGCCAGGGGAAGTAGTGGTCCGAGACGACGGAGAAGTCGAACCCGGCCCGCTCCGCCCCCACCAGGTCCCCGACGAGCTCCCGGGGACCGGCCTGTTCGGTCATCATCGTGTACCCGATCCGCACCATGCCAGGCGCCTTGCCACTGCCACCGTCCCCAAACACGGGCCGGCGGCGGCCGGTCTTCCGGGTGGGGCGGGGAGTGGGCAGGATGGCGCGGCGGGCGGGGGCGCGGACGGTGGCGTGCGGGTGGAGGGGCTTGTGGGGGCTGGGACGGAGCAGGAGCGGCGGGACGGGCTGTACCGGGACCCGTATCCGCTGTACGAGCGGGCGCGGCGGGCCGGGGGGCTGGAGTTCGTGCCCGAGGTCGGCGCCTGGCTGGTGGCGCGGGACGAGGACGTCCGGGAAGTGCTGCGTCGGGACGGGGACTTCTCGTCCGCCAACGCGCTGCTGCCCGACGTGGCGGTGTCGGAGGCGGCGCTCGGGGTGCTGGCGCGCGGGTTCGGGCCGCGGCCGACCGTCGTCTCCTGCGACGGGGCCGCCCACCGCCGCCACCGCGCCCCGCTCAACCGGGCGCTGTCCTCCGCGCGCTCGGCGGCGCTGCTGCCGTACGCGCGGGATTGTGCCCGGGAGCTGGTGGCCGAGCTCGCCGGGGCCGGTTCCGCCGAGCTGGTGGAGGCGTACGCGCGGAAGCTGCCCGGGCTGGTGGTGGGGCGGCTGATCGGGCTGGACCCGGCGGACGTGCCGGCCGCCGTGCACGGCGGCTACCGGGCCGAGGAGCTGCTGTTCCGCCCGCTGGCGCCCCAGGAGCAGGTGGCCGCCGCCGAGGACGTCGTCGCCCTGCAGCAGCTGCTGGACGGGTACGTCCGCGAGCGCAGGGCGCGGCCCCGTGAGGACCTGTGCTCGGACCTGGCCTCCGCCGCCGCCCCGCCGGGCGCCGGGCTGGGCCTCGAAGAGCGTCACGAGCTGGTGGCCCACCTGCAGAACCTGCTGATCGCCGGTTTCCTGACCACCGGCGCCCTCATCGCCACCACCCTGCTGCACCTGCTCTCCGACCGCCGGCAGTGGGAACTGCTGTGCTCCGATCCGGCGCTCGTCCCGGCGGCGGTGGAGGAGGGCCTGCGGTTCGACACCGCGATCCAGGCCTTCCGCCGGGTCACGACCCGGCCGGTGGAGCTCGCCGGGACGGAGCTGCCGGCCGGCGCCGCCCTGCTCGTGGCGTACGCCTCGGCCAACCGCGACGGGCGGCGGTACGAGGACCCCGGCGTCTTCGACATCCGCCGGCCCGCGGGCCCGCCCCACCTCGCCTTCGGGCACGGGCCCCACGCCTGCCCGGGCGCGCACCTGGCCCGCGGCCAGCTCCGGCTCACCCTGGAGCTGTTCACCAGGGCGCTGCCGGGCCTGCGGCTCGACGGGACCCGGCCCGCCCCGCGGATGCGCCCCACGCTCATCCACCGCTCGCCGGAGGCCCTGCACGTGACCTGGTGAGGGCCTCCGGGTGCGAAGATGCTGCTGTCGGAGCGGATGGACGGGCGGCGGAGGGCGGGCGAGCGGTGGCGGACGGCCGGACGGAGCGGGGACGGCGCACCCGGGAGAAGATCGCGGACGCCTTGCTCGGACTCCTCGACGAGGGGGCCGTGGAGTTCCCCGCGGAACGCGTGGCCGAACGGGCCGGGGTCTCGCGCCGGCTGGTGTTCCACCACTTCGCCGACATGTCCGAGCTCGTCGACCTCGCCATCACCCGGCGCCTGGAGCAGCTGGCCGAGCAGATCCGGCCGCTGCCCGTGACCGGCCCGCGGGACGTGCGGGTGGCGGCGCTGGCCGAGCAGCGCGCCCGCATCCTGGAGTGGATCACCCCGGCCCGGCTGACGCTGATGCGGATCGAGCACCCTTCTCCGCGCGTCGTGCAGGTCACGGACGAGGCGTTCGCGGACGCCCGGCGCCGTGTCGCGGAGATCTTCGCGGAGGAGCTCGCCCTTCTCGACGGGGACCGGGCGGCCGCCCTGCTGGACGGCCTGGACGCGGTGACCACCTGGGGGGCCTGGCACCACTGGCGCTCCGGCGGGAAGAGCCCGCAGGAGGCGCGCGCGGCGATGGAGGCCACCGTGCTGAACCTGCTGGTCGCGGCGGACCACCCGCCGGCCTGACGGCCGGTCCGCCGGCCGTCAGCCCAGGGCGACCTCCCCGGCCCGGGCGGTGACCGTCACCCCGGTCGCCCCGACCGAGACGCCCGTGGGCCGCAGGCCGAGGGGCAGGGCGGGCAGGGTGCGGGTCTGGCGGGCGAGCGCCTGGGTGATCAGCGGGCTGTCCGGGTCCAGGGGCCGTCCGGCCAGGGAGGCGGACTCCGCGTGCAGGGACAGGACCGCGCCGTCGAGCCGGACGTCCGCCGTGAGGGTGAACGGGGCGCCCAGGACGCTGCGCCGGACGAGCAGCCGGCCCCCGCCGGCGTCGGAGAGGCTCGTGGTCCCGTCCGCGCCGTCGCCGAGGGAGGCGTAGGGGGCGGTGAACCGGGCCGAGGCCGAGGACGCCCGGTATCCCCCGCCCGCGCCCTGCGGGGTGACGTCGTCGAGGGTGACGTCGGCCGTGACGGGGCGGCCGCGGCCGGTGGTCGTGTCGGCGCGCACCCGGACCTCGGGGTAGCTGTCGCGGGCGGCGTGGAGGAGGAAGGGCAGTCCCCCGACGGTGACCTCGGGCCGCGCCGTCAGGCCCGGCTGCCGCCGGGCGATCCGGTCCGCGAGCCGGCTCTCGGTCAGCCCGCGGGCGGTGGCGTCGGCGACGGGCAGGCCGAGCAGCAGGACGGCGGCGGCCGCGGCGAGGGCCGTGCGGGGGCGCCGGAGGGCGCGCGGGAAGGGCATGCGGATCCTCATCGGGGTCTCTTCGCGGGGCTTCTCGGGGTCTCTTCGCGGGGCTTCTCAGGGGCTCATCGGGGGCCACGTCGGGGCCTCTTCGGAGAAGGTCCCCGGATGCCTCACGGGGTGGGGAGGGCGGGCCGGGCGGGGTGCGGGACAGCGGGGTCGGCCTCCCCGGTGTCCGGCCGCTCCCCGGCGGCCGCCGGCCCCGCGTCGGCTTTCGGCCCCGCGTCGCCCGCCGGCCCCGCGTCCACCGCCGGCCCCGCGTCCACCGCCGGCCCCGCGTCCGCCGCCGGACGGGTGTGGGCGGCGCCCTCGATGTCCAGGTCGGGCAGGATCCGGTCCAGCCACCGCGGCAGCCACCAGCCGCGGTCCCCGAGCAGGGTCATCGTGGTGGGGACGAGCAGCCCGCGCACGACGGTGACGTCCAGGGCCACGGCCGCGGCCAGGCCCGTGCCGAACATCTTCACCACGGGGTCGTCCGACAGGAGGTAGGCGAGGAAGACGCTCACCATGATCAGTGCGGCGGAGGTGATGATGCCGCCGGTGGAGGCCAGTCCGAGGACCACGGCCCGGCGGCCGTCGCCGGTTTCGAGGTACCGCTCGCGGACGGCGGTGAGCAGGAAGACCTCGTAGTCCATGGAGAGGCCGAACAGCACGGCGAACATCAGCAGCGGGACGTATCCGGGCACGGGCACGGCCCCCTCCAGCCCGATGGCCCGCGCGCCCCAGCCCCACTGGAACACCGCGGTGAGGACCCCGTACGCGGCTGCCACCGACAGGAGGTTGAGCACGGCCGCCTTGAGGGCGAGGAGGGGGGAGCGGAAGGCCGCCAGGAGGAGCAGCCCGGCCACGGCCACGACCACGCCGATCACGGCGGGCAGCCGGTCCGCGAGGCGGTCGTTGAGGTCGGCGACCGCCGCCGGGGCGCCGCCCACGTGCGCGGTGCCCGCGCCGTCGGCGGTGGCGCCGGGCAGCACCCGTGCGCGCATGGTGTCGACGAGCCGCGCCGTGTCCGGGTCCCCGGGGGCGGTCGTGGGCGTGACCTGCCAGCGCACGGTACGGGCGTCCGCGGAGATCTGCGCCGGGCCCACGGATGCCACGCCCGGGGTGTGGGCCAGGGCCGTCGAGACCTTCGTGATGCGGGGGTCCTGGGGTCCGGCGGGGGCGGTGGGGAGGGTGTCCGTCACCTGGAGGGGACCGTTGACGCCCGGTCCGAACGCGGCCGAGAGGCGCTCGTAGGCGGTGCGGCTGGCGGAGCCGGCCGGTTTGTCCCCGGCGTCGAGCTGGCCGAAGGCGAGGCCGGCGGCCGGGGCGGCGAGCACGAGGAGCAGGGCGAGGCCGGCGAGCAGGTGGCGCCAGGGCCGGGCGGCGACCCGTTCGGCCAGCCGCTGCCAGCCGCCCGTGGGCCGGCCGGAGCCCGCGGGGTCGGCGGCCGGCGGGGCGGAGCCGAGGAACCGGCCCAGCAGGCTCAGCAGGGCGGGCAGCAGGGTGAGGGTGGCCGCGACGGCGACCAGCACCGCCACCGCCGGGGCCAGCGCGAGGGCCTGCAGCAGCGGCAGCCCGCCGAGGGCGAGCCCGGCCAGCGCCGCGATCACCGCGCAGCCGGCGAAGGCGGCGGCCTTGCCGGCGGTGGCCGTGGCGAGGGCCGCCGCCTCCGCCGCGGCGGTGCCGCGGCCGCGCAGTTCGCGGAAGCGGGTGAGGCTGAAGAGGGTGTAGTCGATGCCGACGCCCAGGCCGATCATGGCGGCGATGGTGGTGCCGGAGGAGGGCATGTCCATGAGGTGTCCGGCCAGGCCGACGGCGGCCAGGGACACGGCCAGCCCGGCGATGCCGATGGCCAGGGGGAGACCGGCGGCGGCCGCCTTGCGGAAGCCGAGGAGGAGCACCACCGCGGCGGCCGCCAGGCCTATGAGCTCGCTGTGGCCGGTGTCTGGCCGGTCCACGGCGGCGGCCAGGTCTCCGCCCGGGGTGACCTCGACGCCGGCGGCGCGGGCCGGGGCCGCGGCGTCGACGATCCGGTCGGTGAGGTCCGGTGTGACGTCCCGGCCGGTGACGTCCAGCCCGACGGAGAGGTAGGCCGTGTGCCCGTCCGCGGCGACCGCCGGGCCGCCCGGGCGGTCGTAGGGCGAGACGACGCTCACGACGTGCGGCACGTCGGCCACCGCCCGGGCGCTGCGCTCCACGGCGGCCCTGGCGGTCTCCCCGGTGAGGAGCGGACCGTCGGCCGCGGTGTGCAGGACGAGCGGCTGGTTGCCCGAGGCGGGCCCCGGGAAGGCCCGGGCGGCGGTGTCCAGGGCGGCCTGGCTGTCACTGCCGGGGATCCTCACCGCCTCGCTGGTGACCCGCCCGTAGGCCAGGACGGCGCCGCCGAGCGCCAGGAGCAGCAGGAGCCACGCCGCGAGCACCCGTTTCGGCCGATGGGCACACCAGCGCCCCAGTGCGAGGAACATCCGGTCCTCCCCTTCCGTCCGGCGCGGGAGGGCCGCGCCGGAGTCGATCACCATTCATTGCACTTGCCGTGCAGCCATTACGCTTGCACTCACCGTGCAACAATGTCAATCGGAGGCCGGACCGGTGGAGGGGTTCAGGGGCGCGGGGCCCTCAGGGCACGGTCCAGTGGAACTTCCCGCCGCCGACCCACCGGACCTCGTCCAGGTCGTCGAGGTCGTGGATGGTGATGCCCACCTCGGCGGCGATCAGCAGCACGTCCGTCATCGACGCCGCCCTGCCGACGATCTCTCCGTCGAACTGGACGAGGCGGAAGGGCGGTTCGCCGGGCTGGACTCCGAGGACGGTGATGCGCGCCGGGGAGATGTGGGGTGCCGATCCTTCAGTCATGGGAAGACCGTTCCACGAGGCGGCCGGGGCGGGGCTCGGCGACACGTTTTCGAGGCTCCGATCCACCGCTTGCGGTTCCCCGCGCTCCTCATCGCCCGTGGGCATCACCCGTGGGCATCACCCGTGGGCATCACCCGTGGGCGAGCCGCTCGACGGCTTCCAGGACGCGTCCCGCTCCGTCCTCGGTCCGCAGGTGCGCCGCGGCCGTCCGGGCGGCCCGGGCGTACTCCGGCTGCTCCACCGCCCGGCGCAGGGCGTCGGCGAGCAGCCCGGCGGTGAGGGACGCGAAGGGGATCGGGGCGGTGGCGGCGCCGGTCGCGGCGAGGCGGCGCGCCCAGAACGGCTGGTCCGCCGTGACGGGGACCGGCACCGCGGGGACGCCGGCGCGCAGTGCGGCCGCCGTGGTGCCGGCCCCCGCGTGGTGGACGACCGCGGCCGTCCGCGGCAGGAGGAGGGCGTGCGGGACGTCCCCGACGGTCAGGACGTCCGGGCCGTCCGCGGCCGTGAGCCCGGCGCTGCCGCTCTGGAGGATGCCGCGCAGCCCGGCGCGGCGCAGGGCCCGTACGGCGAGCTCGCCGAGCCGCTCGCCCTCGCCGGAGGCCATGCTGCCGAAGCCGACGAGGACGGGCCGGGGGCCCGCGCCGAGGAAGTCCTCCAGGGCCTCGGGGAGCCGTGCGTCCGCGCCGACGTGGGGCCACCAGTTGCCCACCACCTCCAGGCCCGGCCGCCAGTCGGACGGGGCCGGCGCCAGGGCCGTGCTGTAGCCGTGCAGGACGGGCCAGCGCGCCCGCTCCTGCCTCCGGCGCATGGCGGAGGCCGCGAGCGGCGGCAGCGCGAGCCGCTCGCGCAGCCGGGCGACGCCCTGTTCGGCGATCCGGTCGGCCATGCGCAGGGCGAACCGGCCGGCCGCGCGGTTGCCGGGGCGGCCCAGTGAGCGTGCACCGGTGACGACGGGCGGGAAGTCGCCGGTGGGCGCGGTGGGCTGGAGGTAGACGCCGAGGGCGGGCGTGCCGGTGGCCTCGGCGAGGTGCCAGCCGAGCGGGGCCGTGGTGGTGGACAGCAGGAGCAGGTCCGCGCCCCCGTCCACGGCGTCGGCGAAGCCCCGGCCGAGTTCGGTGAGGAAGGCGGCGGCGGTGCGCATCAGCCCGCGCCGGTCGGTGACGTCGCCGCGCGGCCGGGTGTCGCCGGGGAGGGCGCGGAACTCCAGGCCCGCGGCGCGTACCAGGGGGGCGAAGGCGTCGGTGGTGGCCAGGGCGACCTCGTGGCCGGCGCCGCGCAGTGCGGCGCCCAGGCCGGTGTAGGGGTCGACGTCGCCGCGCGATCCGGCGGCGGCGATCAGTATCTTCATCGGTTCTCTTCCGGGTCGGTACGGGCGGGCGCGCGACGGGCGGCGTTGGCGTGGACGGCCTCGCGGAGGTAGGAGGCCAGGCCCGGACGCTGCTGCGAGGGCGGTACGACGAGGGCGAAGGCGCGGGGGTCGGCGACGAAGTCGTCCGCGATGCGCCGGTGCATGTCGGGCGGGCAGGAGGTGAACCACCGCGAGACGTGCAGGCGGTGTTCCTCGGCGAGGTCACCGGCGCGCTCCCCGTCGGCGGGCTCCCCCTCGTCGAAGGCGGTGAGGAGCTCGGCGCGCCAGGCGGTGGCCTCGCGCATGAGCCGGCGCCAGTCCTCCTTGGTGTGGGCGGCGGCGCGCGCCATCGCCTCGCGGCGGCCCTCCGAGCCGGTCCACTTCAGCTCCGCCTCGGTGGCGTAGCTGAGGTCGAAGGCGATCTCCCCGAACACCTCGAAGCGCTCCTGCGGGGTCATCGCCACCCCCGTCCGCTGGACCTCGATGGCCCGCTCGGCCACCTCGGAGAGCCGCTGGAGCCTGGCGATCTCCTCGCCCAGCCGCCGCTGGCGGGCCTGGAGGTGCTCCAGGGCGTTCGCCTGCGGGTCCTCCAGGATCGCGGCCGTCTCGTCGAGGGTGAAGCCGAGCTCGCGGTAGAAGAGGATCTGCTGGAGGCGCGCCAGGTCCGCGTCGCCGTAGAGCCGGTAGCCGGCGTGGCTGCGGCTGCCGGGAGAGAGCAGCCCGGCCTTGTCGTAGTGGTGCAGCGTGCGCACCGTCACCCCGGCGAACGCCGCGACCTGACCCACCGAGTAACTCATCCGCCTGCCCTTTCGTCGGCTTCAGCCTGAAGCCTGACGCAGGGGGAGGGTCAACTCCGGCCGGGGGCCCGCCCGGCGGGCCGCCGTGCGGACGCGGTCAGCGCCTGAGTTCGGCGGCCAGGAGGTCCATCAGGAGGCCGTCGTGCCAGGTGCCGTCCGGGCCGCGCTCGTACTGGCGCATGATGCCGACCGGCCGGAAGCCGACCTTCTCGTAGCAGCGGATCGCCGCGGCGTTGTCGGCCGCCGGGTCGATGACGAGGCGGTGGAAGCCGCGGTCGTCGACGAGGTGGCGGGCGAGGGTGCGTACGGCGTCGGTGCCCAGACCGATGCCGTGCACGACGGGGTCGAGGAAGAGGTCGATGCCGGCGTGCCGGTAGTCCGGCTCCTCCTCGGCGTACCACTGGATCATGCCGACGATCCGCTCCCGGTGACTGATGGTGAGGCAGACCGTGCCCGGGTCCTCCAGATCTCCGGCGATCTCCGCCTCCAGGTCGTCCTCGCCCCGCCACCGGGCGCGGACCTCCGGAGTGGCCCGGATGGCGGCCAGGGCGGGGACGTCCTCGGTGAGGGTGGGACGCAGGACGACGCGGGCACCTCGCAGCACGGTCATGAGCAGGGAGGATATAGGTGCGGGCGGTCGGGCGCCCGCTGTTGGTTTCGGGTTCCTCCCCCTCCGGAAAGTGGTCCTCGTGCTCGTCGTCCGTTCGGTCGCCCTGTTCCTCGCCGCCGCCCTCTTCGAGATCGGCGGCGCCTGGCTGGTCTGGCAGGGGGTGCGGGAGCACCGGGGGTGGGCGTGGATCGGCGCCGGGGTCATCGCCCTCGGCGTGTACGGGTTCGTCGCGACCCTCCAGGAGGACGCGGACTTCGGCCGGATCCTGGCGGCCTACGGCGGGGTGTTCGTGGCCGGGTCGCTCGCCTGGGGCATGGTCCTCGACGGGTACCGGCCCGACCGGGCGGACGTCGTCGGGGCGCTCATCTGCCTCGTCGGGGTGGCGGTGATCATGTACGGGCCGCGCGGATGACCGCTGCCGGAGCCCGGGCGGGTGCCACGCCGGGCGGCCGCAAACCCTCGGCGCGGCGCCGCGCCCGGCCGACACTGGCCCGATGGACATCGGAATAGCGCTGCCCCAGTACGGGGACCACGCCCGACCCGAGTGGATCGTGCCGTTCGCCCGGCAGGCCGAGGAGGCCGGCTTCGGCTGGCTGTGGGTGGGCGACCGGTCCCTCGCACCGGTCTCGCCCGGCGACCTCTACCCCGGCCGCACGGCGCAGGACCCGTACCCGGCCGGGTTCCGCACCTTCCTGGACCCGTTGACCGTGCTGACCGCCGCGGCCGGGGCGACCACCCGGGCCCGGCTCGCCACCAGCACCCTCAACGCCCCCTGGTACCCGCCGCTGCTGCTGGCCCGCACCCTCACCACCCTCGACGCGCTCAGCGCGGGCCGGCTGGTCGCCGGGCTGGGCCTGGGCTGGCTGCGCGACGAGTACACCGCCGTCAACGCCGACTTCGCGCGGCGCGGCGCCCTGCTGGAGGAGGCCCTCGACGTCCTGCACGGCTACTGGACGCAGGAGGTGTTCGGCCACGAGGGCCCGCACTGGTCGATCCCCGCGTCGTACGTCGGCCTGCGCCCGGCCCGGCCCGGCGGGCCGCCCGTGCTGCTCGGCGGCCTCTCCCCCGCCGCGATGCGCCGGGTGGGCCGCCGCGCCGACGGCTGGGCCGGGGTGCTGCTGCCGCCGGACGCGGAGGCGGCGCTGTGGGACGTGGCACGGCGGGCCGCCGAGGGGGCCGGCCGGGATCCCGGGGCGCTGACCCGGCACATCCGGCACAACGTCCGCCCCGGCACCGGCGCCGACGCCATCGCCTCGGTGCTCGACGGGGTACGGGCCTCCGGCGCGGACAGCGCCTTCATCGACCTCCAGCAGTGCACGGCCGGTCCCGCCGAGGCCCTGGAGCTCGGCATCGCGGCGCTGGAGCGCGTACGGGCGGGCTGACCGCCCGCGCCCGTCCGCCGGCCCGGACCCGCACGGGGCCGGCGGACGGGGTGCCGGACGGGTACGCCCCGGGAGCGGGCGGGGCGGGCGGTGGTGAGCCGCCGCGGAGAGCCCGGTCGGGTGGCCGCGGCCGGGGCGGTGGTGCGCGGTCAGGGGCGGCGTCCCGCCGGGCCGTGGCCGACGAGGGAGCGGAAGCGGTCCGGCAGGGCCCGGAGCCAGGCCGCCCGGTCGGCGGCGATCTCCCTCAGCCGGGCGTCGTCGTTGCGGGCGACGAGGTGGCCCATGTAGCGCTCGTCGAACCGGGCGTACTCCCGGTGCAGCGTGCGCAGGGCGTCCGCCACGGCCCGCTCGTCGGCCCGGGCCAGGTCGGCCAGTGCGGCGACGTGGGCCTTCCAGCGCCCCTCGACGGCCTGGCGCAGCAGGCCGACGAGTGCGGCGTCCCGGCCGAGGAGGTCCAGCAGGTCCTCGGTGCCCAGGCCGAGGGCGTCCGCCAGGAGCAGGGTCTGGCGGTCGGTGCCGGGCCAGCGGCGTTCGGCCTCGGCGGCGGCGTAGGCGTACGGGTCCATGCCGATGCGCAGGGCCAGGCGCTCGGCGGTGAACCCGCGTGCCAGGCGGTGCTCCCGCAGGGTGGCGGGCCGTACGGCCATGAGGACCGCGACCGGGCACCACAGGGCGTCGGCCAGGGCGAGGAGTTCGGGTTCGGTCGGGGGGACCGCCCCGGCTTCCCAGGCGTGGACCGCTTCCGTCGGCCGCTCCACGCCCAACTGGGCCATGGCGGCGACCACATGGCCGGGCGTCATGCCCAGGCGCAGGCGTGCGGCCCGGGCCTCGGCGGGGGAGAACGGGGGTGTGGGCACGGGGGGATCACCTCGACGGCTGCGCGTCGGCGAAGGCGTCCCAGTCGATCTCCTCCCGTGCCGTGCGGCCGGCCGGGGTGTGGAAGAACAGGTTCAGCAGGACGGCGGTGAGGCTGCCGAGGGTGATCCCGCTGCCCAGGACGGCCCGCACCTCCACGGGCATGTGCGCGAAGAACGGTCCCACGACGGCCGGCAGCATCGCGGCGCCCAGACTGAGCGCGAGGATCAGGGCGTTGCGCTCCTCGCGCAGGTCGACCTTGGCGAGGATCTGGATGCCGACGGTGGCGACCATGCCGAACATCGCGACGGCGGCGCCGCCGAGGACCGGGTGCGGGACGGAGGCGACCACGGCCCCGGCCTTGGGGACCAGGCCCAGCAGGATCATCAGGAATCCGGCGGCGACCACGACGAACCGGCTGGTCACCCGGGTGATCCGGACGAGGCCGATGTTCTCGGCGAAGGCCACGTAGGGGAAGGAGTTGAACACGCCGCCGAGGACGGTGGCCACGCCGTCGGCGCGCAGGGCGCGGCCGACCGTCTCGCCGTCCACCTCGCGGCCGGTGATCTCGCCCATGGCGTACACGTCTCCGGTGGTCTCGACCATGGTGATCACCATGACGACCACCATCGCGAGCATCGGGAAGAGGTGGAACTGCGGTACGCCGTAGTGGAACGGGGTGCTCACGCCGATCCAGTCGGCCTGCTCCACGGCGCCGAGGTCGGCGTCACCGAGCAGCCAGGCGGCGGCCGTTCCGCCGACGAGGCCGAGCAGGACGGCGACGCTGCGCAGGAAGGGTCCGCCGAAGCGGGACAGGAGCAGGATGAGCAGGAGGGTGCCGCCGGCGTAGGCGAGGTGCTCCGGGGCGCCGTAGCCGGGCTTGCCGATCAGGTCGGAGCCGCCGCCCACGTCCTGCAGGGCCACGGGTATGAGCACGATGCCGATGACGGTGAGGAGGGTGCCGGTCACGATCGGGGGGAAGTACTTGGCGAGCCGTCCGACGAACGGGGCCAGCAGGAAGGTGGCGATGCCGCCGGTGATCACGGCGCCGTAGACCACCAGGAGGCCGGCGGTGCCGCCGCCCGCGCCCTGGCCGATGGCGATCATCGGGGAGACTGCGGTGAAGGTCGCGCCCTGGACGAGCGGGAGGCGTGCGCCGATCCGCCAGAAACCCCATGCCTGGATGATGGTGGCGAGGCCGGCCGTGACCAGGTCGGCGTTGATCAGGTAGACGAGTTCCCGGGGGGACAGCCCGAGGCTGCTGCCCAGGATGATCGGGACGAGGACCGCGCCGGCGTAGAACGCCAGGACGTGCTGGAAGCCGTAGAGCGACAGCTGGGAGAACGGGGGGACCGCGTCCACGGGATGCCGGTCGGCGGCGGCCGCGGTACGTCGGCGCGAGGCCAGTGGTGCCATCTCTGCCTTGCCTTCGAGGTAGGTGAATGAGAGGGGGCGCGACGGGGGGTCGCGTGAAAGGGGGTTGTGCCTCGGAAGGGGGCGCGTACGGGCGACCGCTCGGATCGGGCGGCTCGCGGGGCGTGGGACGGCACGGGGTTGCCGGTGCTCGTCCGGGCGCGGTGAGGCGGAACGGGGCCGATACTGTCCGAGCCTTCAGTGGTTGCGCAAGTCGTCGACCGTGTTTTTATTAGCAAAACCCATAGGTAACTTACGAATCCATGGCGAAGCGGCTTCTTTGCTTCGGAATCCGTTGCGGGAGATGTCGGCGCCCAACTGTGCCCCGGGTGGCGCGACTTCACGGTCCCGCCGCGGCCGTCCGAGCGCGCCGAGGCCGGGGGCTACGGCTGCGGACGACGGCGGTGCGCGGCCAGGACCGTGGCCGATGTGAGGAGGAGCAGGGCCGACAGGGCCGGTTCCCAGGGCCCCGCGGCACCGGCCGGCACCGGGGACAGGCGGCGCCGGGGGTCGTGGGCGATGCGGACCTCCGCGCCCCGGGAGAGGGGGGACGGGGCGTCCTTGAGTTCGCCGGGATACCCTCCGGGGCAGTCCAGCGCGAGGCGGTACACCGTCTTCTCCGCGCCCCCCTCGCCGAGCGAGGCCTCCGTCTCGGCGCGGACCTCCCGGACCACGCAGGTGGCCGTCTCCGCGCGCGCGGCCGTCCGCTCCGTGGCCGCCGCCGTCGAGAGCAGCCCCAGCGCGAGGAACAGCGCGCCGAAGAGTCCGCAGGCCCCTCGGACGGACACGGCGTACGCCGGCGAGGCGCCGAGGACGAGCACCGCGCCGCCGGCCACCGCGACGGTGGGCGACGGGGGCGCGGCGCCGACGGAGCACCAGCGCGCCCAGGCGTACACGAGCGCGGCGGCCGCCGCGGGCAGCGCCGCCACGGCGGACCACCGCCCGTGCGTCCCCTCCTCCTGCACGCACACCACCCCCGCCCTCGGACGTACGCCGGCACGCCGGCGGTTGCGCCGGGCGGGGCGGGGAGCCGCCCGCAGGGCGTCAGCCGGCGGGGACGGGGACGTACGGGGCGGCGGCGAGCAGGGCGCGGGCCCGGCCGCGCAGGAGCTCGTCGTCCTGGACGCCCCGGTCCTCCACCCCCGGACGGAACACCCGCGCGTCCCCCTCGGCGAGCACGGCCAGCCGCTCCAGCTGACCCGGGCTCAGGACGTCCGCTCCCAGGGCTCCGAGGGCATCGCAGGCCTCCAGCGGGTCGGCTCCCCGCTCGACGGCGTCCAGCACGGCCCCGGCCAGGGCGGTGCGGGCCGCCGTGTCGGGCCGGGCGGTGGCGACGAGCGCGAGCACCACCGCCGGCACCCGCTCGAAGTCGCCGAGCAGCGCTTCCAGACGGGGCGTCAGGGGGCGGGCCGCAGGCCCCAGGACCGCTGCCGCCCGGACCGCGCGGACCGCCGACCAGTGGCCCCAGGAGCCCCCGGGGGAACGGGCGAGGACCGCGTCGAGGACCGCCACCGCCGTCGCGGCGTCGCCGGCGACGCGCCAGAGGGCCTCGGCGAGCGCGGTGTCGGCCTCCAGGGCGGGCAGCAGCGCGGCGGCGCCGGGGTCGCTCAGGGCGGCGCGCAGCAGCGGGACCAGTGAGGACGCCCGGGGGCCGAGCCCGCCCGCGGCCTCCGCCGCGCGCGCGGTCGCGTGGGCCCCGTCGGAGAGCTGCCGCGCGATGCGGTCGAGCAGCACCCCGTCGTCGCCGGTGAGCTCGTGGAGCGCCGTCGCCACCGCCAGTGCCTCGTCCTCGGCGGCGGCCTTGCGCAGCGCCTCGGCCGCCCGGGCGCGCACGCCCGGTGCGCCCGCGGCCGCGAGGGCGGCCACGACCGGAGCGGTCTGGCGCTGGTGGTGGCGCAGGGCGAGCAGGAGCTCCGGGAGCGCCTCGGCGGCCCGGGCTCCCCAGCCGGACAGCAGGGTGGCCAGCTGCCAGGCCTCCTTGCCGTCCAGGGACTCCGGCCGGGCGAACCGGCTGCGGACGGCGCCGAGGAGCTCCCGGTCGAAGGGGAAGGCGGGGACGGGCGGGGCCACCACCCCGACGGCGGCGCCGAGCGCGCGCGGACGGCGCCCGAGGGACCGGGCGAGGAGCGGCGCCGCCAGGGCCGGGTCGACCCGTACGAGCGCGGCCAGGACCCGGTCCGCGGCGTCGTCCTCCTCGTCGGGGCGACGGCCCGCGAGGCCGGCCAGTGCCGGCGCCGCCGGTGCGGCGGCGGTGCCCAGACGGCCCAGGACCGGGGCCACGGCGAGCACGGCCCCGTCGTCGGCGGCCGCCGCCGCGAGGGCGGGAACCAGCCGGGCGGCGCTGCGCGAGAGGGTGCACACCCGGTCGGCCGCCCACACCGCCTCGGCGCGGACCTCGGCCCGACCGTCGCCCAGGGCGGTGTCGAGCAGCGCGAAAGCGGCCTCGCGGTGGGCCGCCCCGCCCCGGTCCAGCAGCGCCTCCACGGCGTCGGCCAGCGGCTGCCGGTCCGTCAGGTCGCGCCGGCCGGCCACGAGGGGGGCGGCGGGCAGGACGGAGAGCAGGGTCGCGTGCTGTTCCCGCGTCCAGGGCAGCCCCGCGTGCAGGCGGACGAAGACGGCTGCCAGGCGCAGCTCGGCCGGATGGGCCGGGTCCAGCACGCGGGCGGCGGTGGCGGCCGCGGCCGGCGCGTCCGTCCGGGACATCGCGGCCAGCAGCTCCGCGCGTACCCGCGGGTCCGCCTCCACGTCCCAGCGCGCCCGGAGCGCGGGCAGTACGGGCCCGGCCGCGCGGGTCAGCGACACCGCCCACGCGGCGCGGCCGCGCACCAGTGCCGCGGGGGCGTCGAGCAGCGGGAGCAGCAGCGGGAGTTGCCCGGCCACGGCGGCCGCCACCGCGCCCGGGGCCAGTTCGTGCTCGTCCGTGCTCCCGGCCATGTCCGCCAGCAGCGCCAGGACGTCGGCCGTGCGGTGGCCGGCGGCGGCGAGGCGGGCCAGGAAGGGCACGGTCTCCACACTGGCGGTGAAGACCGTGCCCTGGTGGAGCAGGCTCCCGTACAGCTCGAGCAGGGCCTCGTCCGACGCCTCCTCGTCGGCCCCGGCGAAGTCCCGCAGGAGGGCGGGCAGGTCCTGCGCGCCGCCGTAGGCGTGGGACGCCCGCGACCAGGGGTGGGCGTCGAGGCCGGCGAGCGCTCGTTCGAGATCCATACGGGCATGGTGCCAGGCCGCACCGACAACGGGCCGGGGGCCGTACGGGCGCCCGCGGGCGGGCCGGCGGGCCGCAAGCCCCGTTCAGGGCCCGGTGCCGGCCCTCGCGGTCAGGACTTCGCGGTCAGGGCCAGGGGCTGCTCGGCCGTCTGCCGCCCGGCGGCCGCGCCCTCGGCGGCGGGCTGCCCGTCGGAGGGCTTCCCGGCGGCCGGCTTCCCGTCGGCGGAGGGCCGCCGGGTCGCCTGCCGGGCGGCGGGGGTCTGCTCCTCGGCCCACAGGCTGAGGTAGCGCTCGCCGGTGTCGGGCAGCAGCGTGACGATCGACGCGCCGACGTAGTCCGGGTGGGCGGCCAGCCGGGCGGAGGCGTGGGCGACTGCGCCCGAGGAGACGCCCGCGAAGATGCCCTGGCGCCGGGCGAGCTGCCGGGCGGCGTCCAGCGCCTCCTCGTCGGTGACGGTCACCACGCTGTCGATCAGCGAGACGTCGGTGGTGGGCGCCACGAAGCCGCCGTTGAGGCCCGGGATGCGGTGCAGGCCGCCGACGCCCTGGGAGAGCACCGGGGAGTTCTCCGGCTCGACCGCGACGACGCGTACGTCCGGGTTCTGCTCCTTGAGGTACCGGGCGATGCCGGTCAGGGTGCCGCCGGTGCCCACGCCGCAGACCAGGACGTCGACGCGGCCGCCGGTGTCGGCCCAGATCTCCGGGCCGGTGGTCTCGTAGTGGGCCCGGACGTTGTCCGCGTTCTCGTGCTGGCAGGGGAACCAGGAGCCGGGGGTCGCCGCGTGCAGCTCCTGTGCCTTGGCGATGGCGCCGGGGTAGCCCTGCTCGCGCGGGGTCCGCACGACCTCCGCGCCCAGCGCCTTGAGCAGCGCAACCCGCTCGGGGGTGGCGCTGTCGGGGAGGACGATGACGCAGCGGTAGCCGCGGGAGGCGCAGAGGGAGGCCAGGGAGATGCCGGTGTTGCCGGACGTCGCCTCGATCACCGTGCCGCTGCCGGGGGTGAGTTCGCCGCGCTGCTCGGCGGCCCGCAGCATGTACAGGGCGGCGCGGTCCTTGCTGGTGGACATCGGGTTGGCGGCCTCGAGCTTGGCCAGCACCTCGGTACCCGGGGCGGTGTCCTCGAAGTGGAGGCGGATCAGCGGGGTGGATCCGATCAGGTCCTCGATGCTGTCGGCTATGGGGCGAGGCTTACGGCTTTGCACGTGTGGTTCCTCACAAGTCGGGTCGTACGGCTGCCGGTCGGGGGTGTTCGTACGGTCCGCCCGTACGCCGGTGCAGCCTTCGTGGGGGGGAAGGGGATGACACGAGGCGGGGAGTGGCGCGGAGGGGAACGGAGCGGCGGACGCTCCTACCAGGAGCCGGCCGAGGCCGTCACCGCGTACAGGTCCTCCATGGGCTGCGGCTGCTCGCCGACGGCCTTGATCACGGCGGTGGCGGCGAGCACGCGGGCTCCCGGGGGGACGTCCTTGTTGACGAGGGCCTGGGCGCCGATGACGGCGTGCTCCCCGATGGTGACGGGGCCGAGGACCGTCGCGTTGGTGCCGAGCACGACGTGGTGGCCGACCACGGGATGGCGGCGCTCGCCGGCGGGCCGCTTGTTGTCGCTCCACCAGCCGACCGCGCCGAGGGTCACCTGGTGGTAGATGGTCACGTCGTCCCCGATCACCGCGGTCTCCCCGATCACGACGGCGGCGCCGTGGTCGATGAACACCCGCCGGCCGAGGACGGCCCCGGGGTGGATCTCCACGGAGGTCTTGCGGCGGGCCTGCCAGGCGATCAGCCCGGCGGTCATGCGCATGCCACGCCGGTGCAGGCGGTGGGCGACGCGGTGCGCCCACAGGGCGGGCAGGGCCGCGTGCAACAGGGCCTCGCGCCGGTTGCGCATGGAGGGGTCCTGGGCGACGACGACGTCCAGGTCCTCCTTCATGATCGCGAGCAGGCCGGGTTCCTTGTCGTGCGCCATCAGATCAGCACCTCCGTCTGCGCACCGGCGGCGGCGAGCGCCGCGCGGGTCAGGCTCTCCAGCCGGGCCACGAGCTCCGGGTCCGTGTAGCGGCCCCCCTCGGCGGCCACCCCTGCGGCGCGGGCGACGCCGACGGGCTCGTGCTCGACGACCCGCGCGCCGCAGCGGGCGAGCAGAGTGACCAGCCCGGCCTGCGCCTCCACGCCTCCGTTCGCTCCGGGGGAGGCACTGGCCACGGCCGCCACCCGGCCGGTCAGCGGGCTCGGGGACGCGCCGTCCGCCCGGGACAGCCAGTCGAGCGCGTTCTTCAGGGCGCCGGGCATCGCGCCGTTGTAGGAAGGGGTGCTGATGAACAGCAGGTCGGCTCCGGCGACCAGTTCCTTGGCCGCGCGCACCGCCGCCGAGCCGTCGGCGCGCTCCAGGCCCGCCTCGTAGTAGGGCAGTTCCGCGACGGCGAGGTCCACCGTCTCGTGCGCACCGGGGAGGCCCGCGAGGACGTGCCGCACGGTCTCCAGGACGGCGGTGTTCAGCGAGTCCCGTCGGGTACTGCCCGACATCAGAACGATCTTCACCAGGGGAACTCCTTTGGTTCTCGGCCTCCCGGTCGGCAGGCTTCGTGCGCGCACGGGACGGGTGGCCCCGGCAGAGGACCGCCGCACCCGCGTCGGAGCGGCGATGGAGTGCGTACGCCATCCGCCCCGCGTCTCCGTCGTTACGGTGCCAGCGCCGGCCGCAGCCGGACTCGACCCCGGCTCGCACCCCGCCGGAGGTCCGCTGGAGAACCACGCGCCCGTCGGGTCGGCCACCGGTCCCTCCCGTGCAGCCGTGCCTGAGCGGTCCGGGGCGGGGGGCGGGGTTACCGTCGGCGGCATGGACGGTGACCGCCGCGGATGGCGCCAGTGTTTGCTCGCCGGGGCGGTGTTCGCCGTGTGCATGACCGGCACCACGCTGCCCACCCCGCTCTACGGGATGTACCAGGAGAAGTTCTCCTTCTCCGAGCTGACCGTGACGGTCGTCTACGCGGTGTACGCCTTCGCGGTCATCGGGGTCCTGCTGCTGGCGGGGGACGCCTCGGACACGGTCGGCAGGCGGCCGGTGCTGCTCGCCGGCCTGGGGTGTGCGGCGGGAAGCGCCGTCTGCTTCCTGGCGGCCACCGGACTGCCCTGGCTGTACGCGGGCCGGCTGCTGTCGGGGCTCTCCGCCGGGCTGTTCACCGGCGCCGCCACGGCCTACGTCCTCGAACTGGCCCCCGAGCGGGGGAAGGGCCGGGCCACGTTCGTCGCGACGGCCGCCAACATGGGCGGCCTCGGCTGCGGCCCGCTGCTCGCGGGGCTGCTCGCGCAGTACGCCCCCTGGCCCCTGTACCTGCCGTTCGCCGTCCACCTGGCCCTGGTGGCCGGGTCGGCCGCCGTGGTGCTGGGACTGCCGGAGACCGTCCGGGAGCGGGGCCCGCTCCGGGCCGTACGGCCGCAGCGTCCCGGCCTGCCCGCCCCGGTGCGCCCGGTGTTCGGGCCGGCGGCGATCGCGTCCTTCGTGGGCTTCGCGCTCTTCGGGGTGTTCACCTCGGTCAGCCCGGCCTTCCTCGCGCAGTCGCTCGACGTGCACAGCCACGCCGTCGGCGGCCTGATCGTCGCGCTGGCCTTCTTCTCCTCCACCGCCGGACAGCTGGCCGTCGGCCGCGTCGGGGTGGGGCGCTCGCTGCCGCTGGGCTGCGCCGGGCTGCTGGGCGGGCTGGCGCTGCTCGCGGGCGCGCTGCACTGGGATCTCCTGATCCTGGTGGCACTGAGCGCGCTGGTCGGTGGCTGCGGGCAGGGGCTGGCCTTCCGCGGGGCGCTGTCCGCGGTGGCCGGGGCCTCTCCGGAGGACCGGCGCGCCGCGGTGATCTCGGCTCTGTTCGTGGTGGCGTACTGCGGCATCTCGGTGCCGGTGATCGGGGTGGGGCTGCTGGTGGGTCCGATCGGGCTGGAGGGCGCGGGGCTGGTGTTCATCGCGTGCATGGCCGTCCTGGTCTCGGCCGCCGGCGCCTACCTGCTCCGGCGGCCGGTACGGACGGGGGCCTGAGGGACGGGGCGAAGAACGACCGGGGGGACGGGCCGAGGAGCGGGTGCCGCGTCAGCCGCCGGTGTGCGGGCCGCCTTCCCCGCCGTCCGCCGGGGGACCGCCGCCGTCCCCGGCGCCCGGTGCCGCCCCGGCGCCCGGTGCCTCGACGGCCGCCGGGTCCAGCACGCGGTTGAGGAAGTCGCGGGTCCGCTCCTGGACCGGCCGGGTCACCACCTGCTCCGCCGCGCCCTGTTCCACGATGACCCCGCCGTCCATGAACACGACCCGGTCGGCGACCTCGCGCGCGAAGCTCATCTCGTGGGTGACGACCATCATCGTCATCCCCTCCCCCGCGAGCACCCGCATCACCGACAGCACCTCGCCGACGAGTTCGGGGTCGAGCGCCGAGGTGGGCTCGTCGAAGAGCATCACCTCCGGCCCCATCGACAGGGCCCGGGCGATCGCCACGCGCTGCTGCTGCCCGCCGGAGAGCTGGGCCGGGAAGGCGTCCGCCTTCCCGGCGAGGCCGACGCGCTCCAGGTTCTCGCGGGCGACGGCGGCCGCCTCGGCCTTGCGGCGGCCCAGCACCCGGCGCTGCGGGAGGGTGAGGTTCCCGGTGACGCTCACGTGCGGGAAGAGGTTGAACTGCTGGAAGACCATGCCGATGCGGCGGCGCGCGGCGTCGATGTCGACGTCGGGGTCGGTGAGCTCGGTCCCGCCGACGAAGACCTGGCCCCGGCTCGGCTCCTCCAGCAGGTTCACGCAGCGCAGCAGGGTGGACTTGCCCGAGCCCGACGGCCCGATGACGCACACCACCTCGCCGCGGGCGACGTCGAGGTCGATGCCGCGCAGGACGTGGTTGTCCCCGAAGGACTTGTGCAGCCCCCGGATCTCGATCTCCGCCTGGTCCGCGCCCAAGGTGTCCGCCGCCGTTCCGTTCGTCCCTGACATCGTGTCCCCCTCCTCCTCACGTGGCCTTGTCCGCACGGGACTCCAGGCGGCGCACCACGAAGCTCAGCGGCACCGTCACCAGGAGGTAGCACAGGCCCGCGACCAGGATCGGGGTGGAGTTCGCGGTCTCGCTCGCGAGGTCCCGGCCGTACTTGGTCAGTTCCCGCTCCTCCAGCGTGACGCCCAGGAACAGCACCAGCGAGGAGTCCTTGAACAGCAGGACCAGCTCGTTGGTGAGCGGCGGGATGACGATGCGGAAGGCCTGCGGGATGATCACGGACACCATGGCGCGGCCGTGGGAGAAGCCCAGCGAGCGGGCCGCCTCCATCTGCCCCCTGGGGACGGCCTGGATGCCGGCGCGAATCGTTTCCGCCATGTAGGCGGCCGCGACCAGGCCGAGGCCCAGCGCGACCTTCCCGTACGTTCCGCCGGGGATCTCGGTGCCCGGGAACGCCAGCGGCACCGCGACCCCGACGAAGATGAAGATGAGCAGGGCGGGCAGGCCGCGGAAGAGCTCGATGTAGACGCCGGCGACCCAGCGGTAGGGGGCCACCGACGACAGCCTCATCATGGCGACGACCAGCCCGAGCACCAGGCCGAACGCGAACCCGGAGAAGGTGTACACCACCGTGTTGCGCAGGGCGATGGTGAGGATGTCCGGGAAGAGGCGCAGGACCAGGTCCTTCTGCGCGAACTGGTTGCGCAGCCGGTCCCAGTCGGCCAGGACGGCCACCACGACCAGCACCGCCACGAACACCGCGTACTGGACGCCCTGCCAGACCCGGCGCCGCTGGCGCCGGGTCAGCCGGGAGGTCACGACGCCGACTGGGGCATCGGGCCGATCCACTGCTCGTAGAGCTTCTTGTAGGTGCCGTCGGCCTTGGCGGTGGTGATGGCCTTGTCGATCGCGGCGAGGAGGGCCGCGTTGCCCTTCTTCACGGAGAACCCGTACTGCTCCCCGGTGTCGATGTTCTGTCCGAGGACGAACTCGGAGGTGTTCGCCTTGTCCTTGAGCCAGCCCTGGACGACCGGGTAGTCGATGACGACCGCGTCGACCTGGCCGGTGCGCAGGCCGTTGAGGACCGCGTCCGAGCTCTCGAAGGCGACGGGGTTGAAGCCCTGGCTCTTGGCGTAGCTCTCGCCGGTGGTCCCGGCCTGGGCGCCGAGCCTGGCCGACTT
This sequence comes from Streptomyces sp. NPDC093801, assembly GCF_040701585.1. Classification (NCBI taxonomy): domain Bacteria; kingdom Bacillati; phylum Actinomycetota; class Actinomycetes; order Kitasatosporales; family Streptomycetaceae; genus Streptomyces; species Streptomyces sp. NPDC093801. The sequence continues at coordinate 70,887 of NZ_JBFBDP010000031.1, read as the reverse complement.
CGCCTTGACGTCGGCGAGGGTGGTGATGCCGCTCTTCCTGGTCGCCAGCAGGGCCTGGGTGGCGTCGAAGTAGGGGACGGAGAAGTCGACGTTCTTCTTGCGCTCGTCGGTGATGGTCATGCCGGCCGCGGCGAGGTCGCACTGGCCGGAGTTCAGGAACGCCCCGGTCTTGAAGTTCTCGAACGGGGTGTCGAGGATCTTCTGCTCGACCTTGAGGTCCTTGGCGACGAGGTCGATCAGGGCCACGTCGAAGCCGACGACCTTGCCGTTCTGCTCGAACTGGAAGGGCGGGTAGGGAAGATGGGTGCAGGTGGTGAGCTTGCCCTTCTCGACGACGGGCACGCCGCCGGCCGCCTCCCCCGGCCCGCTCTCGCCGGAGGAGGAACAGCCGGAGACGAGGAACGCGCCCGCCGCGGCGGCGGCGCAGGCCGCCCCCCGGAGGCCGGAGCGGCCGCGCGGGCCGCGGCGGCTGCTGGTGCGCTGACTGCGGTGTCCTTCGGCCGTGCGGAACACGGTTGACCTCCACGGGTGCAGGGCGGGCGGCGGTCGCGGGACGGGACCGTCCGATCGAGATCGTAAGCCCCGGCGGTACGCGGCGGCGGGTGATTCGCGATGCGGCGGGTCCGCGGACGGGCCCGGGGGCCGGCCCCCGCCGGCCGCGTCAGCGCGAGGGCCGGTGGGGCTTGCCCGCGGGTGCCGGCGCGGGCGGGCCGGCGGGCTCCCCGAGGGCCTCGGCGTCCTCCGTGTCCTCCAGGCCGGGGAAGCGGTAGGGGTCGAGTGCCCAGCGGGGCGTGCGGGACGACAGTGCGTACGTCGGTGCGGTGTCCATCGAACCTCCCGAATGCGGTTACCGGCTGTGATGAGTAACTACTCTGCGCATCCGGTTGCGGGTGGCTGCGACTCCCACCCGAACGCCCCCAAGGGCATTTCTTCACATCGCGTGCACATCGGCCCTCAGGACAGGAGCGCGGAGACCGGCGACACCGGGTCCCAGTGGGGGTCGCGGCCCGCCAGCCGGGCCACGGCCCGGTCCCAGACGCCCGGGTCGGCGGCCAGGCGGCTCCCGACGAGGGCGCCGAGTCCGGTCAGGGCCGCGCCGGCCTGCGGCGGGGCGTCCGCACGGCGGGCGGCCGCGTTCAGGTAGGCGAGGATCCGCGCGGCCGGCGCCGCCGTGTGCAGCAGGTCGTCCCCGGTCAGGCCGCCCGACGCCAGCAGACCGTCGAGCTGGGTGGCGGGCGGGCAGTGGTGGAGGCCGGCCAGGCCGTACCGCGCACGGGCCCGGGTGGCCCCGGGCCCGTCGGGCAGACCGTCCGGGCCGGGCTCGGGCAGCAGTGCGGCGTACCGGATCCGCAGACCGGCCGGGGCGCTGGGAAGGTTGACCAGGAACCCCCAGTGGGGGATCGGCTCCTCCTCGTGCGCCCCGGCCAGCGCCTCCCAGTCGACGGCGCCGGGCGTCGACAGGACGGTGGCCGTGGTCTTCCAGTGGCCGGTGCTCCGGCGCAGCCGGGTGAGGAGCTTGGCGGGGGCCAGTTCGCGGGCGACGCGGGTCCGGATCACGGCGGCCGGGTCGGCCGATCCCAGCGCCTTGACGCAGAGCGCGGTGGCCGCCCGGCCGAGCCGGTCCCCGCCGGCGAGGGCGGTGAGGCGGGCGGCTCCCCCGTGTTCGAGCAGGTTGAGGCAGCCCACCGCCTGCTCGGTGAAGCCCAGTTCGGCGCCCTGGCGGGCGAAGGCCTCCTCGATCAGGGCGGGTTCGCTCGAGCGCAGCCAGAGGGCGCCCCCGGGCAGCGGGGCGGAGGGGTCGGACCGCAGCTCGGCCGACAGCCGTGCGGCGGTGCGGCCATGGGGGCGGGCGACGATACGGCCGGCCAGGTGGGAGGTGGTGCCGTTGCGCAACAGGGTGAGGTCCACGTCGGGATCGTCGAGGTCGACCAGCAGCTCCTTGGCGTCGTCGGCGAGCCACCGCGCCTGGGACGCGAGGACGCGCAGGGCCTGGGGATCGCGTCCCGCGAGCAGCCGGCCGAACAGGACGCGCGGGGTCCGGTCGTGGCGCAGCAGGTACGCCGCGAGCAGCCAGGGCCCGTCCGGCCCGAGGCGGGGCAGGACCGCGTCCACGACGTCGCCGTCGGCCAGGCACAGCAGGGTGCCCACGGGCCAGGCCCAGCGCCTGTTGCCGCTCCGCAGCAGCCGCAGCGCCTCGTCCGGCGTGCTCGGCGGGCTGCTCCACGCGCCCTCTGCGGGAGGGTCGCAGGGCAGGTGGCCTGCGGGCGGCGCGCCGGCGGAACGGGACCGTTCGAGGAGTTCCGCCCAGCTGGGGCCGCCCTCGTCGGTGGGCCGGTCCAGGCCGGCGGCGTGCGCGGCCGTGTGCGCCAGCCGGAGCCAGCGGTCGGGGTCGGTGCCCAGTGCGGCGCGCAGCAGGCGGGCGAGGGCCGCCCGCCAGGCCGTGGCGAAGGCCAGGCGGCGCCAGTCGTGGGGCAGGAGGAGCATGCCGCGCGCCGGGAGCAGGCCGAGCAGTTCGTCGGCGGGGAGCAGGCCCTGGGTGTAGGCCTCTTCGGTGAGCCGGGCGCTGCTGCCCCAGCTGCGGGGGCGCTCCGCGCGGACCTCCTCGGGGGCGGGGGCGGTGTGCCAGGCGCCGTGGGGCGGCTCGACTCCGGCGTCCGCGCAGGCCCGGGCGAGCCATCCGGGGGTGGCGAGGCCGGGGGCGTCCTCCTGCCGGTGGTGCGCGAGGAAGGCCAGGGTGGCGGGGTCCGCGGGCAGCGGGGTCCCGGCGGGGGCGAGGCAGTACAGCAGGTCGAGGGCGGCGAGGGCGGCCCGCTCGTGGTGGGTGCGCGGGGAGTGCGGGGGCTGCCCGGTCCGGTCGGCGGGGGCGTCCGCCGCCGGGGGTTCCGCCGCCCCGGGCTCCGCGGACTCCGCGGACTCCGCCGGTGCGGCCCGGCCGGCCAGGGCGATCAGTTCGCCCAGGGTGCCCCGGTGTCCGGGCAGGCCGGCGTCCAGGGCGGCCCACGCCTCGGGGCGGTCGCCGAGGTGGGTGCCGGTGAGGGTGCGCAGTTCGTCCACGGCGGTGCCGGTGAGCAGGCTCCGCTCGGTGAGCCGGGCCAGGGCGGCCACCGCGTGCACGGCGGGGCGTGCGGTGCGGATCAGCTCGACCGGGTCCAGCAGCCCCGCTGCGGCCATGCCCTCCGCCCACTCGGCCGCCGAGTCGTCGAGCTGCTCCCGGGCCAGGCGCAGCTCGGGCGCCCGCGTGTTGCCGGCGCGCCGGCCGGCCACGCGCCAGGGCTCGTTGAGGACGCTGAGCCGGAACACCAGGCGCTGGGCGTCGTCCGCCGCCTCGTGCCGGGCGAGTTCCTCGCAGGCCCTGGGCATGAACGGGGTCGTGGCGTGCGCCTCGGCGAGGGCCCGCATGTCATGGGCGTAGGGCTCGGACAGCAGCGCGGCGAGGGAGCTCGTGCCCCGGGTGCCGGCCAGCAGTCCGGGCAGCCGGGAGGGGTCCTCGTAGGGTTCGCCGCCCTCGCGCAGGCTGCGCAGCCCGTTGCCCGAGCCGTCCTCCACGGCCAGGGCCTTGAAGGCGGCGTCGAGGACGGGGGTGGTCAGGTGGCGCAGGACGTCCGGGCCGTCGAGCAGGGCGGCGAGCGCCTCCCGTCCGGCGGCCTCCCATATGCGGATCAGTGCGTACCGCTGGGCGGCGCCGCGGACCTGCCGGGTGCTCAGCGCGCGCAGCATGAGCTCCGGGTCGCCGGAGACGAGCAGGGGGGCGAGCCAGGTGCCCGGGGGCAGCCGGGTGGGGTCGGTCAGTTCCGCGCGCAGGCCCTCGTCCATCGGGAACTGCGCGAGCCGCCCGGCGACGGTGCGGCGCAGCGACGGGGTGCAGCGCGGGTTGCGGTAGACGGCGGCCGCGACCGCGGCGTCCCCCACGGCGAGCAGCCGGGCCAGTACCCGTGCGTCGAGCCGGGGGTGCCCGGCGAGGGCCGCCCGGGCGGCCGGGTCGCCGTGCTCCGTGACCGCGGTGACGAGCACCGGGCCGGGGAGCGGGCCGCCCCCGAGCAACGCGTCCCGGGTGCGGGCGGGCAGGACGGCCAGAGCGGCCGCGGCCCACTCGGGCCGGGCGTGCTCCAGCAGCAGGGCCAGGGTGGTGTGGACGCTGCGGGGCACGGGCCGGCGGACCTCGCCGGGCGCGGCGGGCGGTGCGGGCGGCGGTACGTCGGCCAGCAGTGCGTGCAGGGTGCCGCGGTGGCCGGCGAGCGCGTCGTGCACGCCGAGCCACCGGTCGGTGCGGTCCGCGAGCAGCTCGGCCACCCACCCGCGCAGCCGCTGCGCGGTGTCGCCGTCCGCCCCGCCGGCGGCCGCGACGCCCGCGGCGGCGGTGCGCGCGGGGCGGGCCTCCTCGACCACCCGGAGGGCGGCGCCGGGCGCGGCTCCGTCCGCTGCGGGGCGGGGTGGTGCCAGGGCGGCGCGCACCGCCCGGGAGGCCTGGATGCTCTGCGGGTTGCTCATGACGCCATGCTAGGGAGCGGGTCCGACAGCCCCGCTCCCCCGGTCCGCGTCGGTCAGGCTGCGGGGGTCAGCGGCGCTGGGGACAGTGCTTCCAGGAGAAGTGGTACCTGGTGTTGATGCTGCCGTCGGTGGAGTCCATCGCGATGAAGCTGGTGGCGGCCGGGGACGAGGTGCCGGCCTGGGTGAGCAGCTCGGTGTTGATGTTCAGGTTCCGCTTCGCCCCGCAGGGGTGGAAGACGAGGGCCTCGACGGGGACGGCGTCGGTGACCTGCCAGTTGTTCTGGAACGGGCCGCGCAGCGCGTGGCTGCGGCTGACGGTCTGGGACATGCCCTGGAAGTAGTAGCTGGCCTTCTGGGTGGCGGTGGCGCCCTGTTGGACGCTGGCGAAGCCGCGGTAGTCGGCCTGGGTGACGGCGTAGGTGTAGCCCTGCGGGACGTTGAGGCTGAGTCCCAGCTGGCAGTTCTTGCGGAAGTCGGTCGGACCGGCGCCGGGGCCCACCACGGCCGTGTAGTCGCTGTACGTCACGGTGAAGGCCGTGTTGTCCGGGGCGACGGCCACGGCGGCGGTGCCGGGGCGGCAGCCCGAGCCGTTGGCCTGGACCACGTCGATGGTGATCTGCTCCGGGGGTGCGAAGGACGGGCCGCCGGTGGCGGCTCCCGCCGGCGGCGTGAGAGCGGCGGCGGCGAGCGCGGCGGCCGCGCCGGCGGTGAACACCGTTCTGAACATGGAAGGTCCTTCCGATCGCTGCGGTGCGTGACCGGCTCGAACCGTTCCACACTCCCCGGGCCCGTCGGCGCAGGCGCGGCAGGCTCCGTCACCGGAGCGGCGGCCGGGCCACCCGGCCGGGGGAATCGTGCGACCGCCGGCCCGGTGGACGGGTACGCGCCACCGGGTCCGGGCGTTTTGGCGCACAAGTGGCGGCCCGCGCGGCCCCGCCGGGGCAGACTGGGCGGGCCAGCGGCCCCCACCGGGAGGAACTGCCCGTGCCCGTCCCGATCATCATCGACTGCGACCCCGGACACGACGACGCCCTCGCGATCATGCTGGCGGCGGCCGATCCCGCGGTCGAGCTGCTCGCCATCACCACGGTCGCCGGGAACCAGACCGTGGACAAGACCACCCTCAACGCCCGCCGGGTGTGCACCGTCGCCGGGATCACGGACGTGCCCATCGCCGCCGGGTGCGGACGTCCGCTGCTCCAGCCGCTGTCGGTCGCCGACGACGTGCACGGCGCATCCGGCCTGGACGGCCCGCGGTTCCCGGAGCCCTCGGTCGACGTGGTGCCGGAGCACGCGGTGGAGCTGATCCACCGGATCCTCATGGAGCACCCGGAGCCGGTGACGCTGGTGCCCACCGCCCCGCTCACCAACATCGCCCTGCTGCTGACCCGCTACCCCGAGTGCGCCGCCCGGATCCGCGAGATCGTGCTCATGGGGGGTTCGACGGAGCGCGGCAACCGGACCCCTGCGGCCGAGTTCAACGTGTACACCGATCCGGAGGCCGCGGACATCGTCCTGCGCAGCGGCGTGCCGGTGACCCTGTGCGGGCTCAACGTCACCCACCAGGCCCTGGCCACCCCGGAGATCGTGGCGCGCTTCGAGGGGCTGGGCACGGAACTCGGCGCCGTCTGCGCCGGGTTGCTGACCTTCTTCGCCTCCACGTACCACCGTCTGTGGGGCATGCCCCACCCGCCGCTGCACGACCCCGTCGCGGTGGCCCGCGTCATCGATCCCTCGATCGTGGACTGCGTGGACGCGCACGTCGCGGTGGAGCTGCGGGGCACCCACACGCGCGGCGCCACCGTCGTGGACCCGCACGGCTACCTGGGCCTGCCCGCGAACGCGCGCGTCGCGGTCTCCCTGGACCGGGAGGCGTTCTGGGACCGCATGGTCGGCGCGGTGGCCGCCCTCGGCGCCCGCACGGCGTGAAGCGGCCGCGGACCCTATCCCGCGACCGGGTACATGAGCCCGCGGCGGCCCTCCGGCGAGGTCAGCCACTCCAGCTTCTCGGCCGTGTCCGTGCCCGGCAGCGGGGTGTGCAGCACGATCGCCAGGTCGGGGCGCGCCGGGACGCGCAGCTGGGTCGACTCCACGTACAGGGTGCCGACGACGGGGTGCTCCATCTGCTTGCGGAGCTGGCCGCCGGGCCGGATCTCCTGACGGTCCCACAACTCCGTGAAACGGGGGCTGAGTTCCCGCGCCTGCTCCAGGACGGCCCGGAAGCCCTCGTCCTCGGGGCGCTCGGAGCAGGCCGCCCGGAACTGGGCCACGACCTCGACGGCGATCTCCTCCCAGTGCGGGGAGCGGGCCATGTAGACGGGGTCGGTGAAGAAGGCGACCAGGCAGTTCTGCACGATCTCCGGCCGCATCCCCAGGACCAGCGCGGCCGCGTCGTTGTACATCACCGTGTTCCAGTAGGTGTCCATGATGTGCGCGGGGAAGGGCATCCAGGCGTCGATGAGCCGCTGCAGGCCCTGGCACATGTCCCGGTCGCCGGGGGCCACTTCGAGGGCCGGCGGGTTGAGCCCGGCGAGGACGTAGAGGTGCCGGCGTTCGGCGCTGGTCAGCTTGAGCACGCGGCTCACCGCGTCGAGGACCTGCCCGGACACCGTGATGTCGCGCCCCTGTTCCAGCCACTGGTACCAGGACGCCCCGACCCCGGCGAGGACGGCGACCTCCTCGCGGCGCAGCCCCGGCGTGCGGCGGCGGGCCCCGCCGTCCGGCAGGCCGGCTTCCGCCGGGGAGATCCTGGCACGCCGGCTCATCAGGAACTCCCGCAGTTCCGTACGGCGGTTCCGGTCGATCGGTGTGGCCACGCGTTCCCCCTGTCCGGCTGCCTGGTGGTGGCGCCAACAGGATAAGTTGCCACTCTTCACGGTCGTTCCCGGGCCGCGAGGGTGGTGGCCATGACGACAGACACCCGGACCCCCGAGGTCACCGGGCCGCGCACGGCGGCCCCCGAGGACGCCCGGCTCTCCGGCCGGGCCCGGCTGGTCCTCTTCGTGCTCTGCGCCGCCCAGTTCATGGTGGCGCTCGACTTCTCCGTCCTCAACGTGGCCCTGCCGGCGCTGGGCAGGGACCTGGACCTGAGCCCGTCCGCCCTCCAGTGGGCGGTCACCGCGTTCACCCTGCCGTCCGGCGGGTTCCTGCTCCTCTTCAGCCGGATCGGCGACCTGTACGGCCGCAAGAAGCTGTTCCTGGCCGGTCTCGCGCTCTTCGGCGGGGCCTCGCTGCTCGCCACCCTGGCCTGGAACCCGGCGGCCTTCCTGACCGCGCGGGCCCTGCAGGGCCTGGGGGCGGCCGCCGTCGTGCCGGCCGGCATGTCCCTGCTGACCACGACCTTCCCCGAGGGCCCGCAGCGCGACCGGGCGCTCGGCATCTCCGGCACGCTGCTGTCCCTGGGCTTCACCGTCGGCATGGTCCTCGGCGGGGTCATGACCGACACCCTCGGCTGGCGCTCGACGATGGCCCTGCTCGCGGTCGCCGCGCTCGTCGTGCTGGTCCTCGCCCCCGCGCTGCTGGCCGAGTCCCGCACCCCGGAGCGGCCGCGCCTGGACGTGCCGGGCGCCGTCACCGTCACCACGGGGCTGCTCGCGCTGATCTACGCCCTGTCGACGGCGGCCGACCGCGGGTTCGGCGGGGCGGACGTCCGGGCGGCCCTCGTGGCCGGGCTGGTGCTGCTGGCCGTCTTCACGGTGGTGGAGGCGAAGTCCCCGGCCCCGCTGGTCTCGCTGCCGATGCTCAGGCGGCGCACCGTGGCCTGGGGCAACGCCGGCGGGCTGGTGACCTTCTCGATGATGTCGACGGTCGTGTTCGTGCTCACCCTGTACCTCCAGGAGACGCTGCGGCTGTCCTCCTTCCTGACCGGTCTGGTCTTCGGTGTCCAGGGCGTCGCCTCGGCCCTCGCCGGTTCGCTGGTCCCCCGGGTGATCGGCCGCTTCGGCGCCCGCCGCACCCTCGTGGGCTCCCTCGCGGGGCAGGGGCTGTTCACCGCGGCGCTGCTGGCCGTGGGTCCGGACTCGGGCGCGCTGGTGGCGACCGTCGCCGTGTCGCTGGGCAGCGTGTGCCACCTGGGCGCGATCATCTCGTACGGGCTGACCGCGACGAGCGGGGTGCCCGACGCGGAACAGGGCCTGGCCACCGGCCTGGTCACCACCACCCAGCAGGTCGGCCTCACCGTCGGGATCCCGCTGCTGGGCGTCCTGGCCACGACGCGGGCCCCGCTCTTCGACGGGGTGCGCACCGTTCTGGCGGTGGACGCGGCCCTGGTGGTCGGCGCGGCCCTGCTGGTGGCCGTCGGCCTGGGGCGCCGCAGGGCCTGAGCCGTACGAGCGGGGCCCGGTCCGGGGTGTCCGGCCCGGGCCCGCTCGGCTCTGCGCCCGCCCCGACCCTGCGGGCGGGCGGTCCGGTCAGACGGTCGTGGACAGGAACGTGCCCGCCCGGCGGGGCGCCGCGGCCGGTTCGGGCGGGCGCCGGCGCGTCCCGCGGGGCTGGAACGCGGGGCGGACCGGGGTGGGGTGGGTACTGCCCGCGACGATCAGGGCCAGTAAGACCGCGGCGGCCTCGCTCTGCAGGATCCGGGCGGCCTGCCGCAGCCGCGCCGGGTCGGCGGCTGGGATGGACAGCGCCACGCACTCGGCGTTCGGACCCGAGGTGATCGGTACGGCCGCGCAGACCGTGCCGACCGCGTACTCCTGGAAGTCGAGCAGGGGGGTGTTGGGCCGGCGGGTGTCGAGCTGGTGGAAGAGGGCCGCCTGGCTGGTGACGGTGTGGGAGGTGAAGCGGGACATCTCGTGCCGGGCGAGGTGGTCCTTGCGGTCGTCGTAGTCGAGCTGGGTCAGCAGGGCCTTTCCGACGGCGGAGGCGTGCGCGGCTGCGCGGAAGTCGACCCATTCGTGGACGGCGGGTGCGCTCGGCCCGTCGGCGTACTGGGTGATGGAGACCTCGCCGTCGGTGTAGCGGGCGACGTACACGGCCGCGCCGACCGCGTCCCGTACCCAGGCCAGGGTCTCGCGCAGCTGCCCCCGGCCCTCTGCGCCGGCCGCGTCGGCCAGCAGCAGGGCGTGGCCCGCGACGTAGGCGTCCGGCCCGGTGGGGGTGGCGAGGTTGGCGCGGACGAGCTGCTCCGTGGCCCGGGCGAGGAGCAGCTGCGGCAGTTTCGTCTCGCGGGCGATCTGGGTGAGGCTGACCCCGCCCGAGTAGCGGTTGACGACCTCCAGGACGCGCAGCGCCTGGTGGACGGAGGCCAGTGCGCCGGTCGCCGGACGCACGTCGGGGGTCTTGCGGGCGGCGTGGGTCAGCCGAGGCTGCCTGAGGGCGTCCAGGGCCCAGGCGTTCGCCTCCTCCGTCAGGTGCACGGGGTTGAGGCGGGCGTGCCGTGCGACGGCGACGGCGACCGGTGGGCTCGGTGTGATGATGTCGCCCAGCTCCGGGTGCTCCTTGCGGGGGCGCGCCGCAACGGCCTGGCGCAGCCGCGCCGGCAGCCGGTACGGGGGCCGGCCGGCCCGGCCGGGGCTGAAGGGGGTGAGGTCCCGGGTGCTGATCGGCGGGGAGGTCCAGATGACCGAGGCGCCCAGGGTCTCCTCCAGGTCCTCCGGGATCCGGGGCATGGGCGGCAGGTGCTCCTCGGCGGGCAGGACGCGGGCCTGGTGCTTCCAGTGGCGGGCCGTGCGGACCTCGGCGCGGGCCAGGTGGTGGAGGTAGAGGCACTGGGCGGCGGTGCGCGATCCCGCGCCGGCGGCGTACTGGAACCAGAACTGCGCGGCCTCCAGCCGGTCCGTCAGGTGCAGCAGGCAGCCGAACAGCAGGGCCGAGTCCACGCCGTGGGGCCAGGACCGGGCGTGCAGGGCGAGCTCCGCGAAGTCCCGGCTCTCGGCCAGGGACCAGGTCAGGTCGTCCAGGCAGCGCGCGGCCCGCACGTGGCAGGCGGCGTCCAGCACCAGGTCGTCCCAGGCGGCCGCCGCGGCCTCCTGCCTGCGGGCCGCGTCCGCCTCCGCGGGGGTGCCGAGCGCCGAGCGGGCACGGTCGGCGGCGATGCGCCGGGCGACGCGGCGCCGGGCGGCCCCCTCGTCGTAGCCGGCGTACTCCTCGGCGAGCACCGCCGCGTCCTCCAGGGCCGCGTCCAGTTCGCGCAGCGGCATGTCACGGTCAGCGGGCATGTCGCTCACTGGTCCTTCTCCTCTCCGGGGATCCAGTCCACCCCGAGCTTGCGGGACAGGGTTCGGCGTGCGCCGCGGACGTGCGACCGGACGGTCGCGGGGGAGATCCCCATCATCCGGGCGACCGTGTCGGAGTCGTTGCCCAGCAGGAACGCCAGCAGCACCACGTCGTACTGCCGCTCGGACAGTTCGGCGATCGCCGCGTACAGGCCGAGCTTCGACTCCAGCAGTTCGAGCCGCTCCCTGGAGGAGCGGCGCAGGGCCGAGAACCATGCCGTCTCCACCATGGCGACCTGGCGCCCGAGGGCCGCCAGGCGCCGTTCCACGTGTTCGCGCAGCACCGCCCACGCGAAGCCGTGGAGGCTCGCTTCCTTGAGCGCCTGGCGCCACACCTTCAGCAGGAAGGTGAACACGTCGTCGACGACTTCCTCGGCGTCCTTGGCGTTGCCCAGTTGCAGGTGGGCGTAGCGCAGGTACGCGCGGTGCTGCTGGGAGTGGAACGCGGTGAAGTCCACCGGGAGCACGCCCACCAGTTCGCTGGAGACCGTCTGGTCCCCCGATGGATCGAACTCGCCCTCACTCATGTGTTCCCCCACCGTTGTTCGTCGCCGCCCGTGCGGGCGGTGGGTGGCCGCGGGTGCCTGCGCACCCTGGTCGCATCGGTCGTGAGGCCCGCTCTCGGGTGGGAGCGGACCGCGGTGGCGTCTATCAGTACGAGGGCGGCGGTCCGTTCAGCGTTCACGTCGGCGTGGAACCTTCCCAGTGGCTGGTGAGTGGCGGCCGCCTGCCCCCGTGTCCGGCAGCCGTGGAGCGACAGGCTCCCCCCAACACCACCCCATCGGAAAAGGGGCCCGATCGTGCAGACCGGCGTCGGAAATCTTCGGGAAGCGTCGCATCCGCCCCGGCGCGCGCCCCCCGTACAACAGCGCACGCCCCGCGTCCGGGTGGAGGCGGGGCGTGCGTCGGCGGACGGGCGCGGGGCGGCTCAGTCCTGGGCGCGGCCGGTGAGCGGTGCGTCGGTCCGGTCGCCGAGGAACTCGTACCAGCGGCGCTGCAGGCACAGGTAGCGGGTGTCGGCCTCGGCGAGGTCCAGGAAGGAGCCGACGGTCGACGCCAGCCGTTCCCCGAGGCCCCGGTCGGCGAGGGCGCCGTCCTCGGTGAACTCCTGGTGGGCCGCCGCGAGGCTGAACATGTCGGGGTAGACCCGTGCGCCGAGGTGTTCCAGCGGGACGCGCAGGGCCCACAGACCGCGGTTGCCGCCCACCATGGACGGGGAGGCGGAGACCAGCAGGACCTGCTTGTCCTTGAAGGGCTGCGGCCGGCCCCGCGAGACCCAGTCGATGGCGTTCTTGACCGGTCCGGGGACGGAGGCGTTGTACTCGGGCGAGGCGATGACGACGGCCTGCGCCGCCTCGATCCGCTCGCGCAGCGCCAGGGCTCCCGGGGGCATGCCGTCGTCGGCCTCGACGTCCCCGTCGTACAGCGGCATCGGGAAGTCCCCGAGCAGCGCGGGCTCGGCGGTGGCCCCCGAGCGCACCACCAGGCCGGCGACGAGCGCCGCCAGACGGGCGTTGACCGAGCCGGTACGGGAGGACCCGGAGAGCACGAACACGTGCATCGAGGCACGGCCGGCGGGCTGCCCGTCGTGCGGACGGGCCGGATCCGTGGGGAAGTGGGCCTGGTCGTTCGAGGTCACGGCGGTCTCCCTTGCCGGTGCGCGCCCCCGGCGCCGGAGGCTGAGGTTCCCAGCGGACTGTACGGGCGGGCGGACCGCACCGGCCGGGACCGCGCGCGCGTCCGTGCGCACGTCACCCGGCTGCCACGGGCGCGCCGCCCGGCGGTGCGCGGCCGCCCGCGACCGTGGCGGCGCCCGTACCGCGGCGGTCGCGGCGGCGCTGCCACGGTCGCGGGGTGGCCGCCCCCTCCCCCCGGCCGGGCGGCACCTCGGCAGGGGCGACCACCGCCCGCGGCCGTGGCGGCGCCGCCGCGACCGCCGGGCCGGGAAGGGGGGAGGGCCACCGCCCGCTCCCGGGGCCGGGGCCGGCGGGAGCGGGCGGTTCAGCCGGCTACCACCAGATGACGACGTAGCCGGCGCCGCCCGGCCCTCCGGCCGTGCCCGGGGCGACGGGGGTGCCTCCCTCGCCGCCGTCACCACCGTCCGCGGTGCCCGCGGGACGGCCGACGATGCCGTCGGGGGCGGTGCCTCCGTCGGCCGCCGTGCCGTCGCCGCCGGGAAGGTTCACCCCGCCCGTGGAGCACGAGCCGTTGCCGCCGGTCCCCGGGGTGCCCCGGGCGCCGTCGGCGTCCGCCGTGCCGTTCCCGCCGGCGCCGCCGCCGGTCCCGCCGGTGGCGGCGAGGAGCAGGGTGTTGGTGGCCGAGGCGACCAGGGTCGAGGCGCCGCCCGCCCCGCCGGTGGCACCCCGGGCGCCCGCCGCTCCCGCGCCGCCGACGTCCACGCCGTAGTCGGTGAGCGGGACGACCCGGAGGGTGCACCAGGTGAATCCGCCGGCGCCCCCGCCCCCGCCCCGGCCGCCCGCGTGGGAGGTGGAGGCCCCGCCGCCGCCCCCGCCCCCGCCGCCCGCGCCCCAGGCCTGGACGAACACGGAGGTGACGCCGGCCGGCGGGGTGAAGGTGTTGTCGGAGGTGAACTGCCGCAGTCCGTGCGCCACCGGCGCCGGCTTCTTCTTCTGCGGGTGCTCGCCCTTGTCCTGCTCGCGGCCCCGGTCGTCGTCCCGGTCGCGGTCCGGGCCCGGGTCGCGGCCCCGGTCGCCGGCCGGGGGCTGCTGCTCGGCCGGGGTCCGCGGTCCGCCCGGGGAGGCCGGTGCCGGGTTCCGGTCCGAGGGCTCGGGGCCGGCCGCGGTCGCGGCCGGAGCCGTCGCGACCAGGTGGCCGGTGAGGGCCGCCGCGGCGGCGAGGGAGGCGAGCAGGACCCGGGTGCGTGCCCGGGAGCGGCCGGTCTCCTTGTGCGCGTGGAGGTTCATGACTGCACATCCCACCGGCCCCGGCGGGGGCGGGTGGTCCGGCGGGGCCGGGGGTGTGGGCCGGGCAGGTGAGGAGTTCGCCGGGCCGGAGCAACTGCCCCGCGGGGGTACGGGCGGCTCCCCGGGGGTGGCGGGGCGTCCGCTCCCCCGGCCCCGCTGCGGGGCCCGGGGGCGCATGGGGCAGGATGACACTCCGTTCGGAATATGTACGTCCGCTCGAACGAGCGCCCGCACAACGCGACCTGACAGGTGACATGGTGACGACACGACACATACGGCGGCCGGCCCTCGCGCGAGCGGAGGCCGTGCGTTGACCCGGGACCTCGTGGTGCACGACTGGGTGGTGGCCGCGATCGCGCTGGCCTCGGGCGGAGCGGCCGGGCTGCTCCTGCGCGCCCTGCTGAAGTGGCTCGCCAAGCACGCGGAGCGGACCAAGTGGACCGGCGACGACATCATCGTCGACGCCCTGCGGACCCTCGCCCCGTGGGCGGCGGTCATCGCGGGCGCGGCGGTGGCGGCGACGGCGCTGCCCCTCACGGCGCGGGTCGGGAACATCGTCAACCAGTCGCTGACCGCCCTGCTCATCATCTTCGCCACGTTCACGGCGGCCCGGGTCATCGCGGGGCTGGTCCAGTCCGTGGCCCAGTCCCGGACCGGGGTGGCCGCGTCCGCGACCATCTTCGTGAACATCACGCGGATCGTGGTCCTCACGATGGGCGTGCTGGTCGCGCTGGAGACCGTCGGGGTGTCCATCGCACCGCTGGTCACGGCCCTGGGCGTCGGCGGTCTGGCGGTCGCGCTGGCGCTCCAGGACACCCTGGCCAACCTCTTCGCGGGGGTGCACATCCTCGCCTCGAAGACCGTGCAGCCGGGTGACTACATCCGGCTCAGCAGCGGTGAGGAGGGCTACGTCGTCGACATCAACTGGCGCAACAGCGTGGTGCGCAACCTGTCGAACAACCTGGTCATCATCCCCAACGGGCGGCTGGCCCGGACGAACATGACCAACTTCACCCAGCCCGAGCAGAAGCTGTCGCTCCTGGTCCAGGCGGGGGTCGGGTACGAGAGCGACCTCGAGCACGTGGAGCGGGTGACGCTGGAAGTGGTGGACACCGTGATGGCCGACATCACGGGCGGGGTCCCCGACCACGAGGGCAAGGTCCGCTTCCACACCTTCGGGGACTCCCGGATCAACTTCACCGTGATCCTGGGCGTGGGCGAGTTCAGCGACCAGTACCGGATCAAGCACGAGTTCATCAAGCGCCTGCACCAGCGCTTCCGCGAGGAGGGCATCTCCATCCCCGCTCCCACGCGCACGGTCTCCTTCCGCCCGGAGGAGGACCCGCGCACGGTCCTCTCCGCGCCGGTCCCGCACCAGCGCGACGCCTCGTCGTCGGCGCTCCTGACGGACCGGTAGCCGCCGGCCGCGGCGCCGATGGTCACGATGGGGTGAAGGCCCCGGGACGACCGGACGTGCGTTCCTATGCTGTTGCTCCTTTGACCGGTTCCAGAGGATCGACTCGTGATGGGGGTACGGATGTACGGCGCGGACAGGGGCGGGGCCATCGGGAACGGCCGCACGGGCGGGCAGTGGGCGGGCCGGATACGGCTCGCGCTCGTCGGTCTGGTGGCGGCGGGGGTCGCCGTCGCGTGCGGGCCCGCCGGGGGCGCGGGCGGGCCGGCCGTGCCGCCCGCGTCCTCGGCGGCGCCGACGACGGCCGCGCCGTCGCCGACGGCCTCCCCCACGCCGACGCCCTCCCCGTCGGCGACCGCGTCGGCGCCGCCGAGCCCCTCGGCCACCGGCGCCGTCCCCGACGCGAAGGCCCCCTCCGAGGCCGCCGCCCCCACGCGGGCCGCCTCCCGGCCCGCCCCGCAGCCGACGACGCGGGCGGCGGAGGAGCCCGCGAAGGCCTCCTGCGAGATCGTCTCGAACGCCGGCAACTGCTACAGCGCCGGCCAGTACTGCCGCAAGGCCGACGTGGGCCGCATCACGCACGCCGCGAACGGCCGCCTGATCTCCTGCCGCCAGGACGGCGGACAGCCGCGCTGGGGCTACTGAGGCCCGCCCGCCCGGGGCGGGCCGCCGGGACCGGGTGCCGGTTCGCCCGGGCGGCGTAATCTGGGGGAAAGGTGGCATACGGCGCGCTCCCGGCGCGCCGTACCGCGCCTCTCACCCTCTCGCACCCGGGCCAGGGAGGCGGCGCGTGACCGATCCTTTCGGCTTCCTCAGGATCCCCCGCAGGGCGGTGCCGCCGCGGCCCGTCGAGGAGCGGCTCGGGGACTGGCGCGAGGTGTACGCGGGACAGGCGCTGCTCCCGCTCGTCCGCGAGCAGGCCGACCGCTGCATGGACTGCGGTGTCCCGTTCTGCCACACCGGCTGCCCGCTGGGGAACCTGATACCGGAGTGGAACGCCTACGCCGCCCGCTCCGACTGGCGCGGCGCCTACGAGCGGCTGCACGCGACGAACAACTTCCCCGAGTTCACCGGCCGGCTCTGTCCGGCGCCCTGCGAGGACGCATGCGTCCTGGCGATCAACGCCGATCCGGTGACCATCAAGAACGTCGAGCAGACCATCGCGGACGAGGGGCGGCGGCGCGGCTGGATGGCCCCGCGCCCGCCGGAGCGGCGCGGCGGGAGGTCCGTGGGCGTGATCGGCTCCGGCCCCGCGGGGCTCGCCGCGGCCCAGCAGCTGACCCGGGCGGGGTACCGGGTCGTCGTCCACGAGCGGGCCGACCGGATCGGGGGCCTGCTCCGCTACGGGATCCCCGAGTTCAAGATGGAGAAGTCGCACCTCGACCGCCGGATCGAGCAGATGCGGGGCGAGGGCACCTCGTTCGTCACGGGCTCGGACGTCGGCGGCGCGGAACCGGCGGACGGGCTGCGCGGCCGCTATGACGCCCTGGTCGTGGCGGTCGGCGCCGGGGAGCGCCGGGAGCTGCCCGTCCCGGGGCGCTCGCTCGGCGGGATCCACCAGGCCATGGACTATCTCACCTGCGCCAACCGGGTGTGCGAGGGCGAGTTCCCGGTGTCGCCGGTGACGGCCGACGGCGCCCACGTGGTCGTCGTCGGCGGCGGCGACACGGGCTCGGACTGCCTGGGCACGGCCCTGCGGCAGGGCGCGCTGTCGGTGGTCCAGCTGGACATCAACCCCGAACCGGGGCCCGACCGCGCCGAGGGCGAGCCCTGGCCGGTGCACCCGAAGGTGTACCGGATCTCCCACGCGCACGAGGAGGCCCGCGGCCGCGCGGGACGCGACCCCCGGCTGTTCTCCAGCGCCACGCTGTGTTTCGAGGGCGACGCCCTCGGCCGGGTGCGGGCGCTGCGGCTGACCGCCGTGGAGCCCGGGGAGCGCCGGCCCCTGGCGGGCAGCGAGCAGGTGATCGAGGCCGGGCTGGTCCTGCTCGCGCTGGGCTTCTCCGGCCCCGAGCGGGCCGGCGGCCTGCGCGAGCAGCTGGGGCTGGAGTACGACGGGCGCGGCAACTTCGCGCGGGACGCGCACTTCGCCGCCGTCGGCCGGGCCCCGGGCGTGTTCGTCGCCGGGGACGCGGGGCGGGGGCAGTCGCTCGTGGTGTGGGCGATCGCGGAGGGCCGCTCGGCGGCCTCGGCGGTGGACCGCTACCTGACCGGTTCCACCGTGCTGCCGGCCCCGGTCGCGGCGCACGACCGGCCCATGACGGCCCTGGGCCGCCTGCGGTACGGACCCGATCAGGACGCTCCGCCGGAGGCGTAGGGGGTCACCGGAGTCCCGGGCCCGTCCCGCCCGGGCGGGACGGCGGGAGGGTTCAGCCGTCGGTCGGGAAGACCGTCGGAGGGGTCAGGGAGGGGTGCGGCCTGGAGCGGGCGCCGTCGCAGAGCAGGGTGATCACGATCTGCGCGGTGGGCGCCCCGGCCGCGGCGGGGCCGGTGAGCCGGGTGCTCGCCGTCCAGTCGGCCTTGCGGAGGCTGAGCACGCCGTCCGGGTGCTGTTGCGCCTCCTGCCAGCCGTGTCCGCTGCGGGCCCGTGCGAAGCCGGCCCGCAGCGCCGCGTCGGCGCCCGCCGCGGGGTACTCGGCCGCCAGCACCTCGTGGCACTCGATCGGGCTCGTGTCCCGGGGCGCCCGGCGCACCGCGACCCCCTCCTCGGCCATGGCCGCCGTCAGGTCGGCGACCGCCTGCTCCGCGCCCAGCGGCGGGCCCGAGTACCGCTCCGGCAGCGGGCCCAGGTCCTGGAAGGGGCCCCCGCAGGCCGTCGCCGTCGCCATGGCCAGTACCACCAGGGCCCGGCGCCCCGCCCCCACCCGCATGCCCCGCCCGCCTCTCGCATCCCGCGTCCACGCACCGGCAGTCTCGCACCCCGGTCGGGGCGGTCCCGCGAGGGGGTCGCCAGCCCGTGGGAGCGGCGCGACGCCTCCGGCGACGGGCCGGGACACGCGGCGCCGGAGCGGCCCCTGCGGCACCCGCGGCGTGTACAACCGGTGCATGACAGCGGTGAGCGAGCAGAGGGCCGTGGACGTCGGCCCGTCGGGCATCGAGGTCGCCTACGAGCGCTTCGGCGACCCGCAGGCGCCCCCCGTGCTGCTGGTGATGGGCCTCGCCCTCCAGATGCACGGCTGGCCCGACGGGTTCTGCGCCGAGCTGACCGGGCGCGGACTGCAGGTGATCCGGTTCGACAACCGGGACTGCGGCCTGTCCTCGCACTTCCACGACGCGCCGCTGCCCGACGTGCCGGCGGCCCATCGAGGCGACCTGTCGTCGGCTTCCTACGACCTGTCCGACATGGCGGCCGACACGGTGGGCCTGCTGGACGCGCTGGGCCTGGCGGGCGCCCACGTCGTCGGCATGTCGCTGGGCGGGGCGATCGGGCAGACGATGGCGATCGAACACCCCGGCCGGGTCCGGTCGCTGACCTCCCTGATGTCCACGACCGGCGCCCCCGGCGTCGGGCGTCCGGACCCCGGGGTGCTGGGGGTGCTCGCGGGGCCGCCGCCCACGAGCCGCGAGGAGGTCATCGAGCGGACGGTCCGGGCGGTACGGGTCATGGGCTCGCCCGCGTTCGCCTGCGACGAGGCCGCGCTGCGCGAGCGCGCCGCCCGCGCCTTCGACCGCGACTACGACCCCCTCGGCGTCGGCCGCCAGGCCGTCGCCTCGCTCGCCTCGGGCGACCGGACGGCCCGGCTGGACACGGTACGGGTGCCCGCGCTGGTGATCCACGGCGCCGCGGACCCGGTGTGCGACGTCAGCGGCGGGCGGGCCACGGCCGCGGCCGTACCGGGCGCCGAACTCGCCGTCTTCGAGGGCATGGGGCACGACCTCCCCCGGGAGCTGTGGCCGCGGATCGCCTCGCTGATCGCCGCCCTGGTGGCGCGTGCCGAGCGGGCCCCGGTCAGCGGCTGACCGGGGCCCGTCCGGGGTGGGCGCCGGCGTGGTCGGTGTGGACGGTCGCGGCGGCCATCCGGGGGAGCGCACGGATCAGGGCTCCCTCCGCCGCCACCGCCAGCCCGTGTGCCTGGACGACCGTCAGGTGCGGGCCGACCACGATGTCGGCCTCGGCGCGCAGGGCGTGGCCGATCCAGCGCATGCGCAGCTGACCGACGTCCAGGACCCCCTCCACCCCGCGCAGCGCGCGCTCGGCGGTGTCGACGAGGGCGGGGTCCACGGAGTCCATCAGGCGGCGGCAGACCTCGCGGGCGGCGCTCCCGAGGACCAGCAGGACGGGGAGCGTGATCAGCAGGCCGACGACGGGGTCGGCGGCGGGCCGGCCGAGCGCGGAGCCAGCCGCGCCCAACAGGACGGCCAGGGAGGTGAACCCGTCGGTGCGGGCGTGCAGGCCGTCGGCGACCAGGGCCGCGGAGCCGATCCTGCGGCCGGTGCGGATGCGGTGGCGGGCGACCCATTCGTTGCCGGCGAACCCGGTGACCGCCGCCGCGGCGACGGCCCACAGGTGGGTGACCTCCCGGGGCTCCAGGAGCCGCTCCACCGCCGCCAGCGCGGCGAGGGCCGCGGACGCGGCGATGACGGCCACGACGCACACGCCCGCGAGGTCCTCGGCGCGCCCGTAGCCGTAGGTGTAGCGGCGGTTCGCGGCCCGCCGGCCGAGGAGGAAGGCGAGGCCCAGCGGTACGGCGGTCAGGGCGTCGGCGGCGTTGTGGACGGTGTCGCCGAGCAGGGCCACGGAACCGGACAGGGCGGCGATCAGGGCCTGGACGACCGCGGTCGCGCCCAGGACGGCGAGGGAGGTCCACAGGGTGCGCATGCCCTCGCGGGAGGCCTCCATCACCGCGTCGACCTTGTCGGCGGCCTCGTGGCGGTGGGGGGTGAGCAGGTGCCCGAGGCGGTGGCGCAGCCGGGCCGCCGGGCCGCTGCCGTGGTGGTCCCCGTGGTGGGCGTGACCGCTGCCGTGGTGGCCGGGCGGGCGGCCCGCGTGCGGATGGCCGTCCGCGTCGGCGCCGTGCGGGTGGCGGTCGTCGGGGCGGCGGTCGCGGGGGCGGCGGGGGTCGTGCCCGCGGGTGCCGTCCTGCGGGTGGCGGTCGTCGTGGGGGTGGGTGCCGTCGGTGCTCCGGTTGCCCTCCATGGGTCCACCGTGGCACAGGGAACGCCTTGCGGCCACGGCCGTCGTACGCGCCGTGACCAGGTGCGAAGGGCTCGCAGGTGCGTGCGGGGAGCCGACGGTGCCGCTCCCCCGTCCGGGTCTGCCCTGAACTCGACTTGACGGCGGGCGACCGCGCCGGAAACCCCCCGGACGGGGGTCCCGCGCGGTCACCATGGCGGAGCGGTACCCCCTGAGACGACAGGAGCGCGCCCGTGACCGGCCCCGGCGATTCCCCCTCCCCCCTCTCCCCCGATCGCCCGCCGGCCGCGTCCGCGCCGGCGGTGCTGCACGACGTGATGTTCGGCCACGTCCACTCCGCGGCCCTGCGGGCCGTGGCCGTCCACCGGATCGCCGACCACCTCGCGGACGGCCCGCGCACGCCCGTCGAGCTCGCCGGCCTCACCGGTACCGACGCCGCCGCGCTGCGCCGCGTCCTGCGGCTGCTCGCGGTCCGGGGCCTCTTCCACGAGGACGCGCGGGGCCGGTTCCGGCTGGAGCCCGCCGGACAGCCGCTGCGGACGGACGTGGCGCACTCGCAGCACGCCGGGGTGCTGATGATCACTGATCCGATGATCGCGGGGTCCGCCGCCGAACTGCCGCGGGCCCTGGGTGACGGGCGGTCACCCTTCGAGCTGGCGTACGGAGGCCCCTTCTTCGAGCACCTGCACGAGTCCCCTCAGGACCGCGCCGTCTTCGACGCGGGGATGGCGTCGTTCTCCGGGCAGGAGGACGAACTGGTCGCCCGCAGCTACCCGTTCCCCGACGGTGCGCGGGTGGTCGACGTGGGCGGTGGCCGGGGCGGGCTGCTGCGGGCCGTGCTGCGCCGGGGACCCGCCCTGGAGGGCGTGCTCTTCGACCGGCCCGCCACCGTGGCCGGGCACCTGCTGGACGAGCCCGCGCTGGCCGGCCGGTGGCGCACGGAGGGCGGGGACTTCTTCGAGGCCGTGCCGCCCGGCGGGGACTTCTACCTGCTCAAGCACATCCTGCACGACTGGGACGACGAGGCCGCGCTGCGCGTCCTCGGCTCGGTCCGGCGCGCGGCCGCCCCGGGGGCCCGGCTGCTGGTGGTGGACGCCGTACTGCCCGGGGGCGGTGTTCCGCACCCGGCCGTGGAGCTGGACATCGTGATGCTGATGGTCGTCGAGGGGCGCGAGCGCACCGCCGCGGAGTTCGAGGAGCTGCTGGCGCGCGCGGGGTTCCGGCTGCACCGGATCCTGCCGACGCCCGCGCTGCCGTCGGTCGTCGAGGCGGTCGCGGTGTGACCGGCCCACGTCCGGCCGGGGTCACAGGAGGGCCGTGGCGAGGGCGGCGAGCAGGGCGGCCGCCACGCTGAGCACGAACGCGGCGACCAGCCCGGCCAGCGCCCCGAGCAGGTGTGGCGCCGCGTTCGCGGCCCTCCCCCGGCGGGCGCAGGCGAGCAGCCAGGAGGCGAGGGCGAGGAAGGGGACGAGGAGGAAACCGGTGACGGCGGTGGCGTGCCCGACCGCGGATCCGGACGGTTCGTACGCCGTGCCCCGGGCGATCCGTACCGGCACGGCGCTGCCCGGGCCGTGCCGTGCGGCGGCGCCGTCCAGGACGACCTCGCGCCGCGGACCTCCGGTGCCGCGCGGGGTGTAGAGGCCCCTGCACTCGGTTCCTCCCGGGTAGCCCTCCGCGTCGGAGGCGTCGTGGCACTCGGACACCGCCAGGGTGCCGTCCACGGGCCGCAGGCCCAGGACGGCCACCAGCTGGGGTCCGGGCAGGAGCCAGACCAGCCATCCGGCGAGGGCCAGGACCGCGGCAAAACCGAGGAGGGCCAGGGCCCGGACCGCGTTGCTTGCGCCAGCTTCCACGACTCCCCCTCCCGGGGGTGAGCCATACCCCCCGGGGCGGTCCCTCTCACGTGCGCCTTCCGGCGGGCCGGGCGCAGGCGCACGGACCGCCCGATGTCCGCCATATGCCGTAGTGGGGAACGAACCGGCCCGTCCCGCTCCTAGGATGGGGCCGCCGCGGCCCCGGAGCGGGGCTGCAGGGGCCCGAACGCAGGGAGTTGAGCATGAAGCGGTTGCGTGTGCTGGTCGTCGCCGGGGTGCTGGTGCTGGGGCCGGCGGGGGCGGGCACCGCCCAGGCGAGCCCGGCGCCGTCCGCGGCGGCGGCCGCGGCCTGCCCGGACGGGGAGGTCTTCGCCACGGACAACACCGCCGTCATCACGGATCCGGCCGACCCCCGGCTGAAGACGCGGCTGACCCGCTTCGACCGCGAGGTGCGCGGGATCGTCCACGCCAACGGAGCCCTGACGGCGCGTTCGACCCTGCTGGACGGGGTGTTCTGGTCCGAGGAGCAGAAGCAGACCACCTACGAGCGGTCGCGCGAGTTCGACGTGGACCGGGTGGACCGGGAGGGGCTGCACCACATCGCCGGTGTCATCGCCAAGCAGTACCACCAGGAGTCGGTGCTGACCTTCCGCTGCCTGTCGCGCACGTCTCCGCAGACCGACGCGGTCGAGGTCCGGGCCTCGGGCGTCAGCCCCACCCGCCTGCGCGAGGCACTGGCCGCCGACCCCGAGGCCCGCGAGCGGCTCGGCGGCGGCTCCGTCACCCTCGGGGGCCGGCTGATCCTGATCGCACCGGTCGCCGACCTGCCGCTCGCGCAGCGGTTCGCGGCCGGGCTCGGGGTGGACTGGAACAAGGCCGAAGTCCACTACGGGGACGAGGAGTTCGTCTCCTAGTCCGGTACGGCGCAGGAGGGCGGGGGTGGTACCAGCACCACCCCGGATACGGGCAGCAGGAGGATCGTCCGGGGGGCCGTGTTCGCGGAGGATCGGGGGGTACCGCACCGCTCCGACCGGGGGGAACCACCCACATGCACCTCTTCAAGAAGCCCGCGCGCTGGGCCACGGCCGCCGCGTGCGGGCTGCTCGCCCTCGCCGCCCTGCCCGCGGCTGCGGCGAGCGCCGCCACGACGAAGGACGCCGCGCCCGCGGCGCCGGCCCGGTACGCGCAGCAGCGGCTCGACTGGCAGCCCTGCCAGTCCGGCGCCCTGGAGTGCGCCTCCATGACGGTGCCGCGCGACTGGTACCACCCCGGCACGGGCGCGGACCTGACCGTCGCGGTGTCGCGGCACCGGGCCGCGGATCCGGCCGCGCGCCGCGGCGTGCTGATGATGGCGGCCGGCGGGCCGGGCGCCTCGGGCCTGGGCCGGCCGGCGGGCCTCGCGGCGTACTCGCCCAAGCTGGCGGCGGCGTACGACATCGTGGGCTTCGACCAGCGCGGGGTGGGCGCCAGCACGCAGGTGGTCTGCTCCGACCAGGACACCGTGGACGCCCTGTTCACCAGCGGTGACCTGCGCGACCGGTCGCCGCAGGCCGTGCAGGCCACCGTGGACCGCGCGCGGGGCTTCGTACGGGACTGCGAGCGGCAGTCGGGCGGGCTGCTCCCGTACATCACCACCGACCAGGCCGTCCACGACATGGACCTGTTCCGGTCGCTGCTGGGCGAGTCGAAGGTGTCCTACTACGGCCCGTCCTACGCCACCTTCCTCGGCGCCTACTACGCCACCGAGTTCCCGCGCCGGGTCGACCGCGTGGTGCTCGACAGCAACATCGGCTTCACCGGCAGCTGGCAGGAGTTCCTGACCGGCCAGCCGATGAGCTTCCAGCGCCGGTTCGAGCAGGACTTCCTGCCCTGGCTCGCCGCGAACGACGCGACCTACCACCAGGGCCGGACCCCGGAGGAGGCCAAGGCGGCGTACGAGCGGCTGCGCGGCGCGCTCGGCGAGCACCCGCTGGACCTGGAGGGGACCCTGGTCACCCCCAACCACCTGGACGCCGCCGCGACGTCCATCGTCTACAGCGGCGACCGCTTCCCCGACCTGGCGATGGTGCTCGGCGTCCTGCAGCACCCGGACACGGCTGCGCCGGCCGCCCGCAAGGCCCTCGCCGAGAAGCTGAGGCACCCGCTGGGGGCCCCGTTCGCGGCCGACTTCTTCTCCGTGATCTGCCAGGACACCCCCTGGAACCACGACAGCGCCTACTGGGTGAACCGGAGCGGGGCCGACAGCCGCGCCTACCCCATGGCCGGGGCCCGGGAGCTGACCTTCGCGTCGGTCTGCGCCTCCTGGCCGCGCTCCCGGGCGCCCCGGGTGCAGGTCACCGGGCGGGGGCTGCCGCCGATGATGATGCTCAACTCGCTGCACGACCCGGCCACGTACTACGAGGGCGCGCTGCGGGCCCACCGCGGGACGGCGGGCTCCCGGCTGATCACGGTCGGCGGCGGCGACCACGGCGTCTACCAGTCGCACAACCCCTGCGTGGACGCGTACGTCGAGGGCTTCCTCGTCGACGGCCGGATGCCGGCCGAGGACGCCTCGTGCGAGGGCAGGCCGCTGCCCGGCCCGGCCGCCGGCCGGTAGGCCCCGGGCCGTCAGGCCGAGGAACCGCTGTCGACGACGAGGTCGGTGCCGACGACGGCACCGGCCTGCGGCGAGGCGAGGTAGAGCACGGCCGCCGCGACCTCCTCGGCCTCCGCGAGACGGCCGAGGGGGTTCTCGTGCCGGATCCGCTCGACCCGGTCGGCCTCGGTCTCGCCCGGCCGCAGCGACATGGGCGCGGCGGTGGCGCCGGGGCTGACCGCGTTGATGCGGATCCCCTCGCGGACGTGGTCGAGGGCGGCGGCGCGGGTGAGGGCGGAGACGGCCGCCTTCGAGGTGACGTAGGCGGCGGCGTTCGGGATGCGCGTGTGGGCGCCCAGGTTGGAGGAGACGTTGACGATGGCACCGCCGCCGTTCTCGCGCATGTGGGCGATCTCGTGCTTCATCGCCAGCCAGACGCCGGTGACGTTGGTGCGCAGCACCGCGTCCCAGTCCTCCTCGGCGATGTCGGCGGCGGGAACGGTGCCCCGCAGGATCCCGGCGTTGTTGACGGCGACGTCGAGCCCGCCGAAGCGGTCCACGGTCTCGCGCACCAGGCCGGCGAGCCGGCCGGAGTCGGTCACGTCGGCGGGGACGGCGGCGGCCGTGCCGCCCGCGGCCGCGATGAGGGCGACGGTCTCCTCCAGCGGGGCCGCGGTCCGTCCCGCGGCGACCACGCGGGCGCCCTCGGCGGCGAAGGCGAGGGCGATCGCGCGGCCGATGCCGGAGCCCGCGCCGGTCACCAGGACGGTCTTGCCGGTGAAGCGGTTCATCTTCGGTGACTCCTCTGGGGCCGTGGGGCCCATATTGGAACGAGCGGTTCAGTATGAGGGCGCACGGAAGGGCCCCGGGAGGGCGCTCGCGCGTGCCGGTGCGGTCAGTCCAGCAGGGTCAGGGCCTGTTCGGCCGCGTCCCGCACCCGGGCCGGGTCGTCGCAGGCCTTGCCCACGACGCGGACCCCCTGGAGCAGGACCAGCAGCATGCGGGCGAGCGCCTGCGGGTCGCGGTCCGCGGGCAGCTCGCCCTGGGCCCGGGCCCGCAGGAGCGCGGAGTGCAGCAGGGTCTCGAAGCGGTTCCAGTCGGCCTCGACCCGGCGGGCGGCGCCGCTGTCGTGCGCGGCCAGTTCGGCGGCGGTGTTGGTGACGAAGCAGCCGGCCTGCCGGCGCCCCGGGGCGGCCGCCTCCGCGGCGAAGCGGCGGACCACCTCCCGCACGGCGGGCAGCGCCGGGCCCGGCCGGGACAGCTCCGACAGGAGCAGCGGGTTCTGCGTCTCGGCGTAGCGGTCCAGCGCCTTCAGGTAGAGCTCGCGCTTGCTGCCGAAGGTCGCGTAGATGCTGGCGCGCCCGATGCCGAGGTGCTCGACGAGGTCCGCGACCGACGTCGCCTCGTATCCGCGGCGCCAGAACAGCTCGAGGGCCGACTGGAGCGCGGCGTCCGGATCGAATTCCTTGGTCCTGGCCACGTCGAAGATCATAAAACGGTCTGGAACGATCGGTCAAGAAAGATGTGACACCGGGAGCACCCCGTTCGGCGCGCCGCGCAGGCCCATCCGTGCTGTGCTCGTAGGGAGGGGTGCACACGGCCGCGGACACACTCGGAGAGCCAAGGAGGAACCATGACCAGGAACCTGCGGGCCCGGGACATCATGACCAAGGGCGTGCAGTGCGTCCGGGAGGAACAGAGCCTGCTGGACGCTGCGCGCATGATGCGCGACCTGAACGTCGGCTGCCTGCCCATCTGCGGGGACGACCAGCGCCTCCAGGGGCTGATCACCGACCGCGACATCGTGATCAAGTGCTGCGCCGAGGGCAGGGACCCGGCCTTGATGAAGGCCGGGGAGCTCGCCGGGACGCTGCACTGGGTGGACGCCGCCAGCAACGCGCAGGAGGCGGTGGACACCATGGAGGTCCACCAGATCAAGCGGCTGCCCGTCATCGACGTCGCCGACGGCCACCGGCTCATCGGGATGATCACCGAGGCCAACCTGGCGAAGAACCTCTCGGACGCGGAGATCGCCGAGTTCGCGGTCCGCGTCTACGCCGCGAACTGACCGCGAACCGACCGCGGACCGACCGCGGACCGCACCCCGGCCGGCCGGCGGCCGCCTTCCCCGCCGGCCGCCCGTAACCCCCTGCCGACGCCCTCGTTGAACCAGGCGGTCAGCGAAGTGGCGGCGCGCCGGCCGGGCTCCCGGAGTCCGGCCGGCGCGTCGTGTGTCGACGAGGGAGAAGCACCACGTGCGAAGCCGCCGGTCACGGCGCACCCCCGCCACCGTCACCCTCACCACCACCGTGATCTGCGCGCTCACCGCCACCGCCGCGACCGGCGACCAGCCCGCCGGCCCTCCCCCGGCCGCCGGCCGGGCCTTCACCCTCACCACCGACCGCGCCGCGCCCGCCCTCACCGCCGCGCGCACGGCCGGCTTCAGCATGCTCGCCGTCACCGCCCCCGCCGGCCGGCCGCCGGGCCCGGGCGGGTACCGGGTCCGCACCCGGGCCCGTTCCTCGGGCGCCTGGTCCCCCTGGACGGTGCTGGAGCCCGGCGAGCCCTGGTGGGCCGGGCCCTCCACCGGGGTCGAGGTCCGGGCCGCCGGCACGGACGCCCCCCTGGCCGCCGGCCTGCGCCTGGACCTGGTCGACCCCGGCCCGGACCCGGCGGCCCGGCCCGGCAGCGGTCCGGCGGCCCCGGCCCTCCCGGCGTCCTACGAGGGCACGGGCGCGGCCCCGCGCCGCCCCCGGGTCGTGGCGCGCGCCGACTGGGGCGCGGCGGAGGACGGCGGCGCCCCGGTGCTGTACGGCAGGGAGGTCGAGGCCGTGTTCGTCCACCACACCGCCCAGACCAACGCCTACGACTGCGCCGACTCCCCCGCGATCGTGCGCGGGCTCCAGACCCTGCACCGGCGGGCCAACGGCTGGAAGGACCTCAGCTACAACTACGTGGTCGACAAGTGCGGCACGGTCTTCGAGGGCCGGGCGGGCGGCTCCGACCGGCCCGTCACCGGGGCGCACACCCTCGGCTTCAACACCGACACCCTGGGCGTCGCCGTGATCGGCCGGTATACGGACGAGGAGGCCCCGGCCGCCGCCGTGGAGGCCGTGGCCCGGCTCGCGGCCTGGGCCCTGCGCCGGTACGGGCACGACCCGGCCGGCACGGTGACCCTGACGTCCTCCGTCGACAACGGCCGCTTCCGCAGGGGCGAGCGGGTGACCGTGGAGCGCGTCTCCGGGCACCGCGACGTGTTCGCCACCGAGTGCCCCGGGACGGCACTCCACCGCCGGCTCCCGGCCGTGCGCGCACGGGCCGCGGACCCGCTCGGCGGCCTGCTGCCCGGCCTCGGCAGCCTGCACGCCTGAACGGCCTGCGACGGTCCGTCAGGGCGCCTGCGCGGGATGCCCGTTCGCGTCGGTGCGGTCCGCCTGGCTGGTGAACTTGTTCAGGAAGACGTCGTACCGGCCGTCCGGGCGCTTCGTGAGGGTGGCGCCGTCCTGCCAGGTGCCGTTGTCGGGCCACCACTGGCTGCCGTACGGGTCGCCCTGGTTCTGGTGGACGTCGTGCATCCCGAGCCCGTGGTCGAAGGGCTCGCCGAAGACCAGGATCTCCCGGCCGGGCACCAGGAGGGGCTCCAGGGCCCGGGCGGCGTCGAGGTTGGAGCCCGAGACCCACGGGTGCGGCGGGTGCAGCCGGTCCAGGAGGGCCCGGAGCCGGGCGGGCGGCCGGCGGACGAAGAGGCAGCCGGGACGGTCCACGAGGGCCGGGTGGCGCAGGTAGTCGAGGGCGCCGGAGCCGGAGGAAGGCCAGAGCTCGTGGTAGCCGGGGCCCATGGCCGGCACCGGGTCGAGGATCGAGGCGGCCAGGACGAACACCTTCCACTGGACGCCGGTGGCGGACTGCTTGCTGTCCACGTCGACGGCGCAGCGGTAGCGGCCGGCCGGGGCGTCCACCTCCAGGTTGACGTGGAACCAGCGCCCCGTGGTGTCGGGCCGGTCGCGGAAGTGGCGGTGCAGCGTCCCGGAGAGCACGCCGTAGGAGTCGAGCGGCATGCGGCCAGTCAACCACCGGCCCTGCGCGGAGGCGGGTGACCCGCCGGGGCGGGCGGCCCCGGAACCGGGTCAGTTCGGGCAGTCGGTGTCCCGGGCGGGGCGGGCGCCGGTGGTCAGGAAGCGGGTGACGGCGCGGTCGCCGCAGGCGTTGCCGTTGCCGAGGTACATGCCGTGGCCGCCCTGGTCGACCCTGACCATCACCGCCCGGGCGCCCAGGGCCGCGCGCATCCTCAGGCTCCCCGCGTACGGGTTCGCGGGGTCCTTGCGGCTCTGGATCATGAGGATGTTCGACGGGCCGTGGTCGGTGATCCGGGTCGGCGGGGTGGTGGGCGGGGTCTTCCAGAAGGAGCAGGGGGTGACGTTGACGGGCATGCCCGCCGTCAGGGGGTGGCGGACGCGCTCCTCGTCGACCGCGCGCTGGAGGTCGGCGGCGGGCGGGTTCGGCCAGGCCACGTCGTTGCAGAGGACCGCGACGAGCTGCGAGGCCTCCTCGTCGCGCAGGGGCTGGGTCAGCTCCGGCGGGAGGACGGGGGTGGCCTGCGGGTCCCGCAGAGACTGGAGGAGCCGGGCGAGGCCGGGGAAGGCGGAGTCGCGGTAGAGGGCGTTCTGGAGCGCCTGGCGCAGGCCGTTGCCGGTCAGGGGCGTCCCCGGGGTGGTGGACGGGCGCGGGGCCCGGTCCAGGGCGTCGGCGAGGGAGAGGACGAGGGGCCGCACCTCCTGCGGGGTCCCGGCCAGGCGCAGGCCCTCGCGGTCGCGGTCGGGGTGGGAGGCCCAGGCGGCGAAGTCGGGGAAGCGGTCTTCGGCACCCCGGCCCATGTTGGCGAGCCAGCCCCGGGCGACCCGCTCCGGGTCGGGGTCGCCGCTGCTGTCGAGGACCCAGCGGTCGGTGCGCCCCGGGTAGGTCTGGGCGTACACGGCGCCCACGTAGGTGCCGTACGAGACGCCCCAGGCGGAGAGCTTGCGCTCCCCCAGGGCCTCGCGCAGGCGGTCCATGTCGCGGACCTGGTTGGCGGTGCTGAAACTGCGCAGGACGGGTCCGCCTGCGGCGGCGCAGGCCTCGGCGACGCGTCGCGCGTGGGCGAGGTTGGCGGTGGTGTCGCCGCCGGGGCCGGGCCAGGAGCGCAGGGTGGTGAGCCGGCGGTCCTCGGGGGCGATGCCGCAGGCGGCGGTGGTGCTGCCGCCGACGCCCCGGGGGTCGAGGGCGACGAGGTCGTAGGCGCCGGCGAGTTCCTTCCCGAGGGCGGCGCCCTTCTGCGTCAGGCGCTGCACTCCGGAGCCGCCGGGCCCGCCGGGGATGAGGACGAGGGTGCCGCGGCGGGCCTCGGGGCGGTCGCTGCGGATGCGGGAGACGGCCACGCTGATCTGCGGGCCGGCCGGGTCGGCGTAGTCGAGGGGGACGGGCAGGTCGGCGCACTCCTGGGCGGCCGGGCCGTCCGGCTTGGCGCAGGGGTGCCAGTCGAGGCGGGGCGTGCCGGCGCGGGGGCGGTCCGCGGGCTGGGGGGCCGCCGTCGCGGTCGTGGCGCCGGCCAGGGCGGTGGCGGTGCAGAGGGCGAGCAGCAGGGCCTTGTTCCGTCGGTTCGTCATGCCGCAAGCCTCGTCGGCCGGGTGCCCGCGGACCCATCCGGCAGCCCGGTGGCCGCCGGGTGGGGTTAACCCCCCGTGAGGGAGGGGGCGTTGCAGCAGGCGTCGCGCTGCATCTGGTGGCGGACCGGGTGCCAGGCGGCCGGGGAGGGGGCGGCGGTCGCGGCGGCGGGGGGCTCGGGGAAGGAGGCTTCCAGGGCGCTGCGTTCGTGGAGGATGCCGGCGCGCAGGACCGCGCGGATCCGGACCAGGTCGGCGAAGTCGGTGAAGGGGTCGCCGTCGACGAGGGTGAGGTCGGCGTACTTGCCGGGTTCGACGGTGCCGAGGTGGGCGTCGGCACCGAAGACGCGGGCGGGGGTGCGGGTGGCGGTGGTGAGGGCCTCGGCCGGGGACAGGCCGTACCGGTGCAGGGCGCGCAGGGCGAGGTGGAGGTGGAGGCCGACGGGGGTGAGGGGGGCGTCGGTGCCCAGGGCGACGCGGCCGCCGCCGGCCAGGACGGCGCGGTAGACGGAGACCTCGCGTTCCAGGGCGGCGAGCTGGTCGGCGCCGGGCGGCTGTCCGGCCGCCGCCCGGATCGCGGTCGCGTCCCAGGGCGGCATCAGGGCGGTGACCCGGCGGTCGGCGGCGAGGGAGGGGTCGGATCCGATGAGGGGCCAGGCGGTGAAGGGGGTGGCGATCAGGTCGAAGGCACCGCCGGTGTACACCTCCAGGGTGTCCTCCTCGGTGTGGCCGCCCGGGGTGGCGCCGTGGCCGTACTCGGCGCGCTCGGTGGCGATCAGATGGGTGGTCAGGTCCTGGCCGGACTGGATGCCGGGGGCGCACAGGTGGGACCCGGCCAGGACGCCGAGCCGTTCGTGGGCGAAGCGGGCGGCCCGTTCCATCAGGTCGTAGGGGGCGCGGACGTAGGTCTTGACGAAGTCCCAGTCCAGGGCGGCGGCCCGGGCCAGGGAGCGGGCGAAGCCCTCCGGGGTGCGGTGGGCGCGGCCCATGCTGTAGGCGACGCGGGATCCGTCGAGGAGTTCGCCGCCGGCCAGCAGCCGGGGCGCGGCGAGCCGGCCGGCCCGGATGTCCTCGCGCAGGCGGGCCTGTTCGTAGGCGGAGCCGCCGAGGGAGACGGCGGTGGTGACCCCGTAGGCGAGGTGGAGCACGCCCTGGCGGGCGCCGTAGGTGTAGGGGTACGGGTGGACGTGGGAGTCCCACAGGCCGGGCAGGACGGTGCCCGTGGAGGCGTCGACGGTGCGGGCGGCGCGGCGGCCGGGGCGGTGGGGTTCGACGCCGGTGACCCGGCCGCCGCTGACGAGGACGTCGACGTCGGCGCGGGGCGCGGTGCCGGTGCCGTCCCACAGGAGTCCGGCGTGGACGACGGTGTCCACGGGGGCGGGCCGGCGGTGGGTGAGGGCGACGGGCACGGTGCGGGGCGCTGCGGCCGGACCGCCGTCGGCGTCGAGGGCGAGCAGGCGCAGGCGGCCCGCGGACTGGTAGAGCAGGGTGCGGGAGTCCGCGGACCAGCTCGGGTGGTCGGCGCTCTCGTCGGTGAGGCGGCGGGGCGCCCCGGCGGGCGTGCCGTCGGGGGCGACGGGCAGCAGCCAGAGGGCCGACTCGCTCACGTGGGCCAGGAAGCGGCCGTCGGGCGACCAGACGGGGCCGGAGGCGTAGCGGTCGGAGAGCGAGGCGTGCGGGGCGGGGGCGTACAGGCGGGAGGCGCCGGTGGCGGTGTCGACGATCCGGATCAGGTTGTAGCCCTCGCGGAAGCGGCGGCTGAGGCGGTTGCGGTCGCACAGCGCGAGGTGGCGGCCGTCGGGCGACCAGCTGGGCGGGCCGGGCAGTCCTCCGCCGCCGAGGGCGGTGGCCAGCGGCTTCTCCTCGCCGGTGGCGAGGTCGCGGACGAGGAGCCGGCCGGTGAGGTCGAGGGCGGCGAGGCGGGTGCCGTCCGGGGAGAGGGATCCGTAGACGCGGCCGGCCGGGGACAGGACGCTCTCCCGGCCGTCGGCGAGTTCCCTGCGGCGTACGGTGTTCAGCCCGTCGCGGTCGTCGGTGTAGAGCAGCGCCCGCCCGTCCGGGGTCCAGACCGGGTTCTGGGGGTAGGCGGTGGTCTTCGCCCGGAGGATCCTGCGCGGGGCCCCGCCGGTGACGGGCGCGACCCAGAGGGCGCCGAGCGCGGCGAAGGCCACGCTGCGGCCGTCGGGCGAGAGGGCGGGCAGGTGGATCCCGCGGACGGGCAGGGGCCGTTCGGCCTCCAGGACGTACTCCTTGACCCGGTAGCGGGGGCGGGTCACCTCCAGGGTGGCGTCGAGGGGGATCTCGACGCCGGTGCGGTCGCGGTGGGGGCGGACGGTGCGGAACCGCCCGTCGAGGGTGACCAGCAGGCGGTCGTCGCCGAGCCAGCGCGGGGGCGCCGGGGCGAGGTCCCCGTCGAGGGCGACCGGGCGGCCGTCGGCCCAGAGGGTCAGGTTCTCGGCCTTGCGGGGGCCGGGGGTGGCGCAGAGCCAGGCGGTGCGTCCGGCCGGGGAGAGGGCGGGGGCCAGCAGGCTGCCGTCGGCGGCGGTGTGCTCGGTGCGGACGGGGCCGGTGCCGTCGGCGGCGGCCGAGGCGAGGGTGCGGGCGGTGAGGGTGCCTTCGCTCGTGGGGGTGGCGCCGGTGAGGGCGGCGCGGACGAACAGCACGCGGGTGCCGTCGGGCGTGAAGACGGGGTCGAAGTCCTCCCAGGCCCCGCCCTGGTCCGGTCCGTCCTGCCCGGGCAGGCCGGTGAGCCGGCGCAGGCCGCCGTCCCCGAGGGCCACGGTCCAGATCCGGTAGGGGCTGCCCGCCACGGGGTCGCCGCCGCGTTCGGAGCAGAAGGCGAGGGTGCGGCCGTCGGGCGACCAGGCGGGGGCGCGGTGGTCGAAGGGGCCGTCGGTGAGCCGGCGCAGTCCGGAGCCGTCGGCACGCATCACCCAGATGTGGAAGTTCCCGCCGCGGTAGGCGCTCATGGCGACGCGGCCGCCGTCCGGGGAGAGCACGGGGCGGCCGGGTTCCAGGTCGGACGGGGTGAGCCGGGCCGCCGGGGAGCCGTCGGGCGGCAGGGACCACAGGACGCCCTGGACCTCGGCGATCACCCGGTCCCCGGCGGCGGTGGCCGTGGCGGCGCCGTTGGTCGTGCGGGTGAACCGCAGCCGGACCGGGGCCGCCGGCTCCGCCGGTGTCCGGGCGGGGGCCGGGGCGGCCGCCGCCTCGGCCGGGGGGTGTCCGAGGAGCGCCGCCAGCGCCCCCGCCGAAGCCGCCCCCAGTACCGTCCTGCGCGCCACCCGCATCGCGAACGCCCCTCCCGTCCCCCGGGCCCGCCCGCCGGTCCCGTCGGACGGTCGAACGACCCGGCCCCCGCCGGGGCAACGGGCCCGGACACGGGCTCACCCCGGCGGGCCCATCGGCCGCCGGGGTGAGGATACGCAGGGGGCGGGGCGTCAGGAGATGCGCATATTGGCCATCATGCCCATGGCGCCGTGGTCGAACAGGTGGCAGTGGTACACGTAGGTGCCCCGGTATCCGGTGAAGGTGGCCTGGAGCTTGACGGTCTCGCCCGGCTTGAGCGGGACGGTGTCCTTGAGGCCGGTCTCGGGGCCGGAGGTGACCGGCTGGCCGTTGCGCTCCAGCACCCGGAACTGGACCAGGTGCATGTGGAAGTTGTGCGGGGCGATCTTGTTGGAGTTGTGCACGGTCCAGATCTCGGTGGCGCCGTAGGCGATCTCGGTGTCGATCCGGTCCATGTCGTACGTCTTGCCGTTGATGTACGCGCTGCCGCCGGGGGCCTCGTCCATGCGCATGTCGAACTCGCGGTTGACGGTGGCCGTGCCGAGCGCGGGCAGGGTGCGCAGGCGCTCCGGGACGGAGCTGTGGTCCGGGGCGGTGCGGGTGACGCGGAACTGGAGCACCTTGCCGACCACGTCCGCCGACTCGAAGGGGGCGATGTCCTTGTTGCGGAGCTCGATGACGGTGCCGACCGGGTAGCGGGAGAAGTCGATGACCACGTCGGCGCGCTCGCCGGGGCTGATCTTGACGACGTTCGTCCGGTACGGGGCCGGCAGCAGGCCGCCGTCGGTGCCGATCTGCACGAGCTCGGAGTCGTCGGCCAGCGACAGGTCGAAGAAGCGCTGGTTGGAGGTGTTGGTGAGGCGGAAGCGGTACTTGCGGGACGCCACCTCGAAGTACGGCCAGGCCCTGCCGTTGGCGAGGATGACGTTGCGCTTCATGAAGTCGCCCATCGCGTAGACGAGTTCACCGTTCTCCAGGAAGCGGGCGTCGCGCAGCGAGATCGGCACGTCGTACTGGCCCGCGGGCAGCGGCAGCCGGCGCTCGACGTCGTCGGTGAGGATGTAGGTGCCCGTCATCCCCCGGAAGACGTTCTCCGACTCCATGTGGTGGGCGTGGTCGTGGAACCACAGGTTCGCGTGCGGCTGGGTGTTGGGGTACGTGTACGTCTTGGTGCCGCCGCCGGAGGGGATCAGGTCCATCGGGGAGCCGTCGCTGTCCTGCGGGACGTGGGCGCCGTGGAGGTGGATCGAGGTGGGGACGGCGAGGTTGTTGGTCTGCTTGATCACCACGCGGCGGTTGGACTCCGCCTTGATGACCGGGCCCGGGAAGGAGCCGTTGAAGGTGCGCAGCGGGGTGCGCAGCCCCGGCACGATCTCCTTCGTGGCCTCCTTGAGGGTCATCCGGTAGTAGCTGGTGCTGCCGGTGTTGAGGTAGGGCGTCAGGACCGGGGGCAGCGGCATCTTCTGCGCGAACTTGGTTATGCCTGCGGCGTCGAGCTCGGCCGCGGCGGCGCGGGCGGGCTCCTTCGCGGTGGCGTTCACGACGGGCAGCAGCATGCCGCCGGTCCCGACGACGCTGGTGGCCGCCACGCCTGCCTTGAGTGCGGTCCGTCGAGTGATCACTGTTCCCCCGTGGGTACTGGCCCGGCGCCTCGCGTGCCGGTCGATCGGTTGGCCGCACGGATGCGCGGTGGTGGACGAGGAGAGACTGCGCGAGAGCGGTGGTGCCCCGCTGG
Organism: Streptomyces sp. NPDC093801; assembly: GCF_040701585.1. Classification (NCBI taxonomy): domain Bacteria; kingdom Bacillati; phylum Actinomycetota; class Actinomycetes; order Kitasatosporales; family Streptomycetaceae; genus Streptomyces; species Streptomyces sp. NPDC093801. The sequence goes on along the minus strand of NZ_JBFBDP010000031.1, from coordinate 35,661 downwards.
TGCGGCTGTGGAGGACCGGTGAAGGGCTGCGCCGAACGGGCGACTTGGCGGAGTGTCTGGCGCGTGATCTGCGCATACGGGACCAACGTGGCGCCCTGGCCGGGGATATTGGATGAATAGCGCCGTCCACGCGCTCTGCCAGGATTTTTGACGGTTCATCACAGTGGAGGCAATGCGTGATGCGCACACGGTCCGTTCTGGCGGCCACCGCCCTGCTCACGACGCTGCTGCACGCCGCGCACGGGACGGCCGGGGCGGCCGCCGCGGGCGGTCCCGCCGACCGGGCGCGCCGGGCGGCCCCGGACCGGCAGGCCGGGCACGACGCCGCCCTGGCCGGGATCGGGGGTGCGGGGAGCGCCGGGGCCCAGGAGTTCAGCACCGCGGCCGGCCGGCTGGACCGGGTGAGCCTGTACCTGGCCAGCGGCGCGGCGACCGGGAGGGTGCGCGTGCAGGTGCGCACCGTCCGGGAGGACCCCGGTTCCGCGGTCGCGGACGCCGCGGTCGACCTGGCCCGGCTGGGCGGGGCGGGGGCGGGCTGGGTGGAGGTCCCGCTGGCGGCCGCCGTGCGGCCGGGCACCCGCTACTGGCTGTTCGCGCAGGCCACGACGGGCGAGGACAAGCCGGTCGTCTGGTACGGGAAGCGCGGGGACGCGGCCGGCGCCCCGGCCGGCACCCGGTACGACGGGGCGGCGGGCGGCTGGCGCGAGGGCGGGGGCCGGTTCGCCTTCTACGTGAACCCCACGGGGGCGGAGCGGTGCGGCGAGGCGGAGGCCTGCTACGTCCCCGCCTCCCTGAAGCCGGCCCGTACGGCGGGCCTGCTCGCCGACGGGCGGGGGGCGGTGGAGGCGGTCGACCCGGCCTTCGCCGTCGGCGCCCGCTACCTGCCGGGCAGCAACGTGCTGGAGCTGCCGTCCGGGCGGTGGCGCCACCTGCCTGCGGGCGCGGCGAAGTCCCGGGTCGTGGGGGCGCAGGACCCGGGGGCCCTGGCGCAGATCGCCGAGTCCCGGCGCTGGCTGGCCTCGGGGAAGGTCCCGGGCGGGTCCGGGGCCCGGCGCGAGGGGGCCGAGCGGGCGCTGCTGTCGATGCGGGCGCTGCTGCGGCCCAACGGGGCCTTTGCCGCGGCCTGGTACCCGTTCTGGGACTTCTCCTGGCCGCGGGACTCGGCCTTCGCCGCGGCCGCGTTCGCGCACACGGGCCACGACGAGGAGGCGTACCGGATCCTGCGCTACAACGCCGGGACCCAGCGGCCGGACGGCACCTGGGAGGCCCGTACCCGCCTCGACGGGTCGGGGCCGCCGGACAACCGGCAGTGGCAGCTCGACGCCAACGGCTGGGTCCCCTGGGCCGCCTGGCAGTGGTACCGGACGGCGCCCGCGGCGGGCCGGGCGGAGCGGCTGGGCGCGCTGTACCCGGCGCTCGCGAAGGCGGCCGACTTCACCGCCGGCTCCCTGGACGCGGAGGGGCTGCCGCCCGCCTCGCCGGACTACTGGGAGCTGCCGACCGCGACCGCCAACATCGGCACCGCCGCCCCGCTGCTGGCCGGGCTGAACGCCGCCGCGGACCTCGCGCGCGAGCTGGGGCGGGAGGCGGACGCGGCGCGCTGGGCACAGGCGGCCGGGCGCCTGCGGGCGGGCATCGCGAAGCGGTTCGCCCCCCTGGGCTACGCGCGCACGGTCGACGGGCTGCACGGCCGCGACAGCGCGGCGGCGTTCATGGCGCCCCCGTTCAACACGGCGCCCGCGGGCCTGGCCCGGGCCCTCGACGACACCTTCCGGGAGCTGCGGCGTCCCAACGGCGGGCTGGTGCCGGGCAGCGACCCCGGCGCCCCGTGGGGGAACATCTCCTGGACGGCGAGCACCTCGTTCTTCGCCCTGGCCTGGACCTCCTCGGGCGAACGCGCGAAGGGCGGCGCGGTGCTCGACTGGGTGCTGGCCCAGCGCAACCTCCTCGGCGAGCTTCCGGAGACGGTGGACGCCCAGGGTCTGCCGAAGGCCGTCGTACCGCTCGGCTGGACGGACGCGCTGGTGCTGCTGACCCTGGTCGCGCAGGAGGGCACGGGGCTGGCGACCCCGCCGGCCGCCCGTACTTGACCCGCAGGTCCAGAACGTTGTTGAATGACGATCATGGGAAGGCCGAAGCAGTTCGATCCCGAAGCCGCCGTCGAGCAGGCCATGCAGGTGTTCTGGCGCCAGGGTTACGCCGCCACCACGCCGCAGGACCTGGTCGACGCGCTCGGCATCGGCAAGGGCAGCCTGTACCACGCCTTCGGCAGCAAGCACGCCCTGTTCGAACTGGCCCTGCGCCGCTACCGCGACAGCCAGGCGGTGGCCGTGATCGAACTGCTGGGCGGGGACGGGCCCGTGAAGGACCGGCTACGGGCCGCCCTGAAGATGCTCGTCGAGATGGACCTCACGGATCCGGACCGGCGCGGCTGCATGGCGGTCAACACCGCCGCGGAGCTGGCGGGGACCGACGAGACGGCCTCCGAGCTGGTGCGGCGGATGTTCGACCGCACGGAGGAGGCCCTGCGGGCGCTGGTCGAGGAGGGCCGGCGCTCCGGGGAGATCGCACCGGAGCGCGACGCGCGCGCCGTCGGGAGCATGCTGCTGAGCACGGCCGTGGGCCTGCGGCTGCTGGCGCGCGTGGCCGAGGGGCCCGAGCGCCTCGCGCTGGTGGTCGAGGCCACCGTCGACTCCCTGTAGGACCCGCCCCGCACCCCGCCGGGGGCCCGCCCCGCGAGGGGCGGCTTCCGCCTGCCCATGTTTTGTACCTGTAGCTCAAGAACTGGGGAAACGATGAAGCTCGGACTGCACGACAAGACCGCCGTCGTCACCGGCGCCAGCCGCGGCATAGGACTCGCCACGGTGCGGACGCTGGTGGAGGAGGGCGTGCGCGTCGTCGGCGCCGCCCGTACGGTCACGCCGGAACTCGCCGCCTCCGGCGCCCTGGGGGTCGCCGCCGATCTGGGCACCGCCGCCGGAGTGGCCGCCCTCGCGGAGGCCGCGCACACCGAACTGGGCGGCGTCGACCTGCTCGTGAACAACGTGGGCGGCGGCGACCCGGAGGGCGGCCTCACCGGCTTCCTGGACAGCGACGACGCCCAGTGGGCGCGGTACCTGGACCTCAACCTGATGAGCGCCGTGCGCCTGACCCGCGCCGTCCTGCCCGGCCTGGCCGAGCGGCGCGGGGCCGTCGTCAACGTCTCCTCCGTCTGCGCGCGCCTGCCCGCCACCGGCCCGGTGGCCTACAGCGCGGCCAAGGCGGCGCTGGGCGCGGTCACCAAGTCCCTCGCCGAGGAGTTCGGGCCCCGGGGCGTGCGCGTCAACACCGTCTCCCCCGGTCCCACCCGGACGGCGGTCTGGGAGGACCCGGAGAACTTCGGGGGTCTGGTGGCGCAGGCCGCCGGGATCGGGCACGCCGCCCTGCTGGAAGGCCTGCCGGCGGAGTTCGGACTCACCACCGGCCGGCTGACCGAGGCGCGGGAGGTGGCCGCGGTCATCGTCTTCCTGCTGTCCGACGCCGCCGGCAACGTCACGGGCGCCGACTGGGTCGTCGACGGCGGGATGGTCAAGACGGTCTGACGGCCGGCCCGCGCGGCGGGGCCGGGGTCAGGGCCGGGGCCCGGGACCGACGTCCCGGGCCCCGGCGCGGAGGGATGGCCTCCGGTCAGGACGTGTAGTAGTACAGCCACCACTTGTAGTGCTCGTAGGAGCAGTGGTAGCTCGTGTAGTGCCCGTAACGGCCGGCCGACAGACAGGCCCCCTTGCTGGAATACGGGCCCTTCTTCCCGGACGACCGGTGGTCCACGACCGAGGCGGCCGAGGACGTCCCGTGCTGCGGGGCCGCCAGTGCCGCCGGGCCGGAGAGGATCAGACCCGCGGCCAGGAGCGCGGCCGGGAGGATGCGAGCGGTCTTCGTGTGCATGAGGATTGCCTCTTTCCCGTTCCTCGGGGCCCGTCCGGCTCCGGACCACCAACGTACGGACGCCCCGGTCCCGGGCGCATGAGGCGGGTGTCCCGGCCGGGTCGGGACACACCCGGGCGCTCGTTGCCCGGCCCTCACCCCGGCGGCGGTCCGACGGCCAGCCGCAGCGGCCGGCGGGCGGGGGCGGGCGGCAGCCGCAGCGGGCGGCGGCCCGGGGTGAGGGAGCCGAGCACCCGGGGGCCGCGGGCGCCGGTGCACGCGGGGTCGTTGCCGGGCAGGCCGTGCAGGGTGAGGAAGCCCAGCACGGCGAAGGCGTACGCCTCCTTGGCGGCGGCGGGCAGGCCGAGCGCCTCGGAGCCCAGCAGGGCGGTGCCCGGGGGCAGTTCCTCGCGGAGCATCCGCATCAGGACCGGGTTGCGGGTGCCGCCGCCGGAGGCGATGACCTCGGTGGGGCGCAGCGGGCGCAGGGCGTCGGCGACCGTGCGGGCGGTGAGCCGGGTGAGGGTGGCGAGGAGGTCGCCCGGCGCGAGGGGGCCGAGGCCGTCGAGGGCGGCCCGCAGGTGGCCGGGGTGGAAGAGCTCCTTGCCGGTGGTCTTGGGGGCGGGCAGCCGGTAGTACGGCTCGGCCAGCAGGCGCCGCAGGAGCGGTGCGTGGACCCGGCCGGCGGCGGCGAGGGCGCCGTCCTCGTCGTATCCGAGGCGTCCGGCGGTGAGTTCGCGTACGGCCGCGTCGAGCAGGGCGTTGCCCGGGCCGGTGTCAAAGGCCACGGGCGGGCCGGCCGGGGGCAGGGCGGTGACGTTGGCGATCCCGCCGATGTTCAGCGCGGCGGGGGCGCCGGGGCGGCCGCGCAGCAGCATCAGGTCGATCAGGCCGACCAGGGGGGCGCCCTGGCCGCCGGCCGCGATGTCGCGGGGGCGGAAGTCGGAGACGACGGGGCGGCCGGTGGCCTCGGCGATCCAGGCGGGGCGGCCCAGCTGGAGGGTGCCGTGGACCCGGCCGCCGTCGCTCCAGTGGTAGACGGTCTGACCGTGGGAGGCGATCAGCTCGGCGCGGCCCCCGCACAGTTCGCGGTCGGCGCGGGCGGCGAGCTCGGCGAAGGCCCGGCCGATGAGGGTGTCGAGGCGGCACACGTCGGCCAGGGCGGTGGGCGCGGGCGGCAGGGCCGCCGCCAGCCCGGCCCGCAGGGTGTCCTCGTAGGGGGCGCTGACCATGCCGAGCGGGCCCAGGCGCAGGGTCTCGCCGCCGTCCTCCAGGGTGAGCCGGGCCGCCGCCGCGTCGACGGCGTCGTACGAGGTGCCCGACATCAGGCCCACGACCCTCACCGCAGGGCCCCCCGGTGGCCGTCCCGCAGGCCGGCCAGGGCGAGGGCGCTGAGGGCGCAGGTGCCGGCGGCGTAGTAGGCGGGGACGTCGCCGTCGCCGGTGGCGGCGGTCAGGGCGGTGACGACCAGGCCGGCGCAGCCGGAGAACACCGCGTTGGCGAGGGCGTACGCGACGCCGAGGCCGGTGCAGCGGACGTGCGCGGGGAACATCTCGGCGAGCATGGCGGGCCCCGGCCCGGCCAGCAGCCCGACGGCGGCGCCCGCGCCGAGCACGGCGGCCGCCTTGGCGGGGGCGGGGGCGGCGGGGTCCTGGAGGAGGTGCAGGAGCGGCAGGGCGAGGAGGGTGACGGCGAGGGCCCCGCCGAGCATGACCGGGCGGCGGCCGACCCGGTCGCTGAGGATCCCGGCGGGCAGGATCGAGGCGGCGAAGCCGAGGTTGGCGAGGGCGGTGGCGGCGAGGGCCTCCCGGAGGGAGGCGCCGAGGGTGGCCTGGAGGTACGAGGGCAGCACGACGAGGAAGGTGTATCCGGCGGCGGACCAGCCCATGACCCTCCCGATCCCGAGGACGACGGCACGCCAGGTGGCCCCCGCACCCGCGCCACCGGGGCCGGGGGCCGGAACGTGGCCGGGGGCGGGGACGGAACGGCGGACCTGGACGGAACCGGGGGCGAGGTCGGGACCGGAGGCGGGAGCGGGACCGGAGGCGGGAGCGGGAGCGAGGCCGGGAGCGGGAGCGGGGCCGGGAGCGGGAGCGGGGCCGGGGGCGGGAGCGGGGCTGTCGTCGTGGGCGCGGGCGGCGGCCGGGGCGGATGCCGCCGTAGCGCCCGCACCCGGGCCGGGAGCGGGGCCGGTGCCCGGCTCGCCGACCCCTTCGGCCGGGGCGGACGTCACGGCCACGCTCCGGCCCGGGCCGGTGCCCGCGCCCGGCCCCGGGACGGGGACGGGGACGGCCGCGTCGGCGGCCGGCGCCGGGGGAGGTTCCTCCCGTTCCCCGCCCGTGGGCCGGGGGCCGGGCGGGTCCGGGAGGGTGCGGCGCAGGTGGAGGGCGGTCAGGCCCAGGGGGAGGGCCAGGAGGAACGGGACGCGCCAGCCCCAGGCCATGAGGGCCTGGGGCGGCAGCAGCGAGGCCAGGAGCGCGGCGGTGCCGGCGCCGGCGAGGAGGCCGAGGGCGACGGTGAAGGACTGCCAGGCTCCGTACCGGCCGCGCCGGCCCGGCGGCGCCTGCTCGGTCATCAGGGCCACCGCCCCGCCGAACTCCCCTCCGGCGCTGAGCCCTTGCAGGGCGCGCAGCGCGGTGAGCAGCCAGGGCGCGGCGGTCCCGGCCGCGGCCCGGGTGGGGAGCAGGCCGATCAGGGTGGTGGCGAGGGTCATCAGGCCCACGACCAGGACCAGGGTGGGGCGGCGGCCGATGCGGTCGCCGAGGCGGCCGAAGAGCAGGGCCCCGGCGGGGCGCAGGAAGAAGGCCACCGCGAAGGAGGCGTACGCGGCGAGGAGCGGGCCGGCGCCCGCCGGGCCCTTCCCGGGGGCGGGGGTGAAGAAGTGGGCGGCGAGGACGGTCGCGAAGCAGCCGTAGACCCCGAACTCGTACCACTCGACGAAGTTCCCGGCCGCGCCCGCGAGCAGCACCCGGTGCGCCGGCGGGGGCGCGGGGCGCGGCCCGAGGGGGGTCACGTCGTCGGTTCGAGGCGGGAGGCGGCGGTGTCGGCGCGGGGGGCGGGGTGGGCGGCGGCGGGGGTCAGGGCGCTGCCGGCCAGCCAGGTGCGCCAGTCCACGTTCCAGTCGCCGAAGCCGTTGTCGAAGGGGGACATCCGGTCCCCGCCGCTGTTGACCACCTCGACGATGTCGCCCTCGCGGACGGTCTCGTAGAACCACGCGGCGTCCTCGGTGGACATGCCGGTGCAGCCGTGGCTGACGTTCTCCTCGCCCTGTGCCTCGACCGACCAGGGCGCGGCGTGCACGTACTCGCCGCTCCAGGTGACCCGGGTCGCGTAGAGGACGGGCAGGTCGTAGAACTCCTTGGTGCCCTTCTGGATGCCGACGGTGTCCCCGCGCATGCGGACCTTGGCCTCCTTGCCGAGGACGACCTTGATGCCGCTGCGGGTCAGGAAGCCCGCCTTGCCGGTGGTGACCGGGATGGTGCGGATGACCCGGCCGTTGCGGCGTACGGTCATCTCGTGGGCGGCCGAGTCGGTGACGGCCTCGATCCGGTCGGCGACGGTGAACTCCAGGGGCTCGGAGGGGCCTCCGTATCCGTGCTCGCCCAGTTCGACCCCGTCGAGGCCGCTGCGGACGCGGACCACGGTGTGGGCGGGCCAGTAGGTGCGGGGCCGGAAGTGCAGGGTGGTGGCGTCGACCCAGTGCCAGGCGCCCTCCACCTGGGGTTCGGAGGTGACCTGGAGGGCCTGTTCCACACGGGCGCGGGCCTCGGGGGCGTCGGCGGGCACCGGGTGGCTCAGCTCGGCGGTGACGATCTCGCCGGCGCCGTAGGTGCCGGGGCGGGGGCCGAACTCGGCGGTGAGGCGGGTCCCTTCGGCGGCGGGCCGGGCGGTGCGGAAGGCGAGGGTCACCCCGACCGGGGTGCCGTCGCCGTCCTGGGCCCCGACCTGGAGGGTGTAGGCCTCTCCCGCGCGCAGGGGTTCGGTGTTGTGCCAGCGGCCGCTCTCCGGGGCGACCTCTCCGGCCAGCCGGCGCCCGTGCCCGTCGCGGACGGTCACGTCGGTCAGGCGGCCCGCCTCGGCGTGGGCGAGGGCGACCTCCAGGGGCCCGCCGGCGGCGGTCGGGAGCGTGGCGGTGCCGAGCGCCGGGTTCCACAGGAGGGACGCGGCCCCGTGGGCGGTGGCCCGTACCCGCTGCTCCCGCCAGGCGCCGCAGGGCCCGCTCGCGAAGGCGGGGGCGGCGCACCAGCGGGCGGCGGGCGCCCGGCCGCGGTCCAGGGCCCGGGAATCCAGGCTCCGTCCCACGAGCAGGGTGACCGCCGCGTCCCGTGCGGCGGGCGCGTCCGCGCCCTGCGGGGTGCCGGCCCCCGCGGTACGGCCCGGGGCGGCGGCGACGGCCAACAGGGCCCCCGTCACCGCGGCCGCCGTGCTCCACGCCTTCGTCCGCGACACAGCCACGCGGCCCTCCCGGTTGTCGTACGTCCGCAGGGCAGCATCAAAAGCGACAGGAAGCCGAACCGATGATCGTAAACCCGGTCCTGCGGCCGAACGGGCACCGCAAGTGAACCCGGACGGAGCAGGGGACGGCCGGGCGGAACGGCCCGCTCCCCCGTCCCGTAGGCTCGGCGGATGGCGAAGTACTTCGACGTGCACCCCGAGAACCCTCAGCGGCGCACCATCAGCGGCGTGGCCGACAGCATCCGCTCCGGCGCGCTCATCGCATATCCCACGGACTCCTGTTTCGCTCTGGGGTGCCAGCTGGGCAACCGGGAGGGCCTGGCCCGGATCCGGCAGATCCGCGAACTCGGCGACAAGCACCACTTCACGCTCGTGTGCCAGAACTTCGCGCAGCTGGGGCAGTTCGTCCACGTGGACAACGACGTGTTCCGCGCGATCAAGGCGTCGACGCCGGGCCCCTACACGTTCATCCTCAAGGCCACCTCGGAGGTGCCGCGCCAGCTGCTGCACCCGAAGAAGAAGACGGTCGGCGTGCGGATCCCCGACCACGTGGTCACCCAGGCGCTGCTGGAGGAGCTGGGCGAGCCGCTGCTCTCCAGCACCCTGCTGCTGCCCGGCGAGGACGAGCCGATGACCCAGGGCTGGGAGATCAAGGAGCGGCTCGACCACGTGGTGGACGCCGTGGTCGACTCCGGGGACTGCGGGACCCGGCCGACCACCGTCATCGATTTCTCCACCGGCGAGGCCGAGATCGTCCGCCGGGGGGCCGGCGACACCGACCGCTTCGAGTAGTCCCGGGCGGACGGCCGCCGGGCCCCGTCCGCAGGCCCCGTCCGGGGGACCCGGCGCCCCGTCAGGTGATCCCGTACCGGCGGACCGTCTCCTCCTGCTGCGCGATGCGGTGCATGGCCCGGAGGATCGGTTCGAGGAGGATGGTGGCGGCCACGGCCGCCTCCACCCGCTCCGCCTCCGAGGGGTAGGTCTCCACGAAGTCGAGGTCGTGGACGGCGACCTGGTGCATCATCCGGGCGTAGGGGGTCATCATCTCCGCGTTCCACGGGTAGCCCAGCCTGATCAGCGAGGCGACCGCCTCCACCAGCGAGGTGTGGTCCGGGTTGAGGGGGGCGAGTTCGCGGGCGCTCTCCCAGCCCACCTCCTCCAGCAGCCGGTCGACCTCCCGGCGCGCCGCCGCCCGGGCCCCGTCGTCCTCCTCGGCGTCCGGCGCGGGAGGGTGCGGCAACGCCCACAGGGCTGCGCCGAGACGGATCGAACGGCCCAGCGCGTCGTCGTCCACGTGCCCCAGCACCTCCCGGGCCGTGGCCACCGACAGCCCGCCGACCTGGAGCAGGGTGCGGACGAGGCGCAGTCGGCGCAGGTGGGCCTCGTCGTAGTCGGCGGTGGTGGCGCTGACCCGCCGCCCGGGCGCCAACAGGCCTTCTCGCAGGTAGTACTTGATGGTCGCGGTGGAGACGCCACTGCGCTCGCTCAACTCTGACAGCCGCATCCCTTGCGCCTTTCCTCGGATAGCGCCACTATCCCATTGCGCCCTGTTGGACAGTGGCGCTATCCAACCGCATACACCTCCGGAGGCCTCGTGTTCGCCAAACCGGTTCCGGGCCGCACCACGGCGGCCCTCGAGGGTGACGCCGTGGTCCTGCTGATCGGGATGCGCATCAACCGCTTCTGGGCCGTGCACTCCTGGCTGCCCGTGTTCACCGGCATGCCGCGGATGCTGCGCGAGCTGAAGAAGGACCGGGCCCGGGGGCTCCTGGGCCACGTCCTGCTGACGGCCTCGCCGCGCACCTACTACGTGGTCCAGTACTGGGAGTCCAGGGAGAAGCTCTACGCCTACGCGGCGGCGCCCGACGCGCTGCACCACCGGATGTGGGCCGCGATCAACCGCAAGGACCGGGCCGGCCGGATGCGGGGGCACGTGGGGCTCTGGCACGAGACGTACGTCGCGCCCCAGGGCTCGTACGAGGCGATCTACTTCGACATGCCGCCGTTCGGGCTGGCGGCGGCCACGGGGGTGCTGCCGCTGGACAAGCGCGGGCGCCGCGGCGCCGACCGGTTCGCGTACCGCCCTGCGGCGGCGGACGCACCGAAGCGATAGGGAGAACCATGTTCCAGCACGGCAGTACCGCCCGGCGGGCCGGCCTCGTGGCGGCGCTCGGCCTGGGCCTCGTGCTCACGGCGGCCTGCGGCGGCGAGGACGGCCCGTCCGGGTCCTCCTCCTCGAAGGGCCGCAGCGGCTCCTGGCAGGTCGGCGACTGCGGCGGCCCCGACCCGAAGCAGGCGCCGGACGGCTACCGGCCGCTCGGCTGCGACGAACCCGGCGCCACCTTCAAGGCCCTGGAGGTCACCTCGGCCGGGATCCTCCCCGGTTCGGTCCAGTGCCCGGCCGGGACGGACCTGATGATCCGCGTGTCCGTGTCGTACGGGTCCTCCGCCGAGAACGGGTCCAAGGGCGGCGGGATCCCCACCCACACGGTCTGCGGGCGCAACCTCTCCGGCGACCACCCCGGGGACGCGGGGGCCGGCGGCGGGCAGCTGGTCAAGGGCGACTGCGTCTCCTCCTCCGCCCAGGAGGTGGCCTGCGTCTCCGCCGGGCGGGACGCCTTCACGGTGCTCGGCCTGGTCGAGGAGAAGGGGCAGTGCCCGGCGGGCACCACCGAGCCCATGGAGCTGACCCTGTCGGTCGGGCGCCCGTACGACGTGATCTGCACCGCGCCCGTCTAGGACGGGGGTCGGCGGACACCGCCGCCCGGTCGCGGCAAAGAGGGGGCAAAGCCGGAAGGCGGGGCGGGCGGGGGCGGCCCACGATGGAGGAATGAGCGCTGGACGGTACGAGCTGACGTTCCCCGGCGGCGCCGGGGTGGACGGGGACACCGTGGTCGTGGACCGGACGGAGTCGACCGGGCCCGGCGGGCATCCGGTCTACTCCGATGCCACCGGCATCGTCCGGGCGGAGATCAGCGACCGGGGCGAGGTCCGCATGCTGGCCTCCGGCGGCCACCAGGCCCCCTCCCAGCCCGTGACGGCGCGCGCGCTGCCCTCCTGACCGCCGCTCCGGGCTGGGCCGACGGTGCGAAACCGGGCCTCCCCCGCTCGCGCCTGGGGCCGCCGCCCCCGCACTGCGCCCGATACTCGCCTGGGTCGCCGCGCACGGGACCCGCACGGCGACCCGGAGGAACACGCGATGGACAGGGCAGGACCGCCGCGCCGCTCGGCCCTGCTGGCCGGCGGCCTGGCGCTGGCCGCGGGCACGCTCTCCGCCTGCACGGGTACGGCCGGCGGGCCCGGCCGTACCCGGGCACGGCCCGAGCCCGCCGCGCCGAACCCGCGGACGGACACGCCGGCCGAGGCCTACGCGAGGCTGATGGCGGGCAACCGGCGGTGGGTGGACGGCACGCTCCGCCACCCCGACCGCGACCCCACGCGCCGCGAGCTGGTCGCCCAGAGCCAGACGCCGTACGGGGTGGTCCTGGCCTGCATCGACTCCCGGGTGCCGCCCGAGCTGGTCTTCGACACCGGGCTCGGCGACCTGTACGTCCTGCGCACGGGCGGTCAGGCCGTCGGCCCGGTCGTCACCGGCTCCGTGGAGTACGGGCCGATGACCTCCGCCACCCCGCTGGTCATGGTGCTCGGGCACCAGCGCTGCGGGGCCGTCCAGGCGGCGTACGAGGCGGCGCGCGACGGGAAGCGGCTGCCCGGCAACCTGGAGGCGATCGCCCGGGCCCTGCGGCCGGCGTACGAGCAGACCGTCCGGCAGGGCGGCCCGGACCCGGTGGACCGGATGATCCGCAACCAGATCACCCTGACCGCCGACGACCTGCGCGCCAACAGGGACCTCGCCCCCCTCGTGGACAAGGGCGCCCTCGCCGTGGTCGGCGGCTACTACTCCCTCGACACGGGCCGGGTGGAGGTCCTCACGGGCGCACCGACCGCCGCGACGCCGGGCCGCACGGGCACCCCGGGCACGACGGGCACCCCCGGCCGGACGGGCGGGCCGGGCCGCACGAGCGGGCCGGAGCCCGCCGGGACCGCCGTCCCGAGCGGCACCCCCCTGCCGACCGGCCTCCCGTCCTGAGACCGCCGACGGCACGCGCCCGAGCCCCCCGCCCGGCGGCCGCGGGAACGCGGCCCGGCAGGGGGCTCGGGGCAGCGGCCGGCGGCGGTCAGGCCGCCGGCGCGGGCTCGGCGGGGACGGTCCTGGCCGGCTGCGGGGCCGGGTAGACCGCCTCCCGCGGCAGCCTGGGCTCCAGGCGCAGGACACCCAGGGCCGAAACGGTCGCGCCCACCGCCAGGACCAGCCACATCGCCGTCGGCGACAGCGTGAGCAGGGCCGTCAGGACGGCCGGGGCCAGCGCGCTGGGCACCGCCCAGGAGAGCTGGTAGACGGCCAGGTGCCGGCCCCGCGTCTCCTCCGGCGCGGCCTGCGCGCACAGGGCCGAGGCCGTGGCGCCGTGCATCAGCTCGCCCGCCGTGAACAGGACCGTCGCGGCGAAGATGCCCACCATGATGACGGACTTGTCCCCCACCGCGGCGAGGGTGGCGAACACCACGAACGAGGCGGCGAACACCGCCGCGCCCAGGGCCACCGCACGCGAGCGGCGGAAGGCGACGAGCGCCCGGGTGACCGGGATCTGCAGCAGGGCGATCCCGACCGTGTTGACGGCGTACAGGACGCCCACCAGCGAGGTGGACGCGCCCAGGTCCTGGGTGACGTACGCCGGGATGCCGACGGCGAGCACCGTGTAGCCGAAGGCGGTCGGCACGTTGAGCAGGGTCAGGGCCAGGAACGGCCGGTTGCGCGCCACGAGCCGGTAGCCGCCCTTGCGGGAGACCCGCGGCGCCCCCTCGCCGGGCGCCGTACGCGGGATCGGGATGGACCCGAAGCAGACGGCGGCCAGCACGTACCCGGCGGCCGTGCAGAACACGATCACGTAGTAGAACGCGTCGCTCCCGAGGGCGAGGACACCGCCCGCGATCAGACCGCCCACGCCCAGGCCGGCGTTGCGCAGGCTGCGCTGCGCGGCGAGCAGCTTGTCCCGCTCGGTGCCCTTGACGAACTCCGCGATGAACGACTGGATGGCCGGCGGGAACGAGGTGTCGCCCAGCGCCACCAACAGGATCACGCAGAACATCGTGTAGCCGTTGTCCACCAGCGGATACGTGCAGAAGCCCGCGGCCCGCAGCAGGTACCCGCCGGTGACGACGGCCTTGGCGCCGAACCGGTCGATGAGGACGCCCGCCGCCGGGTTGCTGATCAGACCGATCACCGCGGCGGCCGTCATCAGGGTGCCCACCTGGGTGAGCGGCAGCCCCGTCACGTGGTGGAAGTACAGCAGCGACAGCGGCAGGTACATGCCGGCCCCGGTGGCGTCGACCACCATGCCCAGCATGTACCGCGTCTTCGCCGACAGGCGGGCCGCCGTCATGACGCGTCCCCGATCACGCTGTGTTCGCGCACCCACGCGCCGAGCTCGCGCAGCCGGCGCTCGCACTCCGTGCGGTTCGGCGCGGTGCCCACGGCGGCGGCGAGGAAGTCGGAGGAGCCGGAGGCCGGGGCGATGACCTGGCCCTCCTCGGCGTAGAGCCAGAACCCGTCGAGCCAGGGCTCGTCGGGGACCGCCGGGAGCTCGCGCACGAGCCCGGGCCGCTTCATCATGAGCAGCTGGCCCGCCATGTGCCGCGGCCGCGGCAGCCCGGCCGGGTCGTCGCCGCGGCGGACGGCCTCGTGGAGCGGGTGGCCCGCGTCGGCGCGCACGGCGTACTCGCCGAGGTGCACCCCGAACAGGCTGTGGAAGACCTCGCGGATCTTCGCACCGCCGGGACGGCAGGCGATCTCGCACAGCACCAGCCGGTCGTCGGGGGTGAGGAAGACCTCCATGTGGAAGGCGTGGTCGCGCAGCCGGGAGCCCTCGGGGGCCAGGGCGGCGAGGACCTGCTCGGCGAGGTCGAGCAGGCGCGGGGTGACCGGGTCGTCCTCGTCGAGGGTCAGGTCGATGCGCGGGCCCGGGTCGGAGGCGAAGGAGGACAGGTCGTACTGGTACTGGGAGGGCCAGGCCATGGCCAGCCGGCCGTCGCGCACCACGCCGTCGACGTGGCACATGCGGCCGGGGACGAAGGCCTCCAGCAGGACGTCGTCGCGCTCGCCGGCGGCGTACGCCTCCGTCAGGCTCTCCTCGAAGGAGGCCCCGTCGCGCAGGATGCGCAGGCCGATCGCGTTGAAGCCGCTGCGCTCCTTGAAGACCAGGGGGAAGCCCTCGGCCTCGGCGAAGGCCCGGGCCTCGTCGGCGGTGCGGGGCTGGACCCAGGCGGCGACCTCGATGCCCGAGGCCTGGGCGCGGGTCTTCATCAGGGCCTTGTCGCGGAAGGGCTTGACGTCGTCCTGCCAGGGGCCGCGCAGCCCGAAGCGCTGGCGCAGCCGGGCGGCGAGGTCCATGTCGCCCTCGTGCAGCACGGTCACGCCGGTGATCCGGTGCTCCGCCATGAGTTCGAGGGCGCGGGCCTCGAACTCCGGGGAGTCGAAGTCGTCGTGGATCTCCAGGCGGGTGTAGCCGAGGTTGCCGTCGGGGATCTTCTCGCCGGCGAGTTCGATCTTCTCACGGTTGGCGAGGACCACGATGTCGCCGGTGTGGTCCGGCAGCCAGGAGCGGTACGGGAACGGCTCCAGCGGGTTGCGGTGGATGATCAGCAGGTTCTCGCGGGGGGCGATCTCGGAGGGCTGCGCGAGGACGGTGGCGCCGTCGGGGTGGGCGAGGGTGATGCGGATGTGCTCGCGGATCACCTCGGCCCCGCGGCGGATCGCCGCCGTGGTGTCCTCGGCGGCGACGGCGATCAGGCCGAGCCGGTCCCAGTTGTCGGTGAGCACGCGCACGCCGTCGCCGGGCTTGGCGCCCACGGTGACGGAGATGACGCCCTCGGCGGCGCGGGCCCCGTCGAGGCCGGCGACCGACTCGACGGTGGTGCCCGGGGTGCCGACCAGGGCGCGCACGGCGGCGCCGCCGTGCGCCCGCGGCCGGTCGGGCAGCTCCTCGACCAGGCCGAACGGCTGGCCGACGGCGAGGGTGACCAGGTCGACGCCGAAGGCGCTGCGCACCAGTTCGGGGATGGAGTCGCCGCCGATGCGGTTGTGGCCCTCGATCACGCGCGGGCCCTTGGCGGTGAGGCGGACCTCGGTGTGGCAGACGCCGTCGCGCATGCCCATCACGTCGAGGAAGCCGCGTATGCCCTCGCGTATCGCCGCGTCGTCGGCCTCGGAGAGGCGGGCCGGAACCGCGTGGCCCAGTTCGGCGAAGTGGCCGTCCGAGGTGAACTTCTCGGTGATGGTGACGATCACGTGGCGGCCGGCGAAGCTGAAGGACTCGACGCTGAACTCGGGGCCGTCCAGGAACTCCTCCATGAGGAAGTCCTTGAGGACGAAGAGGGAGGAGACCCGGTCGGTACGGGTGCCCGAGAGGCGCGTGACCTCGTCCCAGACCCGGTCGGCGTCCTCGGGTCCCTGCACCCGCATGACGCCGATGCTGGCGGTGGCGTCGACGGGCTTGACGATGAAGGGGAAGCCGTAGGAGGCGCCGAAGGCGTCCAGGTCCTCACGGGTCTTCAGGGAGCGGGCCCCGACCGCGTGCTCCGGGTCGTGCTCGGCGACGTAGCGGCGCATGGCGGCCTTGTCCCGGATCCTGGCGGTGACCTCGTAGCCGGTGCCCCCGAGCCCGTACAGGTCGTTGATCCGGCCCGCGTTCTCGAGCCCCGGCTCGGTGAGGGAGACGACCGCGGCGAAGCCGGGGCTCTCGTGCCAGGCCCGCACCAGGGGCTCGACGAGGGACCACTCGGTGAAGTCGACGACCTCGACGGCGGCGGCGAGCCGGTTCTGCACCTCGCTCACCTTCGTCGGGTGCTGGAGGAGCAGCACGTTCAGCCCCAGGTCGTGGGCCTTCTGCACGGTCTCGTCGGTTCCACCGACGAGCAGCAGGGTGCGCTCGGGGTTCATTCGCTCTCTTCTCCCCCTGCGGCGGCAGGGAATTTCAGGCTCGTACTCGGGCAGGCGTGGGGGTGGGGAAGGAGTGGGGGCGGGCCCGGGCGCACCGTGGGGCGGCCCCGGGCCGCCGTTCAGGACCGGTCGGCGGACGCCGCCTCCGGCCACCAGCTGAGGTAGCGCTCGCCGCTGTCGGGGAACACGGTCGCCACGACCGCGTCCGACAGGTCGTGCCGGCGGGCGAGTTCGCGGCAGCCGTAGGCGGCCGCGCCCGCGGAGATCCCGACGAGGAGCCCGGTGCGGGCGGCGATGGCGCGCGTGGTGGCGGCGGCGTCCTCGTCCTCGACGGCGATCACCTCGTCGATGAGGTGGACGTCGGTGACGGGGCTGATGAAGCCGCCGTTGAGGCCGGGGACGCGGTGGGGGCCGGGCTCGCCGCCGGACAGCAGCGCGGAGCCCGCGGGTTCGACCGCGACCACCTTGAGGTCGGGGTTGCGCTCGCGCAGGTAGCGGGCGATGCCGGTGATGGTCCCGCCGGTCCCGATCCCGCACACCAGGTAGTCGACGCGGCCTCCGGAGTCCCGCCAGATCTCGGGGCCGGTCGTCGTGTAGTGCGCCCGGACGTTGTCGGGGTTCTCGTGCTGGCGCGCGTACCAGGAGCCGGGCATCTCGGCGTGCAGCTGTTCGGCGCGCTCGCAGCAGGCGCGGAAGCCGAGGGTGTGGTCGGTGAACTCCACCTCGGCGCCCAGCATGCGCAGCGTCAGCACGCGCTCGCGGGAGGCGTTGGAGGGGAGGACGATCAGACACCGGTAGCCCCGGGAGGCGGCGAGCGCGGCCAGGGCGATGCCGGTGTTGCCGGAGGTCGACTCGATGACGGTGGCTCCGGGTACGAGCGCGCCGGACTCCTCCGCGGCCCGCAGCATGAAGAGGGCGGCCCGGTCCTTGATGCTGGACAGCGGGTTGGCGGCCTCGAACTTGGCGAGGACCCGGGCGGTGGCGGGCAGGCCGTCGAGCTGGAGTTCGAGCAACGGCGTCTCGCCGACGAGATCCTCGAACGATGCCGCGATGCGGCCGGCGGTGAGCGCGTTGTTCACGTGGCTCCCCCTTTGGTGCTGGACGTGCGGTCGGTCTCCGAAAGGTAGCCAGCTGCGGTGGTGCGCGATTGGTGCCCGGCTCGGGGGGGACTCGAGCCCCGCTCGTGTACCACGTGCGGCTGCGAGGGGCCTGCCGCGCTTGTTCTCACGGGGTGTGCACGTCCACGGCGGCGTGGTGGGCGCCGCCGGTGCGGATCCGCCGGGCGGCCTCCGCGGCGCCCGCCCGGGCCGGCCCCCGCCCCGCGGGGGCCGGCCCGGGCGGGGGGGGTCAGGTGCGCAGGCCCGCGAGCTTGTCCGGGTTGACCTGGATGCGGAGGTTGCGGAGCAGGCCGTTCTCCAGGTCGAAGGTGACGGCGGCGATCGGGGTGTCGCCCACCCGCGTGAGCAGGCCGAGCTCGCCGTTGATGAGGGCCGGGGTGATGACGGCACCGGCGTTGCCGGGCTTGGACAGGACACCGAAGAGCCAGCGGGCCACGTGGTCCGGGCCGTGGAGCGGGCGGCGGGCGGCGGTCACCTTGCCGCCGCCGTCCGACCAGGCGGTGACGTCGGGGGCGAGCATCTCCAGGACGGCGTTGATGTCGCCCCCGGCGCAGGCGGTCAGGAAGCGGTCGGTGACGCGCTCGCGCTCCGCGCTGTCGGTGTCGAAACGCGGCCTGCGGGCCGCGACGTGCTTGCGGGCGCGGGAGGAGATCTGCCGGACCGCCGGCTCCTCGCGGTCGAGGAAGCCGGCGATCTCCGCGTGCGAGAAACCGAAGACCTCGCGCAGGACGAACACGGCGCGCTCCACGGGCGACAGGGTCTCCAGGACGACCAGCATCGCCATGGAGACGCTCTCGGCGAGCTCCCGGTCCTGCGCCACGTCGGGCGAGGTGAGCAGGGGCTCGGGGAGCCACGGGCCGACGTACTCCTCCCGGGTGGCCCGGGCGGAGGTGAGCCGGTTCAGGGACAGGTTGGTGACCGTGCGGACGAGGTAGGCCCTGGGGTGGCGCACCTCCGACCGGTCGGCCTTGTTCCAGGTCAGCCAGGCGTCCTGGACGATGTCCTCGGCGTCGCTGACGGTGCCCAGCATGCGGTAGGCGGTGGCGAACAGGAGCCTTCGGTGTTCGTCGAAGGGGTCCGTCTCGGGTTCGGTCGTGGTCACCGGTCGATTCTGCACGGGGCACTGCGCCCGCATGACCCCGGGGGCCGCCGGGGCGTGGGGAGTTGGGGTTGTCCGGAGCACCGGTGTGACCGGCTCATTCGCGTGGGGTGGAGGTCCGCAGGGCGACGACGGCCGTCCGGCCCTCGGTGCGCACCCGGCACGGGGCCGCCGCGGCCTCGAGCAGGACGGCGTCGTACGGGCCCAGTGCGACGCTCCCGCCGGAGTGGTCGAGGCGGGCCGGTCCCTCCAGGGCGACGACCAGGAGGACGGTCTGCGGCGGGACGGCGAGGGCGAGTGCGCCCCTGACGACGGCGGTGTGCGCCTCGACGCGGCCGCGCCGGTACATCACGTTGAAGTTCACGACGGGTCCGTCCAGCAGCCGGCACCCGGTCGGCTCGTCGCCGGGGAAGTCGCAGGGCGCGTAGCGCTCGTCGACGCGGCGCGGGACCCCGGAGACCGTGAGGTCCATGCCGGCGCCCTCGGCGAGCGTGAGGGTGCGGTCGACTCCGGGGAACTCCGAGAAGGGCCCGTCGGCGGCGACTTCGGCGAGGCTGACCCGCCAGCCGAAGTCCTCCGTCCCGGCCCCCTCGGGGGCGGCCGCGATCTCGCGGGTGACCCCGCCGCCGTTCTTCCAGGGCACCGCGGCACGGTCGGCGGCGCGCAGGATCCTGACGGCGGCGGGGCCGGGCATGCGGGGTTTCCTTCCCTCGGGTCCGTACCGCCCGGCGGGGCTGCGGCCCCGGGCGGTGGGGCCGAGCCTAACGCGGGGCGGCTAGACGACGGTGAGGTCGTCGCCGCGGACCGCGCCCTGGCCGTACCAGCCGTGGAGGTACACGGTGACGGTTCCGGAGGCGCCGGTGGTGAAGGGCACCGTCAGCCTGGTCCAGCCGGTGGCGCTGGTCCAGGTGCTGGCGTTCGCGCCGCCGCGGACTCCGAGGTAGGCGTAGGCGCCCTGGACCCAGCCGCTGAGGGTGTAGGTGGTGTCGGGGGCGAGGGTGAGGGTCTGGGCGCATTCGCCGGTGTGGGCGGAGTCCGGGTCGCCCTGGACGGCGTACGTGCCCGAGTGGACCGGCGCCGTGACGGCCGAGCCGCCGTTCTCGCAGGTCCAGGGGGCGAGGGAGCCGGTTTCGAAGCCGCCGTTGACCAGGGCGCCGCTGCCGCCGCCCGGGCCGGAGACCGTGAGGGTGAAGCCGGTGGCGTGGCTCGACCCGCCTGCGGCGGTGACGGTGAGCGGGTAGGTGCCGGGCGCGGCGGTGGTCGAGGCGGCGACCGTGAGCCGGGCCGTGGCGCCGGCGGTGACCGCGTCGGGGGTGAGGGTGGCCGTGACGCCTGCGGGGGCGCCGGAGACCGTCAGCGTGAGGGGCTGCGCCGCGCCGGAGGTGACCTGTGTGGAGACGGTGGCGGTGGCGGTCGCGCCGGGGGCGACGGAGGCGGAGCCGGGGGCCACGGAGACCGAGAAGTCGTCGGCGACGGGTCCGCCGCCGCCGGTGAACGGGGCGAAGGCGTGGGTGAAGTACCAGGGGTCCTGGGCGATGCCGGAGCAGGTGTCGGAGCCTGCGGTACCGGGGCAGCCGCCGTTGTCGCGCTGGAGGGCCCAGAAGGAGAGGGTGTCGAGGCCCTTGGAGACGGCCCAGTCGTAGACGGCGGTGGCGTTGGCCGTGGTGAAGGTCTCGGCGGGGCCGTAGTCGTCGATGCCCGGCATCTCGGTGACGCCGATCGTGCCCCACAGCTGTGCGGGGGTCCGGTCCGGGTAGAGGGCGGCGAGCTGGTCGTAGAGGCCGGTGGCGGCGGTGCGGGTGTCGGCCGCCATGTCGTGGGCGGCGCCGTCGTAGTAGTCGAAGGTCATCAGGTTGACCACGTCGACCCGGGCTCCGGCCGCCTTGGCGCTCTTGAGGACGGCCAGTCCGCTGCTCGCGAGCCCGCTCGTGGTGGTGGGGAGGGTGTAGGAGATCTGGAGGGGGCGGCCGGTGGCGGCGGCCCAGTCCTGGAGCTTCTTGATGGCCTGGTTGCGGCGGTCGACACCGGCCTTGTCGGTCAGCGACTTGTCCTCGATGTCCATGTCGAGGCGGCTGACGTCGTAGGTCGTGACGAGCTTCTGGTAGGCGGCGGCGATCGCGTCGACGCTGGTGCAGCTGTCGGCGATCTCGGTGCCCCCGCTGTCGGCCGCGTAGCCGCCGAAGGAGGGGATGACGTCGCCGCCGCGCGCCCGGATCGCGGCGAAGTCGGCGCCGAAGACGGAGTCGGAGACGGGCTGCCGGGTGGAGCCGTTCCAGTACGGGGTGCAGGAGCCCTTGGCCTCGGTCTGGACGAAGGCCATCGTCAGGTACTTCGCGCCGGACTTCTGCGCGAGGTCGGCGGGGCTGTCGGAGGAGTACGCCTCGAAGTAGGGCGCGAAGACGTGCGCGGGCAGTGGGGTGGCCGCGTAGGGGGTGGCCGCCCGGGCGGGCCCGGCGCCGGCGGCGGCGAGCAGTCCGGCGGAGGTGGCGAGGGTGGCGCAGGCCGCGAGTAAGCGGCGGAGGGCATGCTGACGCAGTCTCAACGAAGGCTCCCGGTGGGGCGCGAGCGAACGGGCGGACGCCTCATGATTGGTCTGGACCAGCTTGGGGTCAAGGGGTCCGACCGGTCCGCGCTCCACCGGGAGCCCGGGGGTTCAGCGCAGGATGCCCGCCTGCCGGGCGGCGCGGATCCAGGAGGGGAACTCCGACAGGAGCCGGTCGTAGAGGTCGGGGTCCGAGATCCGGTCGATGTCGTCGACGGCGAAGAAGCCGACGTTGTCGACCCGGCGGCCCGGCATGGTGTCGAAGCGCTCCAGTACGCCGAAGCCGGCCCGGCCGAGACCGACGAACTGCCAGAACACCGGCTCCTCCACGGCCTCCCGCAGCTCCCGCTCGATCTCGGCGTTGCGGTACACCCCGCCGTCCGAGAAGAAGAGGACCAGGGTGGGCGCGGGCACGGGGTGGGCCCGTACGAAGGCGCGGACCTCGGCGATGACCTTCTGCTCCTCGTTCTGGAAGCCCACGTGCCGCATGTCGACCTGGCCGGGGAGCAGGCCCTTGGGCGCCCTCTTGCGGCCGAAGACGGCCATCTGGCCGACGCGCACGTGCAGGCGCAGCCACTCCGGGAGGTCGCCGATGGCGAGGTCGGGAAGGCGGGCGGGGTTGGTGGCGAACGTCCAGGCCTGCATCTCGCCGTCGTCGTCCAGCTGGGCGGCGACGGCGGCCATCCGCTCGACCACGCCGGCCACCGTGCCGCGGGAGTAGAGGGTGCTCATCGAACCGGAGGCGTCGAGGACGAGGACGACGCGCGCGGTGACGTCGGCGGCGCCGGCCTTGCGGAGGCTGACGGCCACCTGCTCCTTGCGCAGGGAGAGCCGGCCGCGCATCTCCGGGGGCAGCCACTCCTCGCCCTTGACCAGGCGCACGGCGGTCCCGGCGGGTTCGGGGGCGGACGCCGCGACGGGGACCGCGACGGGCGCGGGCACGGGGGCGGGTGCCGGGGGCGGGACCGGGGCGGGCGCGGGCGCCGGGGCGGGCGCGGGCGCCGGGGCGGGCGGCCGGACGGGCTCGGGCACCGGCGCGGGCGCGGGGGCGAGGGCGGCCGCGGGCGGGGCGTCGTCCACGGTGATGCCGTAGTCCGTGGCCAGTCCCGCGAGCCCGCTCGCGTACCCCTGGCCCACGGCCCGGAACTTCCAGGCGCCGGCCCGCCGGTAGAGCTCCCCGCCCACCAGGGCGGTCTCCGGTCCGGCCTCGATCGCGAAGTGGGCCACCTCCGCCCCCGACACCCCGTCGAGCAGCCTCAGGTGGAGCCCGGGGACCTGCCCGAAGGTGCCGCCGTCGGCGGAGGCGCAGAGCAGGACGCGCGCGATGTCCGGCTCCAGGGCGGCCAGGTCCACGTCGAGCGTGTCGGCCCCCGGCCGCTTGCCCACGTGGCGTACGGCGCCGGAGGCGTGCCGCGGCTGGTTGTAGAAGACGAAGTCCCCGTCGGAGCGGACCCGTCCGCTGCCTGCCAGCAGCAGCGCGGACGCGTCCACGTCGGGCACGCCCGGCCCGCCGGACCAGCCGAGCACGGCTCTGACGGAGGGTGCCGAGACCGGCAGATTGGCGCCTTTGCTCATAGTCGTCACGCCGGACAGTCTGCCCGGTGGACCGCGCCGCGGGCGGCCGAACCCCCTCGGCCGGCCCGGACCGCCGGCACCGCCGGGGTCCGGGCCGCCGCCGCGCGGCTCAGCCGCGGAACTCCTCCGTGCGGACGGGCGAGGCCTCGGCCAGGGCGCGGGTGACCTCCTCGGCGCCGGCGCGCAGCCCGTAGACGGGGGTGCCGGGCTGCTGGCGCCAGGACTCGTCGATGCCGCCCGCGTCGACGGTGTCGAAGCCGAGCTCGTCGATCAGGGCGCGGACGGCCTTCTTCGCCGCCTCGTCGTCGCCGGCGACGGGCAGGGCCATGCGGTCCGGGTCCCCGGCCGGGCGGGCCCGTTCGAGGATGTCGATCGCGTAGGTGCCGTTGAAGGCCTTGACGACCGGGTGGCCCAGCCGGCCTTCGGTCCAGCGGCTCTCGGTGAGGCCCTCGTCCTCGACGGCGGCGATGCGGCCGTCGCGCTGGCGCGGGTAGTAGTTGTTGGTGTCGATGACGGTGAACCCCTCGGCGGCCCCCTCGAAGAGCCCGGCGGGCAGGTCGGGAAGGTTCTTGAAGGGGACGGTGACCACGACGATCTCGGCGCCGCGGGCCGCCTCGGCGACCGCGACGGGGGTGGCTCCGGTCTCCTCGGCCAGGCCGGCCAGGGTGTGGGGGCCGCGGGAGTTGGCGACGCGGACCTCGTGTCCGAGTGCGGTGAGCCGGCGGGTGAGGTTGCCGCCGATGTTGCCGGCGCCGATGATGCCGATCTTCATGAGCTCTCCAGTGCGTACGGAGTCGGATGTCGCGTCCGTCGCAACCCCGGCCCGGTCCGCCGCATTCCACCGCCGCGCGGACTCGGGGGGACGGATCGCCCGTACGAGCGAAATCTCGCCATTTCCCGGACAAGGAGAACCCGTTGGCGGTGGCCCCCCGTCTTCCGGGGCAGCCGGGGACCGTACCGGCAGCACGTGATCACGGGGAAAGGTACCGACCGATGCTCAAGCTCCCGAACCAGCGCGCCACGTCCGTCGCCCTCGCCGCCGCCGCGGGCGCGGCCGCCCTCTCCTTCGCCCTCCTCGCCGGCACCTCGGCCACGGCCGCCGCGCCGCCGTCCGTCTCCGGCAGCCCGGAAGGGGCGTTCACCCGGATCGCCGACTTCTACGGCGCCTACATCGACGCGGTCTACGACGGCGACGGCCGCACCGCGGACCGGCTGCGGGCCGCCTACCTCTCCGAGCCGCTCCAGCGGGAGCTGAGGCAGTGGGAGGAGGCCAACCACGCCGACGGTGTGCTGCGCGCCCAGAACGTTCCGCTCCGGTGGAAGGTGACCTCGGTCGACAGCGGGATGGGCAAGACCAACGCCGCGGTGGCTCTGACCTGGAGCGGCAACAGCACGACCACGGTCCACGTCCAGGCCGACCTGCAGACCCGGAAGATCACCTCGATCGGGGACTGACCCCGGACGCACCGGTGGGGCCCGCCGCAGGCGGGCCCCACCGGTGTCTCACGCGCCGCTCGCCCCGAGCATCTCCTCGCGCTCCACGATCTTCACGCGCTCACGGCCCTGCGGCCCGCCCAGCGCCTTCTCGGCGGCGTCGAGCCGGTACCAGCCGTCCCAGGTGGTGTACCGGACCTGCCGCTCGGCGAGGAAGGCCTCGACCGCCTCCGGCTCGGGGGCGGAAGGGGTGAGCAGCCGTCCCTGGGCGTGGTCCTCCAGGAGGTTGGCGACGGTCTCGTTGGCGTCGCCCTTGGTGTGCCCGATCAGGCCGATGGGACCGCGCCGGATCCAGCCGGTGACGTAGGTCGACGCCATGTGCTCACCGCCCTCGATGACGCGGCCGCCCTCGTCCGGGACGGTGCCGGACTCGACGTCCCAGGGGAGCTTGGGCAGTTCGTCGGAGAGGTAGCCGACGGCCCGGTAGACGGACTGGACGTCCCAGGTGGTGAACTCGCCGGTGCCCTTGACGTTGCCGGTGCCGTCGAGCTCGGTGCGCTCGGTGCGCAGGCCGACGACCCTGCCGTCCTCGCCGAGGATCTCGGCCGGGGACTCGAAGAAGTGCAGGAAGAGCTTGTGCGGGCGGTCGCCGATGTCGCGGATCGCCCAGTTCTCCAGGGTCTTGGCCACCATGTCCGCCTGCTTGTTGGAGCGGCGGGTGGTGATCGAGCCCTCGTCGTAGTCGATGTCCTCGGGGTTGACGATGACCTCGATGTTGGGCGAGTGGTCGAGCTCGCGCAGCTCCATCGGGCTGAACTTGGCCTGCGCGGGGCCCCGGCGGCCGAAGACGTGGACCTCGAGCGCCTTGTTGGCCCTGAGGCCGTCGTAGACGTTCGGCGGGATCTCGGTGGGCAGCAGCTCGTCGGCGGTCTTGGCGAGGATGCGGGCGACGTCCAGGGCGACGTTGCCGACGCCGAGGACGGCGACCTTCTCGGCCTCCAGCGGCCAGGTGCGCGGCACGTCGGGGTGGCCGTCGTACCAGGAGACGAAGTCGGCGGCGCCGTACGATCCGTCGAGCTCGATCCCGGGGATGCCGAGGGCGCGGTCGGCGGTGGCGCCGGTGGAGAAGACCACGGCGTCGTAGAAGGAGCGCAGCTCGTCGAGCGAGATGTCGCCGGGGTAGTCGACGTTGCCGAAGAGGCGGACCTGCGGCTTGTCGAGGACCTGGTGCAGGGCGGTGATGATGCCCTTGATGCGCGGGTGGTCGGGGGCGACCCCGTACCGGATCAGGCCGAAGGGGGCCGGCATGCGCTCGAAGAGGTCGATCGAGACGCCGGGGTCCGCGGCCGCCTCCGACTTCAGCAGCGCGTCGGCCGCGTAGATACCGGCGGGGCCGGCGCCGACGATTGCTACCCGCAGAGGGCGAGGCATGACTGGGTTCCCTTCGACCGACAATCTGACTGATCAAGGAAACCCTAAACTAAGGCCACCCTAACCCCCTACCCGCCTCCCGTTTATGACCCCATAAGCCGATCTTATGACTTACCAAAGCCTGACTTCTGCCTGACGGTACCCTAACGCGGGCACGGCGGCAGCCGGGTCAGCCCGCGTACTCGGTGAGGTCGATGCCGTACAGGGTGACGGGTGCTCCGGTGGCGGGGTCGGTGGTGTCTCCGTCGTGGGCCATGCCGAGCTTGCGGATCACGTTCGCGGACTCCTCGTTGCCGACCCGGTTGACGGCGACGACCCGGTCGAGACCGCGGTCCTGGAGGGCGAACTCCAGGGTGGCCTGGGCGGCTTCGGAGGCGTAGCCCTGACCCCAGAAGGGCCGGCCCAGGCGCCAGCCGATCTGCACCTGGTGCCGGGTCTCGGGCAGGTCGTCGGCGGCGGACAGCCCGACGGCGCCGATCAGCTCGCCGGAGGCGAGGAGCTCGACGGCGAAGACGCCGAAGCCCTCGTCGTCCCACTCCTCCTCCCAGAGCTCGATGGCCTCGGCGGTCCCGTCGAGGTCGAGCACGGATCCGTCGCCGATCCAGCGCATCACGTCCGGGTCTGAGGTGATCTCCGACAGGGGCACGAGGTCGTCGTCGGACCAGCGGCGGAGGAGGAGGCGGGGGGTGCGGATCTCGGTCATGTCCCACATCCTGCCGAACCGGGCCCGACCAGGGGTAATCGGGGACGGGAACCAGGGGTGACCGGGGACGGGCCGGGCCCGGGCCGGCTCAGCCGACGCTGATCTGGTCGAGCTTGGCGCGCAGGTAGGCGTGCGAGTCGACCGGCTCGTGCGCCACCCGGCCGACCGGGGCGGGCAGGGACTCCACGCGGGTGTGGGCGTCGCACTCGTAGAAGTAGACGAGCGAGACCAGTTCCTCCGCCGGGGCGTGCGCGGGCGGCGGCAGGACCCGGTGGCGGCCCGCCCGCCAGCGGTCGCCGGTCCAGCGGGCCAGCAGGTCGCCGATGTTGACGGTGAGCGCCGCCGGGTCGTAGGGGGCGTCCTGCCAGCCGCCGGCGTCGGTGTGGATCTGGAGTCCGCCCGCGCCCGGCTCCCGGTCCAGGACGGTGACCGTGCCGAAGTCCGTGTGCGGCCCGATGCGGAACTGTCCGGGCAGGGGCGTTCCGACGGTCTCGGTGCCGGGGTACCAGTTGACGTTGAACCCCCAGGTGGGGTGGCCGGTGTGACGGGTGAAGTGGTCCCCGGGCAGGGCCAGGGCCGCCGCGAGCAGCTCCAGGAGCTCGTCGGAGAGGGCGCGCATCGCCCTCAGGTACGCGGTCACCGGCGCGTGCAGGCCCGGAACCTCCGCGGGCCAGGTGTTCGGCCGGAACCATTCGGCGTCCACCGGGGGCACGCCGGTGGGCTCGTCGGCCGCGAAGGACCAGGACTCCTTCAGGTCGGGCGGTGAGGCGGTGCCCTCTGCGTAGCCGTTGGCCTCCGCGCCGGGGCCGAGCCAGCCGCGTCCGCCGACGGCGACCGCGTACGGCTGTTTCACCTCGGGCGGCAGCCGGAAGAAGGAACGTGCGGCTTCCCGGATCCGGGCGGGCAGGGCCGGATCCACCCCGTGCCCGGCGACCAGCAGGAAACCGGCCGCCTGGAGGGCCCCGTCCACCCGGCCCGCGATCCGGGCCCGGTCGGCGGGGCCGCCGGTGCGCCACGCTCCGAGGTCGATGACGGGGACGACGGGGACCTGGGGGCTCTCCATGGGGGCCTGCCTTCTGCGGGGATGTGACGACAGTAGGGCTTCAGGGGCGTTCGAGGCCGGTGCACGGCGGCGCGTAGTCCAGATGGGGGAGGTACGAGGCCCACTGTGCGCGCGTGATCCGCGGGCCGGCGTGGGCGCAGGCCCCCGCGAGGGCGCGGTCGAGGTCGCTGTCCGCCAGCCGGAGCGTGCTGTCGTAGCCCGCGGAGGCCAGCACGGCCCCGTCGGGGCTGAAGGCGACGGAGCCGACCGCGGTGGCGTGCCCGCTCAGGGTGGCCGACGGGGCGGGCCGGCTGCCCGGGGCCACGCTCCACAGCCGGACCGTGCGGTCGTCCCCGGCGCTGGCCAGGGTGCGGCCGTCCGGGGCGAAGGCCACCGAGCCGACGACGTCGGTGTGCCCGGTCAGTGCCGCGAGCGGCGCGGGCCGGCGCGGTTCGGTCACGTCCCACAGCCGGACCGGGGTGCGGCCGCCGGAGCCGGTGGCGAGGGTGCGGCCGTCGGGGGCGAAGGCGACGGAGAACACGGCGGTGTCGTGGCCCCGTACGACGGCCAGCGGGGCGGGCCGGGCACGGTCGGCGACGTCGGTCAGCCGGAGGGTGGCGTCCTCCCCGCCGGTGGCGAGGACCCGGCCGTCCGGGCTGAAGGCCACCGCGCGGACGGTGTCCCGGTGGCCGGGGACCGGCGCGGTCTCGGCGGGCCGCCGGGCGGGGCCGTCGGCACCGGTGACGTCGCCGACGTCCCACAGGTGGACGCCGCCTGCCGCGCCCGCGGTGGCGAGGGTGCGGCCGTCGGGGCTGAAGGCGAGGGCGCGCACGTCGGCCTCCCGCGCGGGGAGTTCGGCCGCGACGGCCGCACGGGCGGGGTCGGCGACGTCCCACAGCCGGACTCCGCCGTCGGCCGCGGCGGTGGCCAGGGCGCGGCCGTCGGGCCGGTAGGCGAGGGCGCGCAGGGCGGCGCCGTGGCCGGCGAGGGTGGCCACGGGGGTGGGGCGGCCGCTCCCCCGGGTCTGCCACAGCCGGGCGGTGCGGTCGCCGCTCGCGGTGGCGAGCTGGCGGCCGTCGGGGCGGTAGGCGAGGGCGACGACCTCCTTGTCGTGCGCGGGCAGCGAGGTCATCAGCGCGGACAGCAGGCCGTCGCGGGTCCGGGCGGTGGGTGAGAGCCGGTAGGCGGTGAGGCCCAGCTGCACGGCGAGGCCGGGCTCGGCTGCGGCCACCCCGGCGGAGGTGTCGGCGAGGTTCTGGGCGACCGCGTCGTTGCGCTGCCGGGTGACCTCGTCCTCGGCGCGGACGGCGCTGCCGGTGGCGACGGCGGCCACCACGACGAGGGCGGCGAGCGCGCCGACCAGCAGGCGCAGCCGGCGGGTGCGGCGGCGGGCGGAGTCCCCGGCGGCGGCCTCGGCGGCGGCGCCTGCGGCGAGGAACTCCGCCTCCCCGGCGGTGAGGACGGAGGTGCCGCCGCCGTCGGCTGTGAGCTCGCGGGCCAGGGCGAGCGGGGCCCCGCGCAGCAGGGCTCCGGGGTCGCGCCCCACGGCCTCCCAGGCGCGGGCGGCCTCGGCGAGCTGGCGGTGGCGGCGCAGGCGCTCGCGGTCGTCGGTGAGCCAGTCGCGCAGCCGGGGCCAGGCCCGGATGAGGGCCTCGTGGGTGAGCTCGACGGCCCCGCGGTCGAGGGTGAGCAGCCGCAGGGCGGCCGCCCGGGCCAGGAGGGTGCGGGTGTCGCCGTCCTGGCCCAGCTCCGCGCGGACGACGGGCCGTTTGGTGTCCTCGGTGCCCTCGCCGAGGGCGATGAGGTGGACGAAGACCTGCCGGGCGAGACGCTGCTGGGGCGCGGAGAGGGACGCGTAGAGGGATTCGGCGGACTGGGCGAGGGCTCCCTCGAAGCCGCCGGCGGCGTGGAACCCGTCCAGGGTGAGGGCCGCGCCCCGGCGCCGCCGCCAGGTCTCCAGGAGGGAGTGCGAGAGCAGGGGCAGGACGCCGACCTGGCCGTGGGCGTGGGCGACGAGGGTGGCCTGGAGGCCGCCCTCGACGGTCAGGCCGGCCCGGCGGGCGGGTTCCACGACGGCGCGGCGCAGTTCGGCGGCGCTCATCGGGCCGACGACGACCTGGGCCTCGCGGAGCACGTCGACGAGTTCGGGGTGGCGGGTGCAGTGGGCGTAGAAGTCGGCGCGCACGCCGAGGACCACCCGGCAGCCGGAGCCGGGCCGCCGGGCGGCGCCGACGAGTGCGGTGACGAACCGGGTGCGTTCGGCGGGATCGGCGCAGACGGTGAAGACCTCCTCGAACTGGTCGACGACCAGCACCCGTTCGACCGCGTCGCCGTCCGCGCCGGCGCCGGGGTCCGCGGCGAGGGCCCGGCGGGCGCGGTCGAGGGGGTGCGGGCCGGGGGTGAGGACGGTGACGGCGCGGGCCGGGCGGTCGGCGTGCAGCCGGGGCAGCAGTCCGGCGTGCAGCAGGGAGGACTTGCCGGCCCCGGAGGCGCCCACGAGGGCGACCACCCGGTGCCGGGTCAGGGCGGTGAAGAGGTCCTCGACGAGACGTTCCCGGCCGAAGAAGAGGGCCGCGTCCTCGGTGCGGAAGGGCGCGAGGCCGACGTACGGGAGCCCCTGCGGGCCCGGCACGGCGGGTTCCGGGGGCCCGGATCCGGCGCCGTCGGCGGCCAGCCGCACGGCGGCGGCGCGCCAGCGGCGCTCCCACTCCCCCGGGTCCCCGCCGCAGGCGCGGACGTAGGAGAGGGTCACGTCCAGGCTGGGCAGCCGGCGGCCGGCGGCGGCGCCGGACAGGGTCGCGACGGAGTAGTGGGCGCGCGCGGACATCTCGCGGTACGGGGGTGACCCGGCCTCGTGGCGCAGCCGGCGCAGGGCGGTGGCGAACTCCCGCAGGGGCCCGTCCTCCCCTTCCAGCGGACGTTCCCTGCGTGCCATGCGCCGCCCCTTCCCCCGGGCCCGTTTTGGACCTGCCGGGGTGGATTGTTCAGCAATTGTTTGTTCAGTTCCAGGGCCCCGACGGCGAACAACGGGAGGCGGCTACACCTGGGTCCGGACGACGGGCCGCGCACGGCGGCACGGGCACCCTCGGAGGGGGTCGGGACGGATGAGGCGAGTACGGAGGGCCCCGGTGGCGGCCGCCCTGGCGGCGGCGCTGGCCCTGGCCGGGTGCGGGGCGCAGGGGACGCCGGAGCGCGGGCGGGCGTCCGCCGCGGAGCCCACCGCCGGCCAGTCCCGCGTCCTCGCGCGGGCGGAGCAGATCCTGATCAGCCGCTGCATGGCGGCGCGGGGCTTCGTGTACGAGGTCACCGGACCGGCCCCGGAGGAGGGGGCCGGGCGCTCCTTCCCGTACGGGCTGGACGACGTGGAGTGGGCCCGCGCCCACGGCTACGGGGGCCGGGCGGAGCGGGCGGCCGCCGGGGCCCGGGCGGCCGACCCCAACCAGCGGTACTTCCACCGGCTGCCGGCCCGCGAGCGCGCGGCCGCCCGGACCGCGCTCATGGGCGCCTCCCCGACGGGACTGTCCGCCACCGCCCCCACCGGCATGACCCTGACGGCGAGCACCGAGGGGTGCATCGCGCAGGCGCAGCGGACCCTCTACGGGGACCTGGCCGCCTGGTTCCGCGCCAAGGTCGTCACGATGAACCTCCGCCCCGCCCAGGAGGAGCGGGTGCGCCGCGACGCCCGGTACGCGGAGGCGGTCGGCCGGTGGGCGGCCTGCATGAAGGAGGCGGGCCGGCCGTACGCCTCCCCGGCCGAGTCCCGGCAGGCGGCGGCCGCCCTCGCCGAGGGCCTGGCGCCGGACCGGGCCGACGCCGCCGAGACCGCCCTCGCGGTCACCGAAGCGACCTGCGCGACCAGCACCCCGCTGGGCCGGGTCTCCCAGGCTCTGGACCGCGCCTACGGGGAGGAAGTCCGCGCCCGTCACCGGGACGACATCACCCTCGGCCGGCGGCTCCAGAACGCCGCGCTCCCCAGGGCGGAGCGCGTCGTGTCCCAGCACGACCGACCCACGTCACCAGGAGGATCCCGTGGTTGAGTTCCGTACGACGATGCTGGCCTGCGCGCTCGCGCTGCCCCTGCTGGCCCTCTCCGGCGCCCCGGCCGGCGCCGCCCCGGCCGGCGCCACCGCCCCGGCCGATGCCTCCGGCGTGGCCGCCGACGGCAACTACTGGGTCTGGGCGGACACCAACCGCGGCGGTCCGGCCTGCGGCTGGAGCGGGAACGACGCCGACTGGCGCACCTGTGGGGCGGGGAACGACTACGACATGAACGACCGGGCCTCGTCCTGGTGGAACAACGGCTACTCGGGCGCGCTGGGCGACGTCCGGGTGTACGCGGACATCAACTACGGCGGTGCCTCCACCTGCGCCCCGAACGGCTCGGCGGGCAACATCCCGTGGGAGTGGAACGACCGCATCTCCTCCCACAAGTGGGTGACGAACTGCGGCTTCTGACCGCCGCACGCCCCCGTCCCACCGCCCCCTCCGGGCGGCGGGGCGGGGGCGTCGCCTACTCCGGGAGCTCCGTCCCGCAGCGGGAGCAGTAGCGGGCCGCGGCTTCGGCGGCGGGGCGGCCGCAGGCGGGGCAGACCCGGTGGAGGAGGCAGGCCGGCTCGCCGCCCTCGGCGGGGGCGGCGGAGCCGATGGCGAGCCCGGGGCGGCGGGTGTGGACCGTCAGGTACGCCAGGCCGCCGGGCCCCGCGGTCAGGGAGCGCCGGGTGCCGCGCGGGAGCCAGCACGCCGAGTGGGCCCGCAGCGGGTGCGCGCCGTCCGGGGTCTCGATGCGGCCGCCGCCGGACACGACGAGGAGCAGGACGTCGAGGAGGGGCTCGGCGTGCTCCGCGATGGCCGCGCCGGGACGCAGCCGGACCAGGTTGGAGTCCAGGGCGCGTCCGGCCCCGGTGAGCCGCCAGAGCGCTCCGGTCGCGTCGGCGGGGGCTTCGGCGATCACCGTGTCGAGGTCCGTCGGGACCCCGGCGGGATGCGGGTGCGTCATCGTGGGTGCCGTTCCTTCCTGCCTTCGGCGTGCTCCGCCGTCCTGCACACGATCACGTCCGGCCCTCCCCGGCGGTTCGCCCGCCGTCCCCCTTCCCCGGGACCTGCCGCCCGTCCGTGCGCACACGGCCGATACACTCATGTCCGGATCGCGTCGGCCGCACACGCGCCGGCCGCGCGGCCCCGCCTTCCGGTCGACCACCGCGTGGGGTGAGGCCGCCCGCCTCCCTGCCCCGGCCCCGCACCGAAATCCTGCTCCCGCATGCCTGCCGCCACCACCCGTACGCCCGACGCGCCCCCGGCGCCCGTCACGGCTCCCGGCGCCCCGCCCCGGCCCAGCGCCCTGGCCGCGTTCCACAGCATCAGCGCCGTCACGACGGTGCTGCTGGCCCTCGTCGCCATCGGCGCGGCGATCCACGAGCCGGTGCTGATACCCCCGCTCGCCGCCAGCGCCGCGCTGGTGCACAGCGCCCCCACCCTGCCCCTGGCACAGCCGCGCGGGGTGATCGTCGGCCACCTGATGGGCGTGGCCTGCGGCTACGCGGTGCTGGCGGCCGCGGGCAGCTCCGCCTGGGCGGCGGCCGTGGCGGCGGGGCTCACCCTCGCCGTGCTGACCCTCGCCCGCACCCCGCACTCGCCGGCCGTGGCCACGGCCGTGATCACCGTGCTCCAGACGCCGGAGCCCGCGCGGTTCGTCCCGCTGCTCTTCGGCTCGACCGTGCTCCTGGTCCTCACCGGCTACGCCGGCTCCCGCGTCCGCCGCACCGCACCGAGGTACCCCGCCTACTGGTGGTGATGACCTGCGGGCGCGCCTGCGCCGCGCGGAGGGGGCCCGGGCGCTACTCCTTGTGTCGTGGAGATTTCGACGAAGGACGTGTTCGGGGCCCCCTGCTGGGTGAGTCTGATGGCCCGCGACCTGGAGGCGTCCCAGCGCTTCTACGGAGCGGTCGTGGGCTGGACCTTCCGTCCGGCCCGGTTCGGCTCGGCCTTCTCGATGGCCGTGCAGGACGGGGTGCCGGTCGCCGGGATCGGGGCGCTGGCCGGCGACCTGGCCGTGGCGGTGGCCTGGACCCCGTACTTCGCCGTCGACGACGTCGACGTGGCGGCGGCCCGGATCCGCGAGCGCGTCGGCACGGTGGCGGTGGGCCCGGTCTCCTTCCCCGGAGGCGGGCGGGCGGCGCTGGTCGCCGACCCCGACGGGGCGGTCTTCGGCATCTGGCAGGGGCCGGTCACCGCGGGCTGGCGCGTCGGGCGGGGCCCGGCACCCGCCTGGCTGGAGCTGCGCACCCGCAACGCCTTCGACGCGGCCCTCTTCTACGGGGAGGTGCTGGAGTGGGCCACGGGCCGCCCCGGCTGCTGCGAGGTCGCGTACGAGGAGGACCAGGTCGTCCTGCGGCAGGGCGGGGAGCCGGTGGCCCGGCTGGACAGCGGGCCCGTGGAGGTGGGCGCCTACACCCCGCACACCCGGCCTCGCTGGCACGTCCACTTCCGCGTCCCGGAGCTGGAGCCGGCCGTGGAGGCGGCACTCGACCTCGGCGGCCGCACCGTCTCGGTGATCACCTCGGACGGCAAGGAGCGCTCGGTCATGCTCCGGGACCCGGACGGGGCCCTGTTCACGCTCACCGAGCGCGTGGCCCCGCCCGAGGGGGACGACGCCGGCTGATCCGCCCGGGCCGGCCGCTACCCGAGGAAGGACAGGCGGACCTGGCGCTCCGGGTTGTCCTGGTTGGTGTCGACGAGGCAGACCGACTGCCAGGTCCCCAGCCGGAGCCGGCCGCCGACGACCGGAAGGGTCGCGTGCGGCGGGACGAACGCCGGCAGGACGTGGTCGCGGCCGTGGCCCGGGGAACCGTGCCGGTGCTGCCAGCGGTCGTCGGCGGGGAGCAGGGTGCGGAGCGCGTCGAGGAGGTCGTCGTCGCTGCCGGCGCCCGTCTCGATCACGGCGATGCCCGCGGTGGCGTGCGGGACGAAGACGTTCAGCAGGCCGTCGCGGCCGGCCGCGGCCTCGGCCAGGAAGCGCTCGCAGTGGCGGGTCAGGTCGGTGACGGTCTCGGCGCGGCCGGTCGTCAGGTCGAGGACCCGGGTGGTGAATCGGTCGGACATGCGGACCATGATCGCGCACCCGGCCGTGCGGCGCGCCCGCGTCCGGGCGGGGTCCGCTCCGCGCTCGCCGCCCCGCGGGAGCGCGGGGACACTGGCAGCGTGAGGAGGTGCCCATGGACCCGGTGGCGGCGCTGGACCGCATCGCCTTCCTGCTGGAGCGCGCGCAGGCCCCCACGTACCGGGTCCGGGCCTTCCGTACGGCCGCCTCGGCGCTGGCCCGGATGGGTGAGCGGGAGACGGCCGGGCGGGCCGCCGCCGGGACGCTGGAGGCGGTGCGGGGCATCGGGCCGAAGACCGCACAGGTGGTGCGCGAGGCGCTGCGGGGGGAGGTTCCCCGGTACTTGCAGGGGCTGGAGGACGAGGCCGCCGCGATGCCCGAGGGGCCGCCGCCCGGCCCCGCCGCCACGGCGCTGCGCGCGGCGCTGCGCGGGGACTGCCACCTGCACTCGGACTGGTCGGACGGCGGGAGCCCGATCGAGGCGATGGGCCGGGCCGCGGCCGGGCTCGGGCACGAGTGGGCGGTGCTGACGGACCATTCGCCGAGTCTGAAGGTCGCCCGGGGCCTGTCGCCCGGGCGGCTGCGCGAACAGCTGGAGGCGGTGGCGGAGCTGAACGGGCGGTGGGCGCCGTTCCGGCTGCTGACCGGGATCGAGTGCGACATCCTGCCGGACGGCTCGCTCGACCAGGAGCCGGAGCTGCTGGAGCGGCTCGACGTGGTCGTGGGCTCCGTGCACTCGAAGCTGCGGATGGAGTCCCCCGCCATGACGCGGCGCCTGCTGGCGGCGGTGCGCAACCCGCTGATGGACGTCCTCGGGCACTGCACGGGCCGGCTGGTGACCGGCCGCACCCGCCCGGAGTCGACGTTCGACGCGGAGGCCGTGTTCGCCGCGTGCGCGGAGTCCGGGACGGCCGTGGAGGTCAACAGCCGTCCCGAACGGCTGGATCCGCCCCGGCGGCTGCTGCGCCTGGCGGCCGGGGCGGGCACCTTCTTCGCGATCGACACCGACGCGCACGCGCCGGGCCAGCTCGACTGGCAGATCCTGGGCTGCGCACGGGCGGCGGAGTGCGGGGTCCCGCCGGAACGGGTCGTCAACACCTGGCCGGCGGAACAGCTGCTGGCCTGGACCCGCACCCGGCGGGCGCCTGACGGGGGAGACGAGACGGCCTAGCTGTTCTGTCCAGGGAGGTTGTGGACGGGTGATGCAGGTCTCGGTTGAGGGATCTTGAAATGGGTGAGGGCCTTCTGGCCTGGTGTGGATTGCGAC